>JBGFRR010000093.1:0-6821 GCA_041695045.1 Bacteroidota bacterium
GCCATCCCCGGCGGCGGCAAACAAACCGTACTGCTATCCGGTAAACTGTTGCTTTCGAAGTAAGCATCTGCCTAATGTACTCTAACGTTGACGGACAGTCTTGTTTCTTTAAGGCTGTCCGTTTTGTTTTCTTTAATCCTGTTTTCTTGACAATCCCCCAACGTCTGGGTATATTATTTCACCAATTGGGTGTAGCTTTACGCTGCGCCCTTTTTCTTTCCTGTGCCCGATGAGTGAACAATCAACAAAGCAGGGTGAACAAGCGGTCGAAACGCTTGAGAGCATCCCCGCGGTTCTCACCGTCCTGCCGTTGCGCGATGTCGTCGTCTTTCCGTACATGATTTACCCGGTGCTCGTGGGGCGCGAGTCGTCCCTGCGCGCCGCCAACGAGGCGCTCGGGCGGGGCAAGTTCATCCTCCTCGTCTCCCAGCGCAATCCGGCCGTCGACGAGCCGACTGCCGACGACGTGTACCACGACGGCACTGTCGCCCGCATCGTCCAGATGCTCAAGCTCCCCAACGGCCTCATGAAAATTTTGGTCGATGGCGTTGTGCAAGCGCGCGCGGTTCGCTTCTTCCAAAATCCGCAGTATCTCGAAGCGGAAGTCGCTCTCAACCGTCTCGACCCACCCGCCACACACGAGATCGACGCGCTCGTCCGCCACACGTCCATGCTCTTCGCGGAATATGTACGCCTCAGCCGCAATGTTCCGCCCGAGCTCCTCATTGCGTTCGAAGGCGTCAAGGAGCCGCAGCGGAAGCTCTTTTATATGGCGTCGAACCTCGTCCAGAGCGTGGAGGTTAAACAACGCATCCTCCAGCTGCAATCCTTGCGCGAGCAACTTTACGAGCTTTCCAAAATCCTGACCACAGAGCTCGACATCCTGAAAATCGAGCGTGAAATCGACACGAAGGTGCAGGATAACATCCAGAAATCCCAACGCAAGTATTTCATCCAGGAACAGATTCGCATCCTGCAGGATGAGTTAGGGGAAGACGAGGCCTCGCCTGAGTTGGCCAAGCTGAAGGACGAGGTCAAAAAGGCGAAGATGCCCAAGGAGGTTGAAGAAAAGGCGATGGAGGAGTTCAACAAGCTGAAGAAGACTCCTCCCATGTCGCCGGAGTTCACCGTGGCGCGGAACTACCTCGACTGGCTCATTGCCGTCCCGTGGCACAAGCGCACGAAGGACAACCTCGACGTCGAACACGTACGAAGGATTTTGGATGAAGACCACTTCGGGCTCGAGAAACCGAAGGAGCGCATCCTCGAACACATCGCCGTGCTGAACCTTGTGAAGGAAATGCGCGGACAGATTCTCTGCTTCGTCGGCCCTCCAGGGGTCGGCAAAACCTCGCTGGCAAAGTCGATTGCTCGCGCCATCGGCCGGAAGTTCGTCCGCATTTCACTCGGCGGCGTGCGGGATGAGGCCGAAATCCGCGGCCACCGGCGCACCTACATCGGCTCGATGCCCGGCAAGATCATTCAATCAATGAAACGGGCGGGCGTCATCAACCCTGTGATGCTCATGGACGAAGTGGACAAAATGAGCATGGATTTTCGCGGCGACCCCTCCGCCGCGCTGTTGGAAGTGCTCGACCCCGAGCAGAACAGCACGTTCAACGACCACTATCTCGACGTGGACTACGACCTCTCGAAGGTCATGTTCATCACCACAGCCAACGTGCGCTACAACATTCCCCTCCCGCTGCAGGATAGGATGGAGGTCATCGAGCTGCCCGGTTATTTAGACCACGACAAGCGAGAGATCGCCAAGCGGCATATTATCCCACGACAGATGAAAGAACACGGCCTCAGCGAGCAGGATGTGCGCATCACCGACGAGGCGATCGACAACGTGATTCATGAGTACACGCGCGAGGCAGGTGTGAGAAACCTCGAGCGCGAGATTGCCTCCATCAGCCGGAAAGTTGCGAAGGATGTCGTGCTCTCGAGGCGAAAAAACGGCTCCGGCGCGAAGAAGAAAAGATCGATGACTGTGCGACCGGAGGACATCGAGCGCTACCTCGGTGTGCCCAAGTTCCGGAAGCGCGCCGCCGACCGTGAGCAACGCGTCGGCTCGGTAACGGGGTTGGCATGGACGAGCGTGGGCGGCGACATCCTCAACGTCGATGCGACGATTATGCGCGGCAGTGAGAAACTGACGCTGACCGGCCAACTGGGCGATGTCATGAAAGAATCCGCGCAAGCCGCTTTAAGCTACATCCGCGCGAACGCAAAACAGTTAGGCGTGCCGGTCGATTTCTACAAAGGCAGGGAAATCCACATCCACCTGCCGGAAGGATCGATCCCGAAGGACGGACCATCGGCAGGACTTACGATGGCGATGGCTATGATCTCCGCGGCAAGCGGCCGCAAGGCCCGCAACGACGTCGCGATGACAGGCGAGATTACTCTCCGCGGCAACGTGCTACCGGTCGGGGGCTTGAACGAGAAACTCCTCGCCGCGCAACGAAGCGGTATCAAGACGGTCCTCATCCCGAAGGAGAATGTGAAAAACCTTGCTGAAATTCCTGAGCGAGTGAAGCAGGGGTTGAAGATTATTCCCGTTGAGACGATAGAAGAAGCGATGAAATTCGTGTTTGATGCAAAACGATAATTCGGAAACCGCAACCACAACGGCACCGCTGTGGTTCTCATCACGAAACCCCGGTTGCTTTTTGATTTTTAATTTCTAACTTGGCTTCATGACTTATCAGGTGACCCCCAGAAAATGGGGGCTGATAAATAAAACGTTCCGTCGATATGAGCCGCATAAGAAACTGAATGAATCTTGATACCGAGTGGATAAAAGAACGCGTCAAGCAAAGCGCGTATTATTTTTCGAAACACGGTGATCAAGAACGGCAGAATGAAAATCTTACAGTCAAAAACGTTGAGGAGGCGTTACTAAACGGCAACATACTGGAACGGTATGAGGACACAGGTAGAGGGGCTTCTTGTTTGGTGGCTGGGTTCACCCTCAACAATGTTCCGGTCCATGTCGTTTGTGGTGAACGGGGTGAACAACTAGTGCTTGTTACGGTCTATATTCCAAGACCTCCCAAATGGAGAACACCCTTCGAAAGAGAAAAGCCATGAAAGTTTGTAATTTCTGCGGCAAAACGAGCTTCAAGGTGAAACTAGTGCAGTACATCTATCGACACGATAATCGCTTTCTCGTTGTGAATAATGTCCCATGTGAAGAATGCGAGTTCTGCGGTGAACAGTATTTTGAAGCAGAGGCGTTAAAAAGGATTGAAAAAGAGTTTAACGAGATTTATGAGTTAGGTAAGAAGGCTCGAAAAGAAGTCACTGTTCCAATCGAAGAATTTCTCGATATTACAGGTTGATGGTAAGCCTATGACCTACCAGGTTACTGACCGCAAATGGGAACACAAGAGCCGTCAGTTTTTGACTATAAACTGACAGACCACGCACAGCAGATGTTGAGCAGAAGGCAGATTGCCGAGGAAGAGGTTTCAAAAGTCTTAGCCAAGCCAGAGCAAGTTATTCAAGAACAAGAACATCGTTTTGTTTACCAGTCAAGGGTTAGGCTTCGGGAAGAGCAGAAAACAGTTCTCATTCGAGTTATTGTCGATGTAGACCGAAACCCCGTCGAGGTTGTCACGGCTTACAGAACAACAAAGGTGGAAAAGTACTGGAGAACAGAGACATGAAAGTGATCTACGATCGCGAGACAGATACGATGACGGTGATCTTTGCCGACACCCCCGTCAGCGAGAGCGATGAAGACAAGCCGGGAGTGATTTTGGATTACGATGCGTTGGGGAATTTGGTTTCTGTTGAGATCCTTGACGCCTCGAAGCGGGTAAAGATTCCAACAGCCATAGAATATCACGTATCGCCCTCGGCGAAGTAATTTACTTACTCCTATGACCTATCAGGTCACTGCACGCAAGTGGCGGCCGATGGTGTTCGAAGACGTCGTCGGCCAGTCGCACATTACGAACACACTCGTCAACGCCATCAAGACCAAACGTGTTGCGCATGCCTATATCTTCAGCGGACAGCGCGGATGCGGCAAAACTACCACCGCCCGTATCCTTGCGAAAGCCCTCAACTGCTCCTCGCCGGCCGACGCCAACCCCGATAACGCATGCGACGTGTGCGTGGAGATCACCGAAGGCCGCAGCCTGGACGTGATTGAGATCGACGGCGCTTCCAACCGTGGCGTTGAGGAGATTCGCAACCTACGCGAGTCCGTCCGCTACGCCCCCGCCCGCGGCAAAACCAAGGTGTACATCATCGACGAAGTACACATGCTCACCAAGGAGGCCTTCAATGCCCTCCTGAAAACGCTCGAGGAACCTCCTCCGCACGTCGTCTTCATCTTTGCAACGACGGAGATACACAAAGTCCCCACAACCATCCTCTCCCGCTGCCAGCGCTTCGACTTCCGACGCATTGCCACCGATAAAATTCTCGCGCGACTCAAATACATTGCACACGAAGAAAACGTAAGCATCGACGACGACGCCCTGCTGATCATCGCCAAGAAAGGAGACGGCTCGCTGCGGGACGCACAGAGCATCTTCGACCAGGTGCGCTCCTTCTGCGGCAACACCATCACCGCAGCCGACGCACAAGAGGTGCTGCACGTGCTCGACCTCGAGCTGTTCTTCCGCGTAACCGACCTCGTCAAAGCTAAAAATGTTCGCGGTGCAATTGACCTTGTGGATGAAATCGTCCGTAGCGGTTACGATATCCGTGAGTTCCTCAACGGATTGAGCGAGCATTTCCGCAACCTGCTCGTCGTCCGCACGACAGAGTCCACAGAGCTTGTCGAAGCGTCGGATGGCTTCAAGAAACGCTATCAAACGGAGGCAGAGGCGTTTTTGGAGAACGACCTCCTGCGACTCATCAAGCTGACGGTCGATTTGGAGCAGTTGGTTCGCTGGTCGTCCCAGCCGCGCTACAAGTTGGAAGCGGGCTTGCTGCAGATGGTGAAGATGAACAGCGCTGTGCAGGTGGAGGAGCTGTTGAAACAGATCGACGACCTCAAAAAAAAACTTGACGGCGAGGTCAATTCCAACGGCGTGCCCCCCAGGAGCCTGCGCGCCGGACAGGCAGGTGAAATGAAAGTTGTGGGAACAGTGAGCGCCGGCAGGCTCCGCACGGCCGCGGCTCAAGCAATGAATCCCGCTATGACGGGACGGGCGTATGCGACGGTGAACGCTCCCGCCGCTGCGAAAGGCTCAAACGGCAACGGAGGAGTGAAAGAAGCTGAAGCTCCTTCGTGGCCGGCGTCATCCTCTCGAGAAGAACAACGTCAGGGAGCGGCGTTCAGCTCGCCGTTCACGACGCCCCTGCCGCTGCAGACGATTTCTGCTGAACAGGCGTACGCGCTGTGGCAGGACTGGGTTGCGGAAGTTCAGCGCACCCGCATTTCGGTCGCAACAGTGCTTGGCGAGACCAGCATCCTCGACGTCCACAACGGCGCAATCCGTATCGCCTGCCCTGACGATTACCACTACTCTTCCCTCAAGCGCAGCAAAGAGTTCCTCGTAGAAACCTTTCAACGCGTCGCGGGCGTGCACGTGCCGATCGAGCCGGTGTTGCATGCACAACCCGCCTCTCCGCCAAAGGCGGATGCACCTCTGGCGCATCAGGTTCGTGCACAGACGCCCTCGCCACAGCGTGCAACCCCATCACCCGCCGATGAGCATCCGGTGATCACCGCCCTCAAGCGTGAGTTGGGAGCGGAACTCATCGAGTGAGCATATTGAGGAAAATGTTTTGGTCAAAAGCCCCAACACAGTTGGGGCTTTGGTGTTTTGGTAGCGCAGCCGGTGTGGATAACGGTACGACGCGAGGCGTTCATTGATGCATCCGGCGCGAACACCATTCCTTCGGAACATCCAACTCTCTCCTCAAGCAATTTGCTTTTCAGGGTCGTTTCCGTTAGAATGTACCGTCGAGAAGGCAGGAGCAGAGTAATCATGAACAGACTGAGCTTCCTCCAACGATTAAGCGTCGGTTTCTTTGCTCTCTTTCTCCCCAAAAAAGTTAGAGCGGAAGAGAACAGGAAACGATATTTCCTGACGAAGTTTTATGTGGCCGGTTTCGTTTATTATGAAGGGGAGACGGTGATTTCATCGCTGAAGGATGGCGACGAATTGATCATCAAGCAGGAACCGGGCAATCCGTACGACAGGCGGGCGCTGGAGATTTTTACCATCGGCAACGTTAAGCTTGGGTATGTTCCACGTGATGAGAACCCCATTCCCTCCCGTCTCGTTGCTTTCCAAGCGGGTTATGGCGGGACAGTTCTTTGAGCGTGCCCGCCTGCCGGACGGGCAGGTATTTTGGAATCCAGCCGTGTCAATCTGCGGCCCTTTGCCAAGCGTGAATCAGAATAGAGATTTCAGGGTTTGAAACCATTCAAGTAACTTTTTGTCGACCTTAGTCTTGAAGCTACCACTTTGGAGGTTCGTCACGTTGCTAATCGTGGAGGGAACGCCAGAGTCGGTAGCTTCTATTATTTGTATATCTGAGACAAAGATGTTGCGAAGTTGATCATGCTGTGAGTTCTGATTTGCTTTTCCCGCCACTAATGTTTCTTTCAATAAGGCGGGATCCCGCCCGCCCCGCTGCCTTCCAAGCGGGATACAGCGGGACAGTTCTTTGAGCGTGTATTTTGGAATCCAGCTCGTACTGCTCGTGGATTGATGGGAGCAGGGTTGTGATTTGCTTTCAGTTCTTTGAGCGTGTATTTTGGAATCCAGCAGAGCAATTACGCTCTCACAGTTTGCATTGGTTGTGATTTGCTTTCAGTTCTTTGAGCGTGTATTTTGGAATCC
>JBGFRR010000051.1:0-6798 GCA_041695045.1 Bacteroidota bacterium
TAAGTAATTGTGACGGGAAAGGCGGGACTGAGAAGCGGGATAAGTCCTGACACCACTCCGTTTCCTTTTTCAACATCTTGTTAGACTTCTTCAGATGAGAAAAGATGGTATTCCCGGTGTGCCATCGGGGAGAAGTCCGGTTGATGACGATTTGATCGAGAGCAGGTGTTCGGGCATTCCCTCCATGCAGGTACTGCAAAAACATTTCTTGGTTCCATTTCTCCCTTTCGCACTCAGATTTGCTTTCTCTTTTCACTTTACATATCTTCAACCACGCGATTTTGTAAACAATGAGGAGGAAACTTCCATGCCAAAACGATCTGAAGCAGTACTTGTCTCAGATGGTTTCTACCTATGAAATCAACGATAGGACTAAAAATCGGATTTGGATTTGCGGTCAATCCACAGAACTAAAAGACTCAAGTAATCCCCGACCTGAAGGTCGGGGCTATAGCCACGTCCTTTAGGGCGTGGATAGAATTTCCAACCAATATATTTAGGGGTTTTAACCCATTCAAACAAGCGGTCAACTTGAGTAAAAGAGCAGGAATCCCAGAGCATTGCGGAGGAGCTTTCTTGAGGAAGAAATGCTTTGAATTTCTGAGCTAACGCGCACATACTTATGAAAGAAACACTGCACACGATCGTCATATCCTCATGGTTTCAGAATTTCATTGTTGGAGTCATTCTCTTTGCCGGTGTACTCATCGGTCTTGAAACTTCGCCGTTCATGATGGAACGGTATGGGACGATCCTCAAGGCGCTCGACAAGATCGTGCTTTTCATATTTGTTCTCGAGATCATCATCAAGATAGGCGCGCACGGAAATCATCCTTGGCGTTATCTCCGCGACCCGTGGAATGCCTTCGACTTCGTCATTGTTGCGGTCTGCCTTCTCCCGTTTAGCTCGCAGTTTGTCGTTGTGCTGCGGCTTGCATGTATTCTTCGTGTTCTCAGACTCTTGACGGTGCTGCCACGGTTGCGGATTCTTGTTGGCGCACTCCTGAAGAGCATTCCGTCCATGGGCTACGTCGGCATACTCCTCTTTCTTCACTTCTATATCTACGGCGTGATGGCGACGTTCATCTTTGGAAAGAACGACCCGATCCACTTTGGCTCGCTTGACGCGTCGCTCCTCACCCTCTTCCAGGTTGTAACACTGGAAGGCTGGGTTGAGGTACTGCAGATACAGATGTTCGGCTGGGCGCAGTTTGGATACGAGGGGATGCAACATCTCATCGTGCAATCGCAGGCGTTTCCTCTTGGCGCGCCTCTGTTCTTCATCTCGTTCATCGTCATCGGCGGAATGATCATCCTGCCGGGACCTGCTGTTCTTGTTATACCGCTGGGGTTGGGAATCCTCGCGGCCGAATTGTTGTGGGCAAGAAAACTGCTTCGAAATCTTCTGTCAAAACTTCACAAACGAAAGGAACCAACCGATGCCGGTGAAACCAAGTGAAAAAGAAGAGGAATATTTTGCACGACTTGAATTGGAGAGAAGAAAGAAGGAAGAGGACGAGAGGCTCAAGAAGTTTGCTGAAGAAGAACGAGCACGCCTGAAAGCGTTACATTTTATGCGCTGTCCAAAGTGCGGAATGGAGCTGAAAGAGGTCGAATACAAGGGAATCAAGATAGACAAGTGCTTCTCCTGCGACGGCGTGTGGCTTGATGCGGGTGAGCTTCACGCGCTTGCGAAACTTGAAAAAGGCGCGCTCAATAAAATATTCGGCATTTTCAAAAAGGAGGAACGGTTATGAGTCGGTCGCTGAGTCAACATATCTCGTACATGTACTTGGGAACACAATGACACGCCAACATCTCAACCAATCCACGCAGGAGAACGCGCTCTGGGTGACGAGCGACGTTCGCGATGTTCTCGTTTCAGTTGATTCAACACCTTCGGGTCTGAGCGAAGTAGAGGCACAGAAGCGATTGTTGGCGCTGGGCCCAAACGAATTGCAGGGGGAGAGAAAAACGCCACCGTTGCTCCTTTTCCTCGGTCAGTTCAAGAGTTTCCTGATCCTGATCCTGATTGTCGCCGGCGTCATTTCGATGGGCATCGGTGAGGTGATCGAAGCGATCGCCATCTTTGTCATCGTTGTCCTTGCGGGAGTGTTGGGCTTTATTCAGGAATACCAGGCGGGCAAAGCGATCGAATCGCTGCGCAAAATGGCGGCGCCGAATGCAACCGTTCTGCGCGATGGAAAGCAGCAAAGTATCCCTTCCCGCGAGTTGGTTCCGGGCGATGTGATTCTTTTGAAAGCAGGCGACCGTGTTCCGGCCGATGCACGAACTGTTGACGTGATCAACCTGAAGGTGGATGAGGCACCTCTCACAGGCGAGTCCCTTCCGGTCGAGAAAACTGCTCAGATCCTGCCGTCGGGCGACGTTCCTCTTGGCGACAGAAGAAATATGCTCTATATGGGGACGCTCGTAACGTACGGTAAAGGACGAGCAGTCGTTGTTGCGACCGGCATGCGCACCGAGTTCGGCAAGATCGCCGACATGTTGCGGACGACCGAACAGCCCAGAACTCCATTACAGATGAACCTTGATCGCTTGGGAAAGTGGGTCGGCCTCTTTGCCATCGCACTCGCAGCCGTGATGAGTATATTAGGTGTGCTTCGCGGGTATGAGGTTGCTGAGATGTTTGTGTGGGGAGTTGCACTGGCAGTGGCCATCATCCCCGAAGCGCTCCCCGCCGTTGTGACAATCACGTTAGCGATAGGCGTCCGCCGGATGGTCAAACGGAACGCGCTCATCCGAAAACTTCCGGCCGTAGAAACGTTGGGGGCCACAACCGTTATTTGTTCTGACAAAACCGGTACGCTGACGCAAGATGAGATGACGGTACGCGTGATCAGCGTGAACGGAAAAACCATCGAGGTGGAGGGAGTCGGTTATGCACCCGTGGGCCGGTTGTCGGTCGAAGGAGTCGAATTTGATCCTGCGGTCGATCAGCGCCTCCAGGAGCTCCTGACGGCCGCTGTGCTCTGTAATGATGCGAGCATTCGCCGGGGTGGTGAGCAGTGGCAGCTCACGGGAGATCCTACCGAGGGAGCGCTCGTTGTCGCAGCCGCAAAGGCAGGGATTGACCGCGATACTTGTGTCAGCATGTTTCCGCGCGTGCGTGAAATTCCCTTCTCCTCCGAACGGAAACGGATGACCACCGTACATCTTCTGCCGGATGGATTTCGTGCGTTCAGCAAAGGGGCTCCGGAGGTTGTTCTCGAATCGTGCACACATATTCACCGTAACGGAGCCATTGTGCCGCTGGATGCAACGCATCGGGCTGAGGTTTTGAACGCTGCTCATCAGATGGCGAAGAACGCGCTGCGCGTGCTCGCCCTCTCAGCAAAAAAACTCACAAGCCAGAATGGTTCCGACGAGAGCATCGAGACGGATATGACGTTCTTAGGTCTTGCAGGCATGATGGATCCTCCACGACCGGAAGTACGGGAAGCTATCAGAACCTGTGAAAGCGCCGGTCTTCGCCCTGTGATGATTACGGGCGACCATAAGATAACCGCTGAGGCTGTGGCACGAGAGTTAGGGATTCTCAAACGGGGAGAGGTCATCACGGGAACGGAACTGGAGAAGCTCCCGGAAAACCAATTGGAGAACATCGTCGAAACTGTTGATGTGTATGCGCGGATCTCCCCGGCGCACAAGCTCCAGATCGTCTCGGCGTTACAGAAGAAGGGACATATCGTTGCAATGACGGG
This sequence comes from Bacteroidota bacterium, assembly GCA_041695045.1. Taxonomy (GTDB): domain Bacteria; phylum Bacteroidota; class Ignavibacteria; order UBA10030; family UBA10030; genus JBGFRR01. The sequence goes on from JBGFRR010000051.1 coordinate 3,726, forward strand.
TGACGGCGTAAACGATGCGCCGGCATTGAAGCGCGCCGACATTGGCGTCGCGATGGGGATCACCGGAACCGACGTGAGCAAGGAGGCGTCGGACATGATCCTCACCGATGATAACTTTGCGTCCATCGTAGCAGCTGTCGAGGAAGGACGCGGCATCTTCGAGAACATCCGGAAGTATTTAGTCTTTCTCCTGAGTGGAAATATGGGAACCGTGTTTGCCATGGTCATTGCCTTGATGGCAGAACGTCCGTTGCCGTTGACCGCCGTGCAAATTTTGTTCATCAATTTCATCATGGACGGACTGATTGCTATTGCGCTGGGCGTTGAGCCGCCGGAATCAGGTATCATGAACAAACCACCGCGGCGGAAGAACGAAGGAATTCTCAACCGGGCAGCACTGGGATATATCTTTGGTGTTGGCGCTCTCATTGCCGCTGTCACATTCGGCGTTTTCCTTTGGGCGCTGGAAGAGGGTGCATCGACCGTGGAGGCGATGACAATGTTCTTCGTCACGCTCATCTTCGCGCGACTCTTCAACGGGTTGAACTGCCGGTCATTCGATGTCTCGGTGTTTCAGTTAGGACCGTTCACGAATATTTCCTTAGCAGCAAGCAGTCTTCTGGCGCTACTTCTGATGGCTCTCACGCTCTACGTTGGGGTTCTCCAAGACGCCTTCAATACGGTTCCCCTCACTGCTGAACAATGGGGCACGGCATTCGCTGCCTCTGCTGTTGTCCTGCTTGCCGTGGAAGCCTGGAAGCAGATTCGCCGGAGTAGACGGAAAGGATGATCGAATGTCGGTATTCCTTGAACAGTTAGGAGAAAAGTGGCTGTCGGCGTGAAAAAACGGGACGATGAGATTGACCGCTTGTATTCAAAAGAGATTCTTTTTTCCGTCATCCAAAACAATCCGCATCATTTCTACCGGGCAGCGCATTTACTCGACGTGAGCAGGAACCTTGAAAGAAAACTTCCGACGCCCAAGAACGCCTGGCTCCTGTACAGGCAATCAAACCAAGAACGAAACGCTCAGGAGGCACAATGCCCAACAATAAGCGAAGACGTGCGCGGGAACTGCAAGCCACCTATTCGAAGAAAGCTCTGGCAGGCAATCCTCTTGCACTGGCCAACGCACTGCGCAAGCTGCAGACCCGAGCCCAGGAAATACCGATGGAAGCTTCGCCTGCAACAGCACATCTGTTCATCGTCAACCCACTTTCGGGGGTCGGGCTGATGAAATTGTTCAACACGCATCCGCCTCTTGAGGAGCGGGTCAAACGCCTCGAAGCTATGGTCTATGGCCACGGTGTCGAGTGACTTACCGGAAACTCTGCTATGAAAAAAGAGTGAATCTTTGAAAATTTGGAATATTTAAGCACTTTTTTCATCCGGCGTGGTGAAGCCAGGATTCATGACCGCTACTCATAACAAAAGGAGCAAACCGATGCAATGTCCCAGTTGTTCAACGGAGTTGAAACTCGCGGATCGTCAGGGAGTAGAAGAGGAAGTCATGGCTTTCCGAAATCTTTGATTTCTGAGACAAACGTTCCCCTTCCACAGCCCCTCCACAGTTACCAGAACAACAGGAGTGAAAGGAAAACCTATGGCTTTTACAACACGATCAGAAAAGAAGGTGGTCACGCTCATTCCCGGTGATGGGATTGGGCCCGAAGTGATCAATGCGGTTCGGAGAGTGATTGAGGCAGCCGGCGTGCCAATCGAATGGGAAGAATGTGAAGCAGGAGAACGTGTGTTCAGGAAGGGACTCGAATCCGGCGTGCCGCAAGAGACGATCGAGTCGATCCGAAGAACGCGCGTCGTACTGAAGGGTCCGCTCGAAACGCCCGTCGGTTTCGGAGAAAAAAGTGCAAACGTTACGCTGCGCAAGCTTTTCGAGACGTTCGCCAATCTCCGGCCCGTCCGCGAGCTTCCCGGCATCCCGACGCCGTACAGCGGTCGGGGCATCGACCTCGTTGTGGTGCGGGAGAACGTGGAAGACTTGTATGCCGGCATCGAGCACATGCAGACACCCGGCGTGGCGCAATGCCTCAAGCTCATTTCGCGTAAAGGGTCGGAGAAGGTCATCCGGCTTGCGTTTGAGCTTTGCCGTGCCGAAGGACGCAAGCGTATCCACTGTGCCACCAAATCCAACATTATGAAACTCACCGAAGGCACGATGAAACGTACCTTTGAGGAGATTGCGAAAGAATATCCCGATATCGAGTCGCAGCACATCATCATCGACAACTGCGCGCATCAGCTCGTCAAGCGGCCGGAGCAGTTCGAGGTGATCGTGACGACCAACATGAACGGCGATATCATCAGCGACCTGACCTCTGCGCTGATTGGCGGACTTGGCTTTGCGCCATCTGCCAACATTGGGAATGAGGTCGCAATCTTCGAGGCAGTGCACGGCTCGGCCCCAAAGTACGCCGGGAAGAACGTCATCAATCCCACTGCTGTTCTCGGGTCGGCCGTAATGATGCTGCGGCACATCGGGGAATTCGAGGCGGCGGCGACTATCGAACACGCGTTACTCGTGACGCTCGAAGAAGGAACGGTGCGCACGGGCGATGTTGTAGGGTACGACAAAGGGGCGTCAACAACAACCTACACCGACGCCATCATCGCCAACCTTGGCCGCAAAGCACAGCGATGGCACGTGCGTGAATACAAACCATTGAGGCTTCCACAAGTCTCGACAGACTTCGACCTTGTCAAACCAACGAAGCGTCGTGTCGTGGGCGCAGATATCTTCATCGAGTCGGCGGACGACCCCGAGATCATCGGCAAGAGTCTGGAAGAGCTGTGCGCACCCACGCCGTTGAAGCTTAAGATGGTCTCCAACCGCGGCACGAAGGTCTACACACCAACCGGCGCCATCACGGATTGCGTGGATCATTTCCGCTGCCGCTTCATCCTCCGGGCAGAGGATAGCGACCTCACCGATGCGCAGCTCATCGACTTGCTGCAACGCGTTGCCGGTCAATTCCGTTGGATGCATGTGGAGAAATTGCAGGAGTTTGACGGCCAGAAAGGGTTTACGAAAGCGCAGGGTGAGGACTAACTCGGC
>JBGFRR010000139.1:0-6740 GCA_041695045.1 Bacteroidota bacterium
ATTCTCAAAGCCTCTGACCCGCGCACAACAGCACAACAATTCAAACAGAGAATAGAAGCGCATCACAGTGCGTAAACAAGCCCTGATACTCGCCAACGGCCATCCGCCGCGCAAGAGCCTTCTGCAAGAGTTGTTGCGCGCGTCGTCGCTCTTCGTTTGCGTCGATGGTGGGGCCAACATCGCTGCGTCGTTGAAGCTCAAGCCCGACGCGATTGTCGGCGATCTTGATTCGATCCACGCCGAGACGCGCGTGCGGTTTCAGCATGTGCCGATGCATCAGATCATCGACGATACCTCGACGGACCTCGAAAAGGCCATCGCCTGGACGATCAAGCAAAAGTACGAACATATCGTAGTTGTCGGTGCAACAGGGAAGCGGCTCGACCACACGGTTGGGAATCTCGCCGTGCTCGCGAAGTTCTTCCCGGACGCCGTCATCACAATGGTTGACGATATGGGTGAGCTTGTCTTTGTCGGGCGAACGTATTCGTTCGAAGCCCCGCCGGGCACTGTTGTTTCCCTCATTCCGCTTGCGCGCTGCGATGGCATCACCACGCGGGGACTCAAGTTTACGCTGGAGGGTGAAACGCTTGAACTCGGCGGGCGTGGAATAAGCAACGTCGTCGTCTCCAATCCGGTTTCCATCACCGTGGAGCGCGGGAACCTCCTCCTGTATCGACGCACCACTCCCCACCATTAGCCCGCATGGTGAACCTCACGCCGCCCGACGTCTTGCTGATCGTCCTGTATTTGGCCGGCGTGGTGTTTGTCGGATTCCGCGCGGCACGGCATCGACGCAGCGGCACCGACGACTATCTCCTCGCAGGCCGCACGCTGACGCTGCCGATGTTCGTCGCAACGCTCGTCTCAACATGGTATGGCGGGATTCTCGGAGTCGGTGAATTCTCTTACACATACGGCATCTCGAACTGGATCGTCTTTGGGGTGCCCTACTACATCTTCGCGTTGCTGTTTGCGCTGCTGTTTGCGGCGCGTGTGCGAGCCACAAAGTTCTTCACCATCCCCGATAAACTCGAAGCCGCGTACGACCGCAAGACTGCTCTCCTCGGCGGCGTGATGACATTCATCCTCGTTACACCCGCGGCCTACGTGCTGATGCTCGGCATTCTCTTTCAACTGGTCGTCGGGGTCGGCCTGGCGCCGAGTGTTCTCATCAGCACGTTTCTCACCGTGTGCTACTTCTATGCAGGCGGGTTTCGCTCCGGTGTGTGGGTGAACATGCTCCAGTTTGTGTTCATGTTTGTCGGGTTTGGGTTACTCCTCCCCTTCGCCTACAGTAGGTTCGGCGGGCTGGAGTTCCTTTCGGCAAACGTTCCGCCGCTCCACCTCACATGGCACGGCGGCAACTCATGGCAATATATCGCCGTCTGGTTCTTCATCGCGCTCTGGACGCTCGTCGACCCGGCCTTCCACCAACGGTGTTACGCCGCAAAGGACGGACGAACAGCGCGCAGGGGTATTCTCCTTTCCATCGGCTTCTGGTGTTGTTTCGATTTCCTCACGAGTATGACGGGACTTTACGCACGCGCAGCATTACCGGACCTACATGAGCCGCTGTTCGCATACCCGATGCTCGCGGAGATAACACTCCCGTCTGTCGCGAAGGGATTGTTCTTCGTCGGTTTGTTGGCAACCATCATGTCAACGTTGAGCAGCCTCACGTTCATTTCGGCATCAACGATTGGGAAGGATCTTGTGGGGCGATGGTATCGCCTGTCGGATGATTCACCGCTGGTCAAGCGGTGGACTCAGATTGGGCTCATCATTTCCGCTCTTGTCGCGATAGCGTTGGCATTGTTGGTCCCATCCGTCGTGAGCATTTGGTATACGATTGGGACGTGCATCATTCCTGGGCTGCTGCTGCCCGTTATCGCAGGGTACTTCCCTGCGCTGCGAATGCGAGCGAGCGATGCGTTTCTCGCGATGCTGCTCGGTTGGCTAACATCAACCGGCAGTTTACTCTACGGCGTGTTGAGGGGATCGGCCGATGCACCCGAATACATCTTCGGTATCGAGCCGATGTATCCGGGGCTGGCCGTGGCTGTTGTAGTGTGGTGGGTAGGACGCGTACGGAAGTAGTGGCGCGACCGATGAATTATCGGATTTTCCCATTTGGCATTATCTATCTGCTTGTTCCCATGCTCTGCGTGGGAACAAACTTCCAGACGCTCTGCGTCATTATTGAACGCGGGAACGTCCCATCGTTGCATTCCGACTGATGTTCTATTGTGTGTTGAGAATCAACGGCAGGCCGTCCCGCCCGGAGCCGATGACGACAATTTTGGAGTTTGCCGAGCCGGCTAACTTTTCTGTCGCTTCAATTCCTTTCCACCGCAAGAGTTGCTCACTAATCCCGCGGGCAACGATGTTCTGAAAATCAGCAATGCCCTGTGCCTCGATGCGTTTGCGCTCAGCTTCCTGTTTTTCGCGCGCAAGGACAAACTCCATCCGGTGGCTCTCCTGTTCTGCGCGCAGTTTCTCCTCAATCGCAGCCATTAAGCCGGGCGGCAGGCCAACGCGCCGAAGCGGCGTTGCCTCAACCGTGATGCCTCGCGGAGCAACGAGCTTCTCGATCTCCGTCTGGATTGCCCGCGCGAGCAGCTCTCGATCCGAGGTGTAGAGCGCTCGGGCTTCGTACGCTGCCGTCGCGCCGCGCACCACAGACCGGAACTGGGGTTCGAGAATAATCTGCACGTAGTTTTCTCCGATGGTCTTGTACACATCCGCCGCCTTTTCGGGATTCAAGTGGAACAGCGCACTCACTTCCAGCTGGACGGTGAGCCCTTCCCGCGACGGCACATCCAGGGTCTCCTTAATCTCTTGCGTCTTCACTGAAAACTTGACCACACGCGCCATCGGATTCACGGCATTGATGCCCGCCTTCAACGTGTTATCCGATACAACACCGAAGAAATCCACCACGCCGACGTGTCCTGCCGGCACCACCGTGAAGAATTGTGAGATCGCAACGCCGATAAACAACACCGTCACAGCGAGGGCGAGGTTGGCGGAGCTGCGATACATCAAATTGAACTGTGCTCGTTTCCGGGCCGCTTGCCATGCGAGTGCGGCAAGGCCCGCTACAATAAGGCTCAAGATGAACAGCATAGCGACCTCCTATAGTATTGGATGAAGAATTCCAACGAGATGCAATACGAAGATACGCAATGCGGTGTGCGGGGGCAAGCTAATTCGAAGGAGGATCAAAGGGAGAATCGACAGCGGACTAATCAGCTGGTGCTCTCACCACGTTTGACGGTGAATTTGAAGGTGCTTCCACGGCCCGGTTCGCTTTCCACCCAGATTTCTCCACCGTGTACCTTGATAATCTCGCGGCAAATCCACAAGCCGAGACCGCTTCCCTGAATCTCCTTCGTCGTCTCCGACTCCAGACGCGCATACTTACCGAACAGTTTGCCGATGTGTTCGGGGGCGATCCCAATTCCCTGGTCGGAAACGGAAAACAGAACTTCGTCGGGATTGCGCTTGTCCACCGTCGCTTGCACGGTGATCAAGCCGCCGTTAGGAGAATATTTGACTGCGTTGGAGACGAGGTTTTGCAAGACTTGCCGGAGCTTGTTCTGATCTCCGCGAACGTAGGACGCGTCAAGGTCGACGGCGTGCTCTAACCTGTGCCGCGCTGACATTTTCACCATCGAGGCCGCTTCGCGGATAACCGACTCCACGTTGACGACCTTGAACACATAGTTGAGCTGTCCCGACTCAATTTTGGCGATCGACAAAGTATCCTCGGCCAAGCGGCTCAGCTTGCCCGCTTGGTCGACGATAATGCTGAGATAATCGCGCAAATGTTTTTCCGAGACCGGCTCTCCTTTTCGAAGCAGCGACTTGGCTGCCAGCATAATGGTGGAAAGCGGCGTACGAAAATCGTGCGACACGATGCTGACGAATTCCGTTTTCAATTTGTCTAATTCGACGAGCCGTTCATTCGTGCGCTGGATTTCTTCAAACAGCCGTGCGTTGCGCAGCGCCGAACTGAGCTGGTCGCACAGCGTTGAGAGCACAAGCACATCGGTGTCGTCAAACGCGTTGAGCTTTGAATCCTCCACATTTAACACGCCGACAACTTCTCCTTCAACCAGAATCGGGATCGCCAACTCGGCATTGGTGTACTGATACATGTAGGTCATGTATCGCGGTTCTTTCGTGACGTCGTTCGCAAGAATGTAGCGTCCCTCCTTCGCAACCGTACCGATGATACCCTGGCCAATTTTCTGACGATAGTCGGGGGGGAGAAAGTCGCTGTACTGGCCGGATTGCGCCGCGAGGGCGAGTTCGCCCCGTTCCCGGTCTACCAAGAAGATTGTCACATCGAAGTAGTGAAATTGTTTATGCAGCTGGTATGCCGCCGATTGCAAGAGCATGGCGACGTCCAGTGTGCCGGTGAGTTGGCGAGCAATCTGATTCACCAGTTCAAGCTGCACCATCCGCTTGTTGGCGTTGATGAGTGTGTGGGAATTTTTCAGCGCCAGGGCAATCTGCAATCCTAACAGCTGCGCAATCCAGATATCGGCATCTTCGTACAGATTCTCGATGACGGAACCGACGCCGAGCGCTCCAACAACTGCTCCGTCGATTTTCAGCGGCACGAGCAGCATCGTCTTCATGCCCGCTTGCTTGGCCTCTTCTTCCGCCTCCGAGCACCGAACGGGAATCGACGTGCAGTTCATGGCAACAGCCGAGCGATTCGAGATGGACCAGCCGACGACGCCTTCCGACACGCCGTACGAAAGAACGGGCGGCGGGTCTCCGGACGGAACATAGAGCACGTGCAGGTCATACTGCTTTCGTTGCTCGGCAATACGTGCGAGAAAGGCCCATTCGCCGGGAAGCAGCCGTTTCGCCTGGGAGCGGAGCACATCTAACAAGTCCGGCATCGACCGTGTGGCGTTGATGCGGACGGCAATATCACTCAAGAGTTCGATGCGGCTTCCGAGTTGTTGCAGCGCGTGAAGACGGTCATGAAACTCTTCCGGGCTGATGGATTCCGAATTTTCGCGTGGGCTCGGGTTCATTGATTGTGTGGTCTTTTCATTCACATCATCGTGTGCTGTTTCCGTTACAATCCTGCAAGCGTCATCCCGTCGATGCGCAGCGTAGGGGATGCGATCGAGCCGTTGAATTCGAGGTCGTTGCCGACCATCCGGACGTTCTGGAACATCTCCAGCAGGCTGCCGGCAATCGTAACTTCATGGACAGGAAATATACATTCTCCTTGCTCGATCCACAACCCGCTTGCGCCGCGGGAGAAACGACCTGTTACCGTGTCCACTCCGAAGCCGATCATACCGGTTACATAGAACCCGCGGTCAACGCTTCGGATGATATGTTCCGGATCGTGCGGTCCGGGTTGAATGAAGATATTGAGGTGCCGAATGTGCGGTGCGGAAGCATACCCGCGCACCGCGTTGCCTGTCGATGAGCGCTGGACTTTTCGCGCCGTGTAGGAGTCATACAGATACGTTTGCAGCACGCCGCGATCTACCACGACCTTTCTTTCGGTGGGCGTCCCCTCCGCATCGAACGGACGTGAGCCGAAACCGCGCGGAAGAAGTCCATCATCAACAATGGTAACATGCTCGGATGCGACTCGCTCGCCGAGCTTGTCGGTCAAGAACGACATCTTCCGGTACACCGACTCGCCGTTGAGTGCGCCGGCAACAGCGCCTAGTAACGATGCCGCCATATGAGGATGCAACACAACGGGATACGAACCCGACTGCACTTTGCGCGCATTCAACATCCCCACGGCGCGCTCGGCTGCTTGTTCCCCAATCGTAGCGGCCGGAGGATGGTCGGCCATATGACGTTTACTCGAATACCAATGGTTCACCTCGCGCTTGCCGTTCTGCTCGGCCACGACAGAACACGAGAGCACGGTGGCCGTCGATCGATACGCGCCGGAGAAGCCTTTGGAATTGGCGATGAACACATGCTCTTCGCCGTCGCTGACCGTTGCTCCTTCAACAACCTTTACACGAGGGTCGTGCGCGAGCGCCGCCTCTTCCATCTCACGCGCAAACCCGATCTTCTGCTCAGTGGCGATTGACCCCAACGACGCGTCGACAAGGTCAAGGTTGGTGTGGGCCGTCGCCGAGGGAGGGTCGGGAATGCCGAGGAACTCATCCCGCGTTGCACGACGCGCCATCGCTACGCTTTCCTCAACCATCCGTCTTAGCGTTTCATCGGAAAAGTCTGTCGAGTGCGTAAAGCCCAGCCGTTTATCGGCGAGCACACGGAGACCGACGCCTTTGGAGCGGGCTTGCTTGAGCACCTCGATGTCGCCTGCCCGAAGCGTCGCCTCAAACTCTCGACCCTCCGACAGGTACACGTCCGCTTCTTCCGCTCCAGCACGCATGGCAGATTCTAACAACCGGTTTGCGATGGTTTCATAGTTCATGATATTCCATGTTTTGCGGTGCAGCTTTCACGATTACCAAGGTTACGAAGAACTTTGATTTCTGTTTATCTTCCCAAATACGTGATGGATGTCGCCTTGATGATTGCGACAATTTTAGTTCCGGGCTTAATACCCAGCGATACAACTGCTTCCGGAGTAACTAACACCCGCAGGGGTGGATCTTGCAATGTAACAATGACCGTTTCTCCTACATTCACGACAGAATCAACCATTGTCCAAAAACAATTGCGCGCGGAAATGCCTTGGAGCATACCATTCGCCAACAATATGTCGTGAG
>JBGFRR010000129.1:0-36944 GCA_041695045.1 Bacteroidota bacterium
CTACACAATTCTACAAATTCTTAGTGTTTCACTATTCGAAAAAACCCCGATAGATCAAGCACTTACACCTATCGAACAGCAAAATATCAGTCTCTATCCCCGCAACCAATTGAATCTCTTTAACTTATAGTTGGACACTACTGAATCCAGTTATGTTTTTTGTTTTCCTTCTGGTCATCGGTTTAGTCTATTCAATACACTGGTTTGGCTCAAACTCCTCGGCTGAATAGTGACTAGATGCGAAGAACCCAAGTCCCAGCCTATCTCACAGTCGATTTAACGAACAACTCCAGCCCCTCCACAATCTTCTCCGCCATCTTCCTTCGGAACTCATCATCCATCAGCTTCATCTCATCTTCGGGGTTCGAGATGAAGGCGGTCTCAACGAGCACATTGGGAAACTGCGTCGGCGCGTTGAGCGTAAAGTTGAAACTGCCGATCACGCCGAACTGCGCTAAGCCGAGCTGCAGCATCTTCTCGTACATGATCTGTGCGAGCGGCTGAAACCCGATGTGCCGGTAGTAGGTGCTGGTGCCCTTGACAGCTTCAGGGTCGGCATTCATTCCGATGGAGTTGCAGTGAATGCTCACGAGAATCTGTGCATTGCCCGCCAGCGCGCGCTCCCAGCGGTCAAGCATGCCGGGACCTTCGTTGCCCGTCCGCGTCATCACCACGCGTGCGCCTTTCGCTTCGAGGAGCCGCTGCAGATGCTGCGCGGTGGCAAGCGTAATATCCATTTCGCGCAACGCCGTGGCTCCGAGCGCTCCCTGGTTATCACCCCCGTGCCCAGCATCCACTGCGATGCGAAGTCCGGCCAACAGCGAGTCCGGTCTCACCTCCGGCGGGCGATTGATGGTGATGCGCAGTGCCGACCCGCCATTGTACCCGATGTCGTACCCCCAGTGATCGGGATGATTGAGTGCGATGGTAAGTCGATACTGCTCGGTCGAAACCTGATCCCACGTTACGCTCTTGATGCCTTGCGCCGAGAGATGATGCGTAATCCAGTTCGTGTTGGATGTTGCGCCGAAGATATCGACGACGATGGCGGGGGGATTGACCGATTGTTCCGATACATACGGAAGACGCTGGGCAAGCGAGACCGTTACGACATCGGTCGTTGCCGTGCCGGCTGCGGAAAGAGAGGAGACGAGCGAGCGCGGGAGCGGTGTTTCCGGTGGAAGCAGGGTTGCAAAGTCGTCCGGTAGCCAGCCGTTGAGCGATTCGGAAAGCTGGACGCGGTACTGGCGCCCCACTTTTCCATTGACGCGCACATGCACACCGGGGGAGATGTAACCCAGCTTTGCGCCGCCTAACCTGTCTTCTCCAAGCCCAACGTTCAGGAACGGCCGCCGGCCGCGCACCTCGGCCACACGCGGCAGCTCACGCGGGAGAATGCTCACCGTACCGCGCGAGGTTGCCCGCTCACTGCTCCAGAAACTTTTTCGAAGCCGGAAGGTAATCGGCGCGTCGCGGGACTCGTCGTCCTCCTTCACCACGTACCGGCCGATGTAGATTCCCTCTAACCCTCCTGCTTCGTTCGGCGGCAGCTCGCGCATCGGGATACCGGACTCTACGCCGTCGATATCGAACGAGGCCTCGTAGCCGGGGCTGCCTTTGAATCGGACTTCGAGGATGTCATCTTTCCCAAGCCACAGATCCTGCGATGGCTCCATCATCACCGACTCGATCACGACCGGCTCGCGAGGGGATGATTGCAGCGGCCGCGGGCGGATGACGACGAAGTCTTTCCACAGTGAATCGCCTGTTGTGGACACGACGAGAATGCGGTGAAGCGACGTGTCGAGCGGGACGGCGACGAGCCCGGCAAACGCGCCGCTCGGATACACACGCGCCTGCTTGCCGTTGAGGAATGCCTGTGCCGAGGGGAGCGTGCTTGCTGAGATGCGTTGTCGCGCGGCTTGCGTGCGGATGGTATCACGCTCCGGTATGACCACGCGCAGGAAGAAACTGTCCTTCTGCGCGACGATAAAATTCTGGCGCGGCTGAGCGATGACAGCAGAGGCAAACACTGCGAGTGCGGCGGCGAGAAGCTTCATGAAACCCTCCGTATTGCCGCCGCAATGAAGGGAGAATTGGGGAGAAGTTCAAGAAAAAAGCCCTGACCAGACTGAGCTAATCAGGGCTTGAGGAGACGAGTAAGTGACTGCTTATTTACTATTAGGACATTTGTCCGGTTAGTGTTTTTTGTGTTTTTGGGTTGTTCGAGCTTCTAATCTCTTCCTTTGCCGTTCTGGGACCGCCACCTTCAGTTTGGGATGGAAGTCGTTCACCAATCGGAGATACTGGCGTATGGTGTTCAGAGACTGTCCCGTGATTTGAGTAATCGAGATCGCATCGTGCTTCTTCCGGCCGAGCGCGAGGACTTGATCATAAGTTTTGATGTACCGATCAACAGCATTCTGTGTATGCCCGGTTTTCAGGACGATGTCTGCCGGCGAGATGCCTTGTTCATACAGCGCGATGATGATCCCTTTGTGCGTCGGGTTGCTCCCCTGGTCCAACACATAGCCTTTCATCGGCAGCACTTCACCTGTCCTGGCAAAATACGCCTTCAGATATTTCCCAATCGTTCCTAACGTCCGATTCATCAAAACACTCACTTCGGCTCCACTCAACAGTCCCCCTGAAAGTTACTTCTGCCCCACTTACGGATAGATATCCCTGAATACCCCCAATGTATCTTGATCCTACAACCCGGTAGGTGTGTTGACCTGGGCTGATAGCGAGTGTGTGATTAGCCGGTGGTCTACAGTACTCATTATTTTGGCATATCAGTGGCGTCCAAGGTCCATCATCAAGTTGATAGTCCAGACGATCAATAGGCCCCGTACCGTCGCGTTTCCGAATTTGGAAGGTTACGTTGACTGTTCCATTGCTTGGTGCAACAAATCTTGCTCCGTTTGTTGGTGATGCAATGTATATGATGTGGTCTGCGCTTGTGTCAAACTGAGCAAGAAGCATGAGCACAGATAGAGCGAAAAGGATTTTGGTAATATTCCGTCTCATGATTTCATCTCCTTTCTTTGTGTTGCCTTTGCGACCAGTTTTCCGTAGGTTCGTTTTAAGACATCTGAAGAGCTGTGCAATCTCCTTCCCGTCTATCTTCCGTGAAGGATCAGTGTCTTCGACCCATCATTTAGAAATCCTACCACGAAGATTTCCAGCCCGTCTGTCCAGACAGAAGAATAGACAACGTTAGGGTTTCTCAGTTCGGTAAATTCATACCAATCGTTGCCATTGAAGTGCAGCAGAAGCCCAAAATCTCCCACTGCAAGAATATTACTTTCATTGGTACCGGCCATCGTTCGTATTGCGTTGAATGTTTCGTAGACCATGACCCACGATGAGCCGGTCCAGCGACGGATGTGCGGTCCAAAGGAAAACAGTGTGCCTTCAGGACTGATCCAGAGACCATTTTGCCCGAATTTGCTTTCATACTGACCCGGCTGGAGGGCAAAACTGTCCACAACGCTCCACCGACCCTGTTGTTTAGAAAAGAAATAATATGTCGTGCGGGGGATGCTGTTGTCGTGCGTATTGCCTATCATGTATACTTCTGATGAACTCTTCGCTTTAACATCCCAAAGCAGGAAAAACTCACCAGGGGGTACTGTAATAGCTACGCTATCCTTTCTCCATGCCGTTCCATCAAAATGATACAAGGTTCCGTTGCTCCCGCATGTCCAGATGTCGTTGGGTGCACTGGCAGACATCGACCAGAGCGCACCTCCCTGCTCTGCAGCGTACTCTTCTCGCCAGCGACGGCCGTTAAAATGGAGAATCAGTCTGGACAGAAGAAAGGTGGGGGGGGAGTCGGATTTCGATTGGCTCGGAGTCCGACTGCCCAGATATTGTCCTTTGAAAAGCCGGTAATCGCACTGAGGCTGAACGGTGCTGCAATCGGCCCACCCACTTCAGAGCTCAGCACGACCCAGCTCCATTGCTTGCCATCGTAGTGAAACATCGGTGCAGTCCGGTTAGAACTATGTCCCACGACGTACACGTCCGTTCGGGAGCTTGCCCAAATATCGCCCATTGCCGTCTGAAAGTTATTCTGACCAGGGCTTATGAGTGTGTCAACGGTCCACGTTAAAGTCCGCGGATCTTTGAGTAAAAGCTCAACGGGATTGTCTTTGCAGCTAAATTGAAAGAAGACCGAAAAAAGAAGAACTGCACTCCCTATCCATCGAATCATAAAAGCCCTCTGGGTAATCATTAGCGGTCAGTTGCGAAAAAAAATTGGTAATAAAAAAGCCCAGCTGGAATTATAAGACACTCTGCGTCTTTGATCACTCAAGCTGGGAAGCATGGTATCGGTAGATTTTACGACACCCTCAATGTTCAACTCCATAAAAAAATGTACTAGGATAAAGTGTAAATGTCAACTCTGACGCTGTTAGTTCCATGCCATTTTTTGCCGCAGTGATTCTCATCACGAGTTTACATAAACAGAAAAGCCGATGTTCTACCAATCACCGACCTACTTTGCTGTTTCTTAAGAACAGGCCGCTTTGTTTTTCTGCGGCGGTCTATATTCCACTACGAAGTTCTTTCTTCATTTTTTTTCAACCCGTTCCTGTTCACACGATAGAACGTCTTCATCGGCAGGCTGAAAATCTTGATGAAGCCTTCACTTGCCTTGTGGTCGAACTGGTCTTCTTCGGTGTAGGTGGCGAGCTTCGTGTCGTACAACGAATTGGGTGAAGTCCTGCCCGCGATCTCGAGATTACCCTTGTAAAGCTTCACTTTCACGAGACCGTTGACGATCTTCTGCGTTTCGTTGATGAACGCATCGAGTGCTATCCGCAGCGGCGTGAACCAGAGTCCGTTGTAAATCAGGTTGGTGTACTCGTGTGCGACCTTGGCTTTGTAATGAAAGACTTCTTTGTCGAGCGTCAGCCTCTCCAATTCACGATAAGCGAAGTGAAGCGTTACTGCTGCCGGCGCCTCGTAAATCTCGCGGGATTTAATCCCCACGAGCCGGTTTTCTACTAAATCTAATCGGTCCACACCGTTCGCTCCGGTATGACCACGCGCAGGAAGAAGCTGTCCTTTTGTGCGACGCTGGTTCTCCATTATTGACATTCGGCAGCCTATTATTGCTTGTCAGCCAAGCTGGGTGTATATTACGCGCCCGTAGAGACTAACCGAGGGCTATGTGAAACTCAGTATTTCCCTGCGCGCACAGGTTGCGGTCATTGCAGCGCTCTTGGCGGTTGCTGCGCTCAGTGCAACGCTCTACACCGCTCGGACGATTAGCGAAGCACAAGAGAGTATTCTGCGCTTGAATCGGGAGCGATTAGCCTCGTTGACAAGCGAGCTGGCGCGGCGGTATGGCGCTGTTCTTACCTTTATAGCGACAGATCAGGTGCAGGATACGGCCCTGGTGTTCAATGCAGAATTCCAGGCCATCATCACTGGTATTACGAGGGAGACGCTTGCCGACTCCCCGGACGTTGATGCAGGACTGTTCCATCTTCCTTCGCGTACACCGCTCGGCGGGTTAAGAGAGTTGGGATCGTCGTTCGAGAAACCGTCGCCGCAGCTCCAACAGTTTTTCCGTTCTGTACTGCAACGGACGGAGATGGAACAGGGAGAGCAAGGAGTTGAATTTGACGCCGCGGGTGTGAGAGCGTTGATGGTCACCAAACCGGTTCTTGCTCGCTCACGCCTTGTTGGGATTGCCTGGTCCTTGGATGACCTGACAGATGAACTCTCCCATGCCTGTCGGTGGATCGAACGCCCTTGTTGCTTGTTGTTGTAATTGCCGGCATCGTCTTAGCAGCAGTGTTTCTCATTGCGTTGCGGCGTGAAGTGCGGTCGATGCAACACGGACTTGAGGCTATGAAGCGGGACCTTTCCGTTCGACTCACGCCATCCGGCTCAGAACTCGGAACCATTACACAGGCTGTCAACCAGCTCGCGGAAACCGTTCAACAGCAGCAGCAAGAGAAGGAATCCTTGCAGCAAGCGATACAGCAGAAAGAGAAGCTCGCATCGTTGGGGCAGTTAGTTGCCGGAGTTGCGCATGAAATTCGGACCCCGCTTGCCGCAATCAAAACCCGCGTGCAGCTCTGGCAGCGGGGAATCGTTGATGGCAGGAAACTTGTGTCGCCCGACCAAAACCCTGTCAGCGAAGCGTCGATGAATTTGGTGGTAGGAGAGCTCAACCGGATGGAGCGCATCGTTCAAAAGCTTCTCTACTTTGCGAGGGAGCGGCGACTGGCAATGTCGCAGGTCAACCTGCATGAACTCCTTGATTCTCTTCTAACCGTTCTCGGCGACACGCTCAAACAGCACCACGTGCGTCTTGAGCGACGGTTCGAGGCTTCACCCGTCAACCTCCGCGGCGATGCAGGGGAACTTCGGGAAGTTTTCATGAACCTCTTCACCAATGCCGTCGATGCGATGCCTCATGGGGGCACGCTGAACGTTGCAACGGTGAACGCCGCAGACGCGCGCTCGGTGATGATTACCGTCCAGGATACTGGAGAAGGAATTCATCCGGATGTTGCGGGGAGGATGTTCGATCCGTTTTACACGACCAAGGAAACAGGAACAGGTCTGGGGCTCTCGATTGCGTATGAGATTGTTCGCGCGCACGCAGGCCGCATTGAGTACATTCCTACCGTGAATGGATGCACACGCTTCGTTGTGACTCTTCCTCTCGCCGAACGATCACAGGTCTCTGAATTCCACGCGGAGACGCACCGATGAGAGAGCAACGGCGCATCCTGGTTGTGGACGATGAACCCTCCAGTCGGTTTAATATCCATGACCTTCTCAAGGCCGAAGGGTATGTTGTGGATGAAACATCCACCGGTGCAGAAGCGGTTGAATTCGTGAGGGGCAGGCCCTACGACGCCGTACTGCTGGATATCCAAATGCCCGTGATGGATGGCCTCACAGCCCTTCAGCATATTCACAAGGTGCAACACGATCTGCCGGTCATCATCTTCACAGCACACGGCACAAGCGAGCGAGCCATTGAGGCGATGAAGCTCGGTGCATTCGATTACCTGACGAAGCCCTTCGATGTCGATGAGCTGTTGACCGCCATCAAACGCGCCGTGGAGTACAGGAAGCTCTCAACCAATATTGCCGAACTACGTCAACGATTGGGTGAAATCGAGGCGGGAAACTTTCGCCCCGATCATGTTATCAGCAAGCACCGCACGATGCAACAGGTGTTCAAGATGATCGGCAAGGTGGCGCCGACCGATGCCACGGTGTTGATCGAAGGAGAAACGGGAACCGGGAAGGAGCTTGTTGCAAACGCGATCTGGTATCACTCCAGGCGGAAAGAATTTCCGTTTGTGAAGGTCAATTGCGCCGCAGTACCGGAAAGTCTCTTGGAGAGCGAGCTCTTTGGCTACGAGAAGGGAGCTTTCACCGGTGCTGACCGACAGCGTCAGGGTTGGTTTGAAGTAGCCGATGGCGGAACATTGTTCCTCGATGAAATCGCCGAGACCAGTCCGGCACTCCAATCTAAACTGTTGCGCGTGTTAGACAGGGGTGAATTCCAGCGCGTTGGCGGCAACGCTACGCTTCAGGCCGACGTGCGTGTGCTTGCCGCCACGAACCGCAATTTGCAAGAAGAAATCAGCGCCGGTCGCTTCCGGAAAGACCTCTATTACCGGTTGCATGTCGTCCATATCACCCTCCTTCCACTTCGAGAGCGCACGGAGGATATACCGCTCCTCGTGGGTCATTTCTTGAAAAAGTACGGTGGTAAGCGCAACCTCGTTGCAACCGGAGAGGCGATTGAGCTTCTTTCGCGGTACTCCTGGCCGGGGAATGTGCGCGAACTCGAAAACATGATCGAGCGTGCAGCCGTGCTTGCCCAGGGCGCGTTTATTACCGCCGAACATCTTTCTCTTCCCCCTGCGGCCTCGCTTGGGCTCGCTGGTACCAATTCTTGGATTCCGGGCACACGGTCTCTCCGCGAGACTCTGAAACAAGTTGAGCGTGACACCATTCTCCACGCCCTCGAACACACAAAGTGGAACAGAACTGAAGCAGCACGACTGCTCCAGATTGACCGCCGCACGCTCTTTGAGAAGATCAAAGAGTATAACCTTCAACCTTAACGTGGGCAAGCCCCCGCTCGACACAGGCGTGGGCAAAAAATCTTTGTTCCGCTTTTTCAGTTCCGCTTTTCCAGAATGCCGCTTGTTAGCGGAATGCAGTCCCGTTGTACAGGATCCCGCCTTATCGGCAATAGAAAAAGTTGTGGCGGGAAAAGCGGCAAATCCCGCTTGAAAAGCGGAATCCCAAGAGCGGGACTTTTTGTACACAGATTGAACTCAGTAAGACACTACCTCTGGGGGTTTTCTCCCCACCGCGAGTATTTTCCTCCCACCCTTAAGTACCTCACCGTGTGAAACCTGTCAGCACAGGGCGTTAGCGCCCACTGGTACGTCCTTTGCACGTCATCCAAGAACTTCTCACAACGGCACTTCTTGCGATGAACACAGGGCAAACGCTGCTCACCATTTGTGCAATGATTCTCTTGGGGACGACGATCGTTGGCGTCAACCGGACGTTCTTCAGTCACGGTGTGATTCTCCAGCAAACAGAAATTGGACTCCATGCTATTTCGCTTGCTCAGGGGATGATTGAAGAAGCGTCGGGAAAAGCGTTCGACAACTTTACCGCTCCCGATACGGGGGGCCAGACCAATATGCTGACGAGTCCGTCCCAATTGACCGCTCCGTCGGCGTTAGGCCCTGAGGCAGGCGAAAGCTATCGCGGTTCCAACGACTTCAACGACTTCGATGACTTCAATTTTTTCAGGACGAACCCGTGGGTGATCCATATTCCGGGAGTGGACACACTGAAAATCTTCTGCGCTGTCGACTACGTCGATGATAACGATCTAGAAACCCCTGTCGCTAAAACGACGTGGCACAAGCGACTCACCGTGTCTGTCGCTGGTGTTTCCACCCAAGACACAGTGAAGGTTTCAACGGTCTTTAGTTATTGGTGGTTTCGGTAATGGGTACGAGCACGCTCTTCGATATCGTCTCTTCAACGATGGTTGCCGGCATCCTTCTGCTGATGGTGCTGCGGTTGAATATGCAAGCGAACGAAGCCAGCGCGTTGTATAATACCAACCTGACCTTGCAAGAGAATATGACTGCTCTGGTAGGAATCATCGAACATGATTTCCGGCGCATCGGTTACTGTAAGGATTACACTAAGATTCCCGAGCCCACGCGTTCCATTCGGATTGCGGATTCAAGCCGCATCCGGTTCTGGCTCGATGTTGACAACAAGGGTACGGTCGATTCCATTTACTACTACCTTGGTGATCTGGATACGAGCACGATCAACCCGAGGGATCGAATCCTCTATCGTCAAGTAAACACCTCTCCTCCCCAAGCGTTTCACATGGGTGTAACCGTATTTCATCTACGGTATTTGGGTGCGGAGGGAGATACACTCATTACTCCTGTCGCAGATCCGCGCGAGGTCTATTTGATAGATATCAACGTCGGCATCGAGGCGCCCGCACCGTTTCAGGTTCTCTTTCAGGCGCAGGCGGCTCATGTTGGTCCTGATTCCGTTCATGCTGATTTCCAACAATTCTGGCGTCAGATTCGTCTGGCAGCCCGCAATCTTCGTAATCGTTAGAGGGCAACGATGGGACGCACCGCATTGTTGATGGTGATGGGATTCAGCGGCATTATGCTCATGATGGGCTTAAACCTCTCGCGCATCTCCATCCGCTCGTACGAAAACTATGTGGAGTATTACAATCGGACCGTTGCGCACCAAATTGCCGTTGCAGTGGCAAACCGGTATTGTAACGAGCTCTATCGCTTCCCGAACGCACGCCCGACCGTAAACAATATCAGCTTCAGTGGGGGCAGAGCTGCGGTGACGACTGCTGATTCCTCCGGAGGACGAGTGTGGATGAGGGTAACGAGCGAGTATGACGGCGTTCGGGATACGATCATGATCCAGTGGGGGCTGAGCAGGTTTTCGAAGTTTGCGTACTTCAGTAACATCGAAGGGTCGATCTACTGGATCAGCGGCGACACCGTCTGGGGGCCGTTCCATACTCAGCAGCGGGTGAATGTTTCGGGCAGTCCGGTCTTCTATGGCAAGGTGACGACGAAGAACGGGATCTTCAGAAGTCCAAGGTTGTCCAAGCCAAAATTCTACGGCGGCTATCAATCCCCCGTGAATATCACCTTGCCGTCCGATCTCAATCCGCTCATTAACGCGGCCAGTATGGGCGGCAAGTTGTTTAGGAACACGGATGTTGAGATTACGTTTCATGAGGATAGCACCATCACGGTGAAGGAAGGAGCGAATCCTCCGCAGAGACATCCTATTGCAACGTATGCGCGCAACGGGACAATCTTTGTGCAGGATGGAAACCTTCGCGTCAAGGGAACCGTCGCCGGGAAGTTAACGATTGGCGCCTCTGGTAGCTCCGGCGCTGCCAAGGGAAATGTCTGGATCGACGATGACATTGTTTACAAGCGAGATCCACAACAGGGCCCATCACCGGACTTGCTCGGGATTTGTGCACAGAACAATATCATCATCACCGACAATGCAGCAAACCGCTCCGACGTCCGCATTCACGCTGCATTATTTTCACTTTCGGGCGGACTCACGGCGCAGAACTTTAGGACCCGCGGCCCCAGCGGAACTATTCATCTGATCGGAGGGATTACGCAGCACCAGCGTGGGCCTGTTGGGATCTTCAGCGGTTCCCCGCCCCGTATCACCAATGGCTTCTACAAGAATTACCGGTATGACGAGCGCCTTATGGTCGATTCTCCACCGTTCTTTCCCTTAACCGGTAGTCACGAAATCCTTTCGTGGTATGAGAGGTGAGTTGTTCAGGGTGTTCCTTCCCGCCAGAGTGCATTCCAATCACTCAAGACAAATTCTTGACTCGTTCCTTCTCCCAAGTGCCTTCCAGCTTCAAACACGCTTGAGACACACAGCGAAAGTTTTTTTTGCTCCGCGCCCGAAGCAGTCGTTCCGGCCGATGCTGCGAAAAAAGCGTATTCAATGGTTTCGGGTAAACGTTATCGTGGGGTAGTCAGGAAAGCACTGTAACATGGCTCCTCGTATTTGTTAAATCCCGATACCGCACGCCAACACACTGCTGAGCCGCATTAGAAGGTGTTGCAATTATGTCCGGGTCACAAACATTGCTCTCGCTGGGCAGCCTCACACTGCTTTCCTTTCTCACGCTTGCGGCAAATCGCGCCATTCTCACTTCATACTCTAACATGCTCCAGACACAGGCGATGATTGCTGCGATTACTCAAGCCGAGAACATCCTTGAGGAAATTGAGTCGAAAAAATTCGACAACGCATTTGTGGAACAACAAACTGGAGAGCAGCGAGGCCCTCGCCGCAGACGAATGCCGCCAGGACTCGCCAAAAAGCCGAGCGACTTCACGCCACCGGGACTCCTTGGTAAAGAGCAGGGAGAGCGATACCCGTGGTTGAATGACGTCGATGACTATAATGGTCTTCAGATCAGCACGTGGAACCCGGTGTTTCATGATTCCCTCTCGGTCAGGATTTCCGTTTATTACGTTGACCCCCGACAACCGGTCGAACCAACAACGACCCAGACAACGGCCAAGAAGGTCGAGGTCCATGTGTATGCACCGGCAATGCAGGATACGCTCAAAGTTCAGCGGGTCATTTATCAATGAGGAGGTGAATGATGGGGACACAATGGGATTATATCGGCTCTCTCGTTATAGGCGGAATCGTCATTGTCATTGTGCTTTCCATCAGCAACACGCTGACGACGACGTATCATCGCACGCGTGATCTGATTTCCCAGGAAGCTGCCCTCCATCTCGTGCGAATCCTCGAGCACGACCTCTACAAGATTGGATATCTCACGCCGGGGGTTCCTGTTGTGGAGGCGGATTCCACCCGTCTCAGGTTTACACTGGATGTTGACGAGGATGGAATACCGGATACCCTTGGCTACGTTCTCGGCGATACAGCAGGACTTTCACAAACGACGAATCCGTTGGACAAGCCCCTCTATCGCGCACTCAACAATGAAGAACCGGTCGGCGTGGCCATCGGGCTGGTGGACTTCTCATTCGCGTATTTTGATACAGGGGGAATACGGATGGAGTATGATTCGCTGAAGGCCGAGCGACATCGAGCTACGATTCGATCCATTGAGGTCGCGTTCAAAGTCGAACCGGCAGAACCGATTGACACCACGTACATTCCTGTGGTCATCAGGAGACTTATCAGGCCGCGGAATCTCACGCTCTGGTAACTATGGGACGAGCATCCCTCATCATAGTCCTCGGCGCCTCGCTCGCGTTGAGTGTGTTGAATCTTCAGATCAACAAGAGCTCAGAGCGGGCTATTGAAAACATGGTGGCGTACTATGAAGCTTCCATTGCCCGCGACCTGGCAAACCAATCGCTCGGCTACCTGTTGACCCAGCTTGCTGATAGCGCAACGTGGAGAGTCGTCCGCCCTGCCCTGCTTCCTTCCAGCGTCTTTGCCGATGTTGGTCCCTCGACAATCCTCTATACTGTAAGAGATACAGTGGTAATCATCAGCGGACGCCGTATTGACGCGATCCGGATGGATGTTGAAGCTAAGTATGAAAAGCAGACCCACCATGCCGCAGTGTACATCGACCGGAATTTTGGCATTGTGCCGCCGGCTGTTCGCGGCGCAATGACCGCGCAGGGACCGCTCAACCAAACTGTGAGTGATATGCTTATCGACGGTCGCGACCACAACCTCCAAGGAAGTATTATTGCCAATGCAGGTGTTTTCAGCGTTTCATCTGCGATCGCCTTTACCAACCTCGGCACGGCACGCATTGGAGGGACCAGTGAGTCCGGCTCTGACTATCCCCCATCGTATCCGGAAAACCCGGCAGTGGTTGAGCAGGAGTACAATTGGGATGGAACATTCCCGAACTCGCCGGACAACGTGCTGGGACTTTCAGATGGGACGTTAAAAGAAATTGCCAAACGCGGCATCAATGGGAGTCAGTACGTAACCGACCCCAGAAAGCTGAAATACCCTCTATCGGGCGTGACGTATGTGGAGCTTCCGGCGGGTGTCACATGGAGAGTGGCCAGGCTGGGTACCAATCCTACAGGCATCCTCGTTGTGCACAATACATCATTGTCCTCGCGTATCGATAATATATCGACGACGAGGAAAACTGTCTTCACGGGTCTCATCATCGCTGACAATATGTTCCATATCCACCTGGATGTTCTCGGTGCTATCGTGTTGCTCTCCAAGAATCTTGAGACAGTGCGGGAATGTCGCGGGAATGACGACCACCGAGTACGCTTCAGTAGCGAGGCAATCCGACGAGCGATTCGCATTGTGCAGCAAGAGGGGAGCGGATGGGCGGGAAGAATCCCGGTCCTTGGATGGAAAGAGTGACAAAAATCGTTTATCGCAGCCGATCTCATAGAATGCTGTATCGACTTTTCCATACCGCACACGCCGTACGAGTCGCCTGGTTGGCGATGGTATTCCCCGTTGTCGTTGTTGCACAGCGGCCCGCCACGACGACAACAAATGACACCCCGTTGAAAGCGGTACAGCTCTTCAAGAGTGCACTCGATGCCAACAATGCTGAAAGAATACGCGGCTACCTCACCGAGGAGGACGGCTCCGGACCGCTCAAGAGAATCCACTACGAGAAAACTCAACGCTCGCTGGAAGGACTCATCGCAATGTGGCAAGGACGAACGTTCCAATATGGAACGACAATGTACTCCAGGAATGATACACGTGCGACAGTGAATGTGGAGGTTCCTTCACTCTCGCAATCGGTTCAGTTCATTCTCCTGAAGTTCGGTAATCGGTGGTACGTTTTTGACATGGAAATTTATTTTAAAGAATAGTTGCATCAAAAATTTCGCTTTCTCCACTGCATCGATTGTAACGTCACTCCTCAGCTTGCCCTTCACCCAATTCAACGGTATATTGCCTCCGTTCAGCAAACCGTATGAGCACCACTCTTCAAGCCGTATCATCGCTCCGCTTCGACCGGAGAGGTTTCTCCGACCAGACGCTGCTCGAGCTCTACGAGCACCTCCTTCTGCCCCGGATGATCGAAGAAAAAATGCTTTTGCTCATCCGTCAGGGAAAACTCTCCAAGTGGTTCTCCGGCATCGGACAGGAGGCCATTGCGGTCGGCTGTACGCTTGCCCTCAAGTCTACTGATTTCATCCTCCCCTTGCATCGCAACCTTGGCGTATTCACGAGCCGCGACCTCCCGCTCCGGAAACTCTTCGCGCAGTGGCAGGGGAAGCGCTCCGGCTTCACGAAAGGGCGCGATCGTTCCTTCCATTTCGGCACGGTGGAATACCGTATCATCGGCATGATTTCCCACCTCGGCGCCATGCTCGGTGTGGCAGACGGGCTTGCGCTGGCGAGCAACCTCGACCGCACCGACGAGATCGCTCTTGTGTTCTCCGGCGACGCTGGGACGAGCGAAGGCGACTTCCACGAGGCAGTGAACGTTGCGGCTGTGTGGGATTTGCCCGTCATCTTCTTGATCGAGAACAACGGCTACGGACTTTCGACGCCTTCAAACGAGCAATTCCGCTGCAAGCAATTGACCGATAAGGCCATCGGATACGGGATTGAAGGAATTCGAGTGGACGGAAATAACGTGCTCGAGGTGTATGATACGACACGGCGGATTGCCGAGCGGATGAGAAAGCACCGGAAACCCCTTCTCCTTGAAGCGGTAACGTTTCGACTGCGCGGACATGAAGAAGCGTCGGGAACGAAGTACGTTCCACCCGAGCTCGTCAAGGAGTGGAAAGAAAAAGACCCGGTTGAGAACTATCAGCGGTATTTGATTGAAATTGGATTACTGACGGAGGATCGGCTGAAGACGATCCGTAAGGAATTCAGCGCCCGCATCGACGAGGCGTGGGAAGCTACAATCGCCGAGCCCGACATTGTGCCCGACCGAGAAGAGGAGCTGCGGGATGTGTATGCACAGCAGCAGCCATCGTTGGTGCCGCCGAACACCGAACGTCAATCGACGAAGCGATTCGTCAACGCTATCTCCGACGGCTTGCGCCAGGCGATGGAGCGTGACGCCGGCCTCGTCCTAATGGGACAAGATATAGCGGAGTATGGTGGGGTGTTCAAAGTGACAGAGGGGTTTGTCGAACAGTTTGGAAAAGAGCGGGTGCGGAACACGCCGCTCTGTGAATCGGCGGTCATTGCCGCTGCACTGGGACTTGCGATCCGCGGCCGCGCATCGATGGTAGAAATGCAGTTCGCCGACTTTGTGACCTGCGGTTTCAATCAGATCGTGAACAACCTGGCCAAGACACACTACCGTTGGGGACAGAGTGTGAATGCGACTGTTCGCATGCCCACTGGCGCCGGCGTCGGTGCAGGGCCATTCCACTCGCAAAGCACCGAGGCATGGTTCACGCATGTGCCCGGCCTGAAGGTGGTCTATCCCTCCAATCCGTTCGACGCGAAAGGCCTGCTCACCACAGCGTTGATCGACCCGAATCCCGTGCTGTACTTCGAGCACAAGTTTCTCTACCGAAGCATCGAAGGGTTGGTGCCGGATGATTACTACAATCTCCCTTTTGGAGAAGCGCGCATCGTGGCACCCGGCGAGCACGTTACCGTTGTCGCTTACGGACTTGCAGTCCATTGGGTGATGGAATTGTTGCCGGAATTTCCGAGCGTGAGCATCGAGGTGATCGACCTGCGCACGCTGCTGCCGTGGGATACAGCAACGGTCTTCGCTTCCGTTGAAAAGACGGGAAAGTGTTTGGTGGTGCACGAAGATACGTTCTTCGGCGGCATTGGCGGTGAGATTGCGGCAACGATTCAGGAAGAGCGATTCCAATTTCTCGACGCGCCCGTTATGCGATTAGGCTCGCTTGATACGCCCGTGCCGTTCAACGCCGCCCTCGAACAGCAATTCCTCGCCAAGAGCCGGCTGAAAGATGCACTTGCAGCATTGATGAAGTACTGATAACCGTGCGAAGGTTTCAAACCTTTGCAAAGCGCTCCATGCCATGACCATTGATGAACTTCTCACACCCGCGCTTCTGTTAGACCTCGAAATCCTTGAGCGCAACCTGAAGACGATGCAAGAGCGCGCGAACAAGCTGCGCGTTGCCCTCCGCCCGCATATCAAAACGCACAAGTGTATCGAGATCGGCAAGCGACAGCTCGCGCTCGGTGCAAAAGGCGTCACCGTCTCCACATTCTATGAAGCGGAGCAGTTTGCAGCGGCGGGATTCAAGGACATCACCTGGGCGTTTCCGGTTCCCCCCGTCTATGCCGAAAAAGCTGCCGAGCTTGCCGACAGGGTCACGTTCCGGCTTCTTGTCGATAGCCTTGAAGCAGTCGGTCATCTCGAGAAGGCTGCCCGCGTGAGAGGCATCAAGCTCCATGTATGGTTGAAAGTGGATTGCGGTTATCACCGCGAAGGTGTTGACCCGCGCGGCAAGCTCGCTGAAGATATCGTGCGGCGGTTCTCGAAGTCTAAGGTGTTCGAGTTCGACGGTGTTCTGACGTACGCTGGGCACTCATACCGCGCCCGCAGCCGCGATGAGATTCTGCCGATAGCCCAGCAGGAACGCGATGAACTCGTAGGCTTTGCAGAACGAATGCGCCAGCTCGGCTATGACGTGCCGGGCGTGAGCATCGGTTCAACACCAACGATGTCGGTGGTTGACGACCTGAGCGGCGTTACGGAAATCCGCCCCGGCAATTATGTGTTTTATGACTACACGCAAGCGGTGATCGGCAGTTGTAGTGTGGCCGACTGCGCGCTCACGGTACTTTCATCTGTCATCTCGCATCAGCCGGGGGCAACGCATTTTCTCGTCGATGCCGGAGCGCTGGCGTTGTCAAAAGATGAGGGACCGACGCACGTCCGGAATGACATGGATATGGGCGTGCTCTTCGAGGATTACCTCCGTAGCCGGCTGGTTTCCCATATTCACCTGCGCACGCTTTCGCAAGAGCACGGCAAAGTTGTTTCGAATGAGCCGAAGTATATCGAGGGGAAGTATGCCGTCGGCGAGCGCGTGCGGATTCTGGAGCATCACTCCTGCCTCACCGCGGCGCAGTTCGACTATTATCACGTCGTGAAGGGAGAGCAGGTTGTCGACCGGTGGAAGATTTTGCGGGGGAGGACGTGAATTGATTCTCGCAGATGAAACCTGTACATTCATCGCCACAGAAACTATCGTTGGTGTCATGAAAACCGTCGATGAGATACGATCCATACTTTCAGCCCATCGGGAGGTTTTGCGCGCTCGCTTTGGTGTAAAAGAGATCGGGATTTTTGGCTCGCTGGCCCGTAATGAAGCGGAGCGGACAAGCGATATCGATATCGTTGTGGATTTCGAACGCCCTATCGGATTGGCATTCACTGAGTTAGCGGAATACCTTGAGACCATCCTGGATGCCAAGGTAGGCCTTGTTTCTAAGCACGCAATCAAGCCACGGTTCCTCGCAGCAGTCGAGAGCGACCTCATTTATGTCTAAGCGGGACTGGAAACGTCTTGTCGAAGATATGCTTGAGAGCATCGAGAGGATTCAACAGTATACGCGTGACATCTCTGGACAAGAGTTTGCCAAGAATCAGATAGTCGTTGATGCCGTCGTGCGAAATCTTGAAATCATTGGGAAAGCAGCGAACCATCTTCCAGCCGAAATGATAGGTCGATTTCCTAGGATCCCTTGGAACAACATCATCGGTTTGCGGAATCGTTGAATATTTCGGCGTTGACACGAGGATTATCTGGCACATTGTCGAGATCGGGTTGAGCGACTTAAAGGCTAAGCTCGAGAAACTCTTGGCATAGTCGACACGTCGCATCTCTTTCCGATTATTCTCTTTCTCCCCCATCAAGCATGAATTCCCTTTCTAACCAGATCATCCTCATCACCGGCGCAAGCTCGGGCATTGGCCGTGCATGTGCGGCGGCGTTTGCGGCAGAAGGCGCGTGGGTGATCCTCGCAGCACGGCGCAACGAGAGACTTCACGAGCTTGCCGCCTCGCTCAAAGAGCAATTCAACATAGCGTCATACATCATCGAGCTTGACGTGCGAGACCACAAAGCTGTCCAGCACGCCTTTAACAAATTGCCGGATGCCTGGCAAGAAATCGACATCCTGATCAACAACGCAGGACTCAGCCGCGGCCTCGACGTGCTTCATGAAGGAAAGATCGAGGACTGGGACGAGATGATCGATACAAACATCAAGGGGCTGCTCTACGTCAGCCGCGCGGTGATACCGGGAATGGTGGAACGAAAACGCGGCACCATAATCAATATCGGATCAATTGCAGGGACGGAGGTCTATCCCCGCGGCAACGTCTACAGCGCGACGAAGCATGCCGTCGATGCGATCACCCGCACGCTGCGCATGGAGTTGGTGGATACGCCGCTCCGTGTGTGTACGGTCGATCCAGGTCTTGTGGAAACGGAGTTCAGCTTGGTGCGGTTTCGGGGCGATGAGGAGCGCGCTCAACAAGTCTATCAGACCATCAAAGCATTAGAGCCTGAGGATGTTGCGCAAGCAGCGCTCTTTTGCGCCACGCGTCCACCTCATGTTCAACTTGCACAGGTCGTCATCCTTCCCACGGCACAAGCAACGCCGATGGTTGTGCACCGAAACTCGTGAATAGGATACCGATTGAGAATGGTTGACACAGAGCCGTTAGTCCAATCTGTGTAGATCTGTTTGGTCGGTATCCACGAGTATATCATTGCTGGCAAAACCAACATCCTCTACTGAAACAGGGATCCATATTTATGGCCACGTCCTTTTTCATCATCGGTTCCATCAGCGGCTTTCTTGCGGTTGCGTTCGGAGCGTTCGCTGCTCACGCGCTGAAGTCGAGACTCGACCCCGATTTGCTTGCCATATTCGAGACGGGGGTGCGGTATCATTTCTATCATACTCTTGCTCTGTTTCTTGCCGCGTGGGCGTTGCAGAAATTCCAGTATGCACTCTTTGGTGCGGCGGCGTGGTCATTCGTAGCGGGTATTGTGATTTTCTCGGGCAGTTTGTATGTCCTTTCTCTCACCGGATTGCGCTGGCTTGGTGTCATCACCCCTTTTGGTGGACTGGCGTTTCTTGCCGGATGGTTGCTGCTTGCTGTCGGTTTTTGGAAGAATCTCTAAAGTCACTATTGCTCCACAGGTTCAGAATTTCCTGAAGGGCACAATTCTCTCCCGGTTCGTTGTTTTTCGGCCAAATTTTACTACCTTCAAATAAATTCAAGCCCTACGAGGATTGTTAATGTGGCAAGGGAAAATGTTGGGAACGCGAAGGGAGTGAGAGAATACGAACCAGCGCAGGGATATCCATCGGTGCAGGAATGCTTGTATGACGATCACTCTTCAGAAGATTCATGAGCGCAAACAGACGCGCAAGCGGGTGCTGGACCGTCAGCTTGCCAATGTTATTCAGTTGCTTAAGGGCTTCGGTGCTGAGAAGATAATCGTGTTCGGTTCGTATGCAGAGGATTGTCTCAGAACATGGAGTGATCTTGACGTGATCTGTATAATGCCCTCAGGGTGCACAGGAAAAGAATGGATGGAGAGAATCAACGAGCAGGTGGACCGCTTTGTGGGGTGTGATATTGCAGCGTATACTGCAGAAGAGCTTCAGCAACTCCTGCCAGTGAGTCGGTTTTAACATCGTGCCTTAGCAAAAGGGAAATGGAACAACACTTACTAGCAGCGATTGTAAAAAGAGAAGTCATGGTATGAATCCGTTCGAGCAGCACTTCGAGCCGTTCCGTAAGAACATCGTCGGCTACCGGCACCGGTTTACAACGCCGTACGGCGAGAAGGAACTCGTGTACGCAGATTGGACGGCAAGCGGCCGGTTGTACCGACCGATTGAAGAGAAGATGCTTGATGAGTTCGGGCCGTTCGTCGGTAACACGCATTCGGAAACGAACATCACCGGAACGTCGATGACGCATGCGTACCATCTCGCCCATCAGATCATTAAGAAACACGTCAACGCCGGGCCGGAGGATGCACTGCTGTTCGTCGGATTCGGGATGACGCCGGCGATCAACAAGCTTCAGCGGTTGTTAGGCCTTAAGCTGCCGGAACAACTTCAACCCTACGTCTCCATCTCCGAAGAACAGCGTCCCATCGTGTTTGTCACCCACATGGAGCATCACTCGAACCACACCACGTGGTATGAGACCATTGCCGATGTCGTCGTTCTGAAGAATACGGACGAAGGACTCGTGGATGTGGATGATTTGCGCGAACTGCTTCAGAAGTACAAGAATCGGCGGACGAAGATCGGCGCGTTCACCGCGTGTTCGAACGTTACCGGCATCGCAACACCCTACCACCAGCTTGCCCGCATCATGCACGAACACGGAGGGCTTTGTTTTGTGGATTGTGCGGCATCAGCTCCCTACATGCCGATCAACATGCACCCGACAGACCCGCTTGAGAAGTTGGATGCCATTACCTTTTCGCCGCACAAGTTTTTAGGCGGACCCGGCACACCCGGTGTGTTGATCTTTGACTCGAATCTCTATCACCTCAAATCGCCCGACCAGCCCGGCGGCGGCACGGTGTTGTGGACAAACCCGTGGGGCGAGTATCGGTTCATTCCCGACATCGAAGTGCGGGAGGATGGAGGCACGCCGGGTTTCCTGCAAGGCATCAAAGCAGCGCTGGCAATAGAATTGAAGGAAGCGATGGGCACCGAGTCCATGCACCATCGCGAGCGAGAGTTGGTGGCAAAGATGTTCCGCGAGTTACGACGCATCCCCGGTCTCCATCTGCTTGCCGACAACATTGAAGACCGCTTAGCAATGGTCTCCTTTTACTTCGACGATATTCATTACAACCTTGTGGTGCGGCTGTTGAACGACCGGTTCGGCATCCAGGTGCGCGGCGGCTGTTCCTGTGCCGGCACGTACGGGCATTACCTGCTGCACCTCGACCGCTACACATCCAAGCGCATTATGGACAAGATCGACATGGGAGACAATACCGAGCGACCGGGCTGGGTGCGCGCCTCACTGCATCCGACGACGACGGACGAGGAGGCAGACTACATCATCGACGCGCTGCGGGAGATTCGGAAGAATGCAAAGCAGTGGGCGACGGAATACGACTATGATCCGCACGCGAATGAATATCGGTTGCAAACCAACGGCACGGACTTTCAGCGGGAGATAGAGGGATGGTTCAGGTTGTAAGCGGTAGATTGATATCAAGAATTTCCGCTTTGCGAGTGAGCGATTTCGAGTTCGTAATGTCATTCCACGTCTCACGCGCCCTCGCGACGTTGGGTTATGACTACCGTTATCGCCCAACTTCCATCTCCAATTACACCTTTGAGGGAAACCTTGAAGACAAAGCGATCGGGTGGAGAGGAGGTGTGAAGGGGAAGTACAGAGTCTGGAGTCCTATCGCTCTGAGCGTCGGTGCAGAATAGAGATACCTGAAGTTGAACAATCTCGAAGGTGACATCAAAGAAATCTACAGAAGCAGCAGTCCCGAGTATGAAGAGATTCGAACGTTTCGGGGAAGGTTGGCACAGCGAGATGGATACTTCGTTGGCCTGATAGCAGTTGGTTGATCGTACGGATTATTCTGTTGGGTGTTCTCTTGTCCAGCTGCACCGTCGAACAACCGTTCGAAGCAGGAATTTTGGAGGACGAGGATTGGACTCCGACGGTGAAGCTTGCTCTCAATGATTATCGACGAATTGTTCTTTCGCTCGAACGGCCCCCGCGAGTTACTCTTCTGAAAAACATCGAGGGTTATCGATTAGTCATTCAACGGAAGCTGGATCTTTTTCTCGTCTCCTCGGATACCACTCTCGGAATTCACGTCGCACCTCGTTATCTGATTCCTCGCTTTCCCCATCCTCTTTATTCAAAACCAATTCTTGAGTATCAAGAGGGGTATGCGGCATACGTTGAAGTTCTTTACCGACGGGGATCAACGCGCAGAACGAATACCGTTGATTTCATAACACCTCCTTCCCGCGGCGACATCATAAAACACATCCCCTTACCGAAGAAAGAGCCATACGACTCGTACTGGTTTGCCAATACTCTTGGCTTCTCTCATGGAAAGCTCTTTGTTCTGCGTGACGAGTTTCTTTTCCAAGTGGACACGTCGACTGGGAATGCAACAGCGATCTCAAACTCCTTTACGCCGCCAGGCGACGATCCCAACAAAACATTCCGCAGTTTCGGTATCATTGGCGATACTCTCTTCTCCTATTACTACAGATGGTCTCTGCAGACGGTAACGTTTGTTCGCTTGAATCTTCGATCGCGGGAAGTGGACTCCACCGCTCGATTGACGATTTCAAACGCATATCCCATCGCAGTCGTCTCAACCGGCAAAGATTTACTCTTGTTGCTGAAACGTTCGGATGGGCAGCACCAATTCGTGAGAATTGACCCACGGTCGGGCTCCTTACTGGAAACCCATCAACCTTTCGCTCCCGTCAGCTCTTACCCACTGAACTTTGCCTCTGATGGCCGGCAGATTTGGGTGCCGATCTATCAATGGTTCGACAATAGACTCAAACTGATCGATCCCGCGACCGGCGCAACCATCAGAACTCTTCCCCATCCGGTTTTCAGTCCCGAGGGACTCGCGTGGGATGGTTCTGCATTCTGGACAGTGGATAGAGAAGAATTACGGATCGTTAAGTTTCGTGCAGCGGGATTTTAGACAATCCGCTCGGTTCAGACATCTCGGAAAGTTGGTCCTTGCAAGCACATCCCCCCATTCCCTCCATCCCTATCCCAAGTTCGACACTTGCTGGGCTGAAAAAAATATTTTTCGGTGAATGCAACTCGCATTGACCGGTTTGTAGTGGAAAAGCGCGTGTAGTGCAAACTCAGCCTCTTGCGTAGTCACACCTCAATGTTGTATAATGGTGGAGAATTGAAATTCCCGGACGGTTCGCTGAAGGAGCGTGTAACGATTACGATCGAACTTCCCAATTGGGCCAAGATTGTTGGAGCCACCGTTGGCTTTGGGGATAGCGTTGCCTCGGCGGCGCGGTTCTTAGTGACGCGACGGGATACACTGATCAGTCCATACAAGTTCGAGAAGCCCGTTGAACTCACGCTGCCTCTTCCGTCATCTCTCCCGACGAAGGTCGGCTCCCAGGTGAGCAAGTTTGTGCTCACGTTCCGGGATACGACAGGGAAGTTTGACACGATGGGTGTTCGAACGGTGATTCGAGACTCCGTTTCCGCGGCAATATGAGCTTTATCAAAACTCCCCCAATCCCTTCAACCCATCGACAACGATTCGTTATGCAATTCCCAATACGAGCAATGTGCGGCTCGTTGTGCGGAACGTGCTTGGACAAACCGTTGCGACTCTCGTCGATGAAGTGCATGAGCCGGGAACGTACAGCATCATCTTCCAGGCTGAATCATTGCCCAGCGGAATCTATCTGATCTCGCTCTATGCCGACCGACAAGCCATTACCCGACGAGTGGTGTTGCTGAAATAACTTTCCACAATAACGAAGTGTAGGCATAAAAAGGGAGGACACGTGGTTTTAGGGAGTTGCCCCTGGCGATGCCTTGGCATCGCCAGCCTCCTTGTGGTCGAATGGTTCGTTTGTTCACACCAACAGTTTCTGAGGAAGACCGTGAAGGTAAACGTCTCCGAACAAGGAGCGAAGATGAGGTTCCCACTGATGAAAATCATTGGAGCCGTTATGCTCATGGTGAGTGTAGGGAACACTGCGTTCTCTCAAACAAGTTGGGAGGCATACTACCCGCTCCGTGTTGGCGATGTTTGGGAGTTCCTCGATTTTGGTACGGTGCCGATGACTCTCACGCGCAAAGTACTTTCCGATACGGTGATGCCAAACGGGAAGAGATATGCTGTAATTGAGGAATATTATCATGATGGCCCTCATCCCGGCAGAGCAGGGCTACTTCAGTATGAGAGAATTGATTCAGCAGGGAACGTCTTTGCTTATTTACCAATTACATGTGAATGGCCGTTAGTTTATCGTGATACTTTGCGCTATAAGTTAAATGGTAATGTTGGTGATACCATAAAGGCTGTGTGCAGGCTTCCGAATACTTTTTGGCGTATCAGGCAAAAGGATTCAACGCTTTTCTTTGATGGCCAAAAGGAGTTCAGCGAGTTCGAGTTGGTCAACGATGTGGTGCGTGGACTGAAGACAATCGTTCAACACTTTGGGTTGATCTATATGGCTACGAAGGAGGTGAGAGAACTCTCCGAGGGGCAATAATCAACGGAAAGAGATACGGCAATATAACTGTTTCAGTTGAGGGAACTGAAAAACCTGTTGTTCCCACAGATTTTAAATTGTTCCAAAACTATCCCAATCCCTTTAATGGAGAGACAAGAATAGCATTGACAGTAGGTCGTTCAATGAGTGTAGAGCTCTGCGTTTACAATGCGGGGGGTAAAAAGGTTCGGACAGTTTTCCGCGACAAACAAGCGTTCGGAGACTACGTCGTTTCGTGGGATGGAAAAAACGATTACGGGAATCCGTTGCCCTCAGGAGTCTACTTTTTAGTTTTGCGATCGGATCATGCCTTGCGGGTTCAAAGGGCTGTGTACATAAGATAGAGAGGAGGAAGTCATGAAAAAAAGGGTTTAGTACTGTCGCTATTGCTGACATTAAGCCTTAGCTCGAGTTTTTCACAAGTGATTGGTGAAGTTGACTGCGGCGGACCTGATAATGGTTCCGCGGTTCCGAATGACCGGGGATTCTTAATCCCAGGCTCAGGGGTGGTTCGTGCAATGTGGATCGTCTGTAAGTTTTCGAGTGATACCTTTGACCGTTCTCCCTTCACAGATCGCTGGCCAAGCAGTATGAATACTCCTGAAACATTCCCTTCGTGGACTACAGCGTTGCTTGCAACCGATCCTAATGTCACACCACTATTCGAGTCACTGACGGGCTGGTACAATACAATGTCGCTCGGCAATCTTAAGATCGTTGGTGATGTTTATAAATACGTCCCACCTCACCCTGAATCGTATTATCATTGGAATCCTTCTTATCCTGCGGGAGACGAACGCAGGCG
Organism: Bacteroidota bacterium; assembly: GCA_041695045.1. Taxonomy (GTDB): domain Bacteria; phylum Bacteroidota; class Ignavibacteria; order UBA10030; family UBA10030; genus JBGFRR01. The sequence goes on from JBGFRR010000129.1 coordinate 25,112, forward strand.
AGGTCACGCACATCGCGGTATTGCGCTGCGATCTTATGTGCTCCAGGGATGTAGTTCATGCGTAATAATTGTGCGAGCGTCTCCGCGTCGGTCTTATCCGTTTTCACTTTGGCATATGCGATGGCTTTGAGATACTTCGCACGGGCCAACACGAGCTCGATGCCCAGGGACCGGAACAGGTCGTCAAGCCAGTACCACCCGGCTGTCAACTCTACAACCGCTCGGTGTGGTTCGTTGCCAAGCGAGCGAATGTATGCCGTAAATGCTGTCACCGTATTTTTCAACCGCTCTTGCTGGACCACCATGCCTTGCTCATTGACTGTGGTCAGGAAAGAATTATCTTTATGTTTATCAATACCGGTGTAGACCATAGGAGCCTCCTTCATTGAGTATGAGTGGATATTGTTTGCAACCACTAACATACGAATTTGGGAGGTTCCTTTTTGGTAATATCAGCCTGTTAGACGTACAACACAGCACAAAGTTTCACTCTGTAACAGACTTTTTCAGTGAGAACTATTTCACTGAAATATAGAACTCGTCGTTTAAAAGCATCTCAAATTGCAGTTCCATTTTGTCCAACATTTCCTGCGCGTTGCTGAAGCCGATATCTTTAAATTGAATCATCCCACGTTTGTCGATCACGAATTTGGTCGGAATGCCCTCAACACCGTACCTTCCGATGATTTTGTCTTTTTCGTCCAGCAGAACAGGGAAGGTGTATTTGTTCTTTTCGATGAATTCCCGTACAGTCTGCACTCGCTCTTCTTCGTTCTTTGCATTTTCCCAGCTGTTGATGGCAAGGATGGCAACATTCGGATGATCCTTGTATTTGTCGTACACCTTCTGCAGTGTGGGGAATGACGCCACGCACGGGCCGCACCAGGTTGCCCAGAAATCGAGCACAACAACCTTTCCCTTTAAGTCGGCAAGGGCGATTGCTTTTCCGTCGAGCGATTGCAGCGTGAAGTCAAGCGCAGGTTTGTTGACGCGGTCTTTGAGAAGTTTCTCTTTCAATTCTTTCTTTGCGAGGTCGCTAACGGCTTTCAGCGTCTCGTCAAAGCCTTCCTCTGTACCTCTCGCTTTGGTGTACGCAGCTTTGTAGTGAGCGAGCAGCTTGTCGTTGGATTTTCCTTTCTTGATGGATGTTTCGGCAATCTCTATCGCCTTATCAAATTTTCCATTGGCTACATACGACTCGATGACGCGCTCGTTGATGTTAGCATTATTTCCTTTGGTGATATCGTACGCTTCCTGAAATACGGCGAGTGCTTCAGAATTTCTACCCAGCTTTGCGAGAGCTTGAGCGTAAGTGTCGAGGAGAAGTCCGTGCTGGTATTCTAAGTTACCCTTCCACACCTTTGTGTTCCAGTAGGATGGCTTTCGTGTGGGGTCGGCGTTTTTCACCATCTCAATCCCTTTCTGTGCCCACGCTACCGCTTCTTCAAGGCGCTCGCCTTTTTCGAGTAACTGAGAAGTGAGAGACCTGAACGTCATTGGATCCGGATTCGCCATTTGGTTCAGGATGGCGACAGCTTTCTCATACTGCTTTGCCTGCACCCAAGAGCCGGCAAGCTGATTCTGGAAACGTTCCAGTTCATCTCCTGTTTTGGGGAAGTCTTTCAGGAATTGTTCGAGCAGTTCTGCGCGTTTCGTCGGATCCTGTTCCCGATAGATTGCATTCTGCTGCTTGTTATGAGCAAGCCTTCCTTTAGGATCTGCTTTGAGCATCTCTTCGCGAATCTTATCTACTCGCTCCTGCTGGTCTGTTTGCTCAAAGTGTTTCAGGAACCAGACCGCAACGTTCTGGTCGTTCTTGAATTGATCGTACAGGCGGTCAAGCTCTTGCCTCACTTTTGCTTTCGTTTCGTCGTCTTTCTTCTCTTTTAACCAGATGTCCCAGAGTGCCGTGTGGGCACGCCAGTTGTCGGGGTACAGCTCTTTCTCCTGCAGATAGGCCTCCTGTGCCTGCTCCAAGTCTTTCTGATGCTTAAATGACATATACCCACCATACTGAAGGAGAATCCCACGTGAACGATAAGCGCCTTTGACCGGCTTGCCTTTGCTGTCATGGACAAGGACGTTCCAGACATTTTCGCCGTTATCGTCCTTTTGCTCGCCAGATATGAATTGAAGGATCAACAGCTGCGATCTTGGATCTTCAAGCTTGAATGAGCCTTTCCACACACTGCCAGCTTGTTTCATCGGAATTTCAATCAGCACCGGGTAACTCAGGTCTCGAGTGACTGGATCGTCATCTCGATAGATCAGAACTTCAGCAGTCAGCTCTTTTGCATCGCGAATCGTTGCCGCTTTCGCTTTTGGATTGTACGTAATGGTGATTTCATCGCCGACCTGTGGCTTGGATGGCAAAACCGTCGCGACCTTCTCTTGGGAATTCAAGAACGAAAATGCGGCGGTGGACAGAAGAATTGCGGTTGTGATAAGTCGTTTCATAACTCACTCCTCCTTTCTCATCATGACCACAGCATATTGAGAATGAGATGTTAACCTACCGTTCGCAGATGAATAGCGCTAACAATGTAGCTATTTCTCGATTTGTTGTCAAACGCCGCTTGTCGGGAGCCCCTGCCGCTGACCCGCAGGAAGTCGATCGGGTGCGGACGGGTTTGGCCTCAAGTCCAACGCTCAGCGGGTTCGGAGGGACTGCCTCAATCGACCACCGATACTGGGACGAGAGCTTAAGCGGCACACTGTGTCTCACTTCTTCTCTTCATGTTTTCTGGGAAAACGGGTAAACTCGTGATAGAAAAGAGAAAAAATTTGTACATTCCTTCCGATGAAACTGCACCAATTCCTTCTCATGCTGGTGGTCTTGTTCACCACGAATGGCGGATTGGCTGAGGAACCGCGCGGCCAGATTGCCGGCAAAGTCGTCGACGCGGCCACGTAACAGCCATTGGTTGGCGTCAACATCGTTGTAGTGGAGGAACCTTCCATCGGCGCGGCAACCGACGCCTCCGGAAACTTCCGCATCGGCAACATTGCTGTGGGAAAGTACAGCCTTCGTGCATCGATAATCGGTTACACGCCGGCCGTTGTAACGAACGTGATCGTCTCAACGGGGCGCACGACACTGATTCGTATCCAACTCGCTGAAGCGCCTGTGCAGCTCGAGGGCGTGGAAGTCCGTGCCGACTACTTCAGTAAGGCAGGAGTGATCGGCGCGGTGAGCACGCACGGACTGAACTCGCGGGAGATACGGCTTTCGCCCGGCGCTGCTGAAGATATGCACCGCGTGATGCAAATCCTTCCGGGCATCGGCAATTCCAATGACCAGAACAACGAATTGATCGTTCGGGGCGGAGCGCCCGATGAAAATCTCACCATTCTCGATCACATCGAAATTCCGTCCCCCAATCATTACCCCAACCAATTCAACCCTTCAACAACCATCGAATTTTCTTTGCCGGAGCGTTCTTTCGTGAAGCTCACGATCCTGAACCTCCTCGGCGAGGAAATCGAAACGTTCTTTGGCGGGATTGATGACCAAGTGACTCGATCACGTGGTCGGAAATCCCGTTACTTCCTCACAGGGCTCTTCGTAAAAAAACCTGCTCCTTCCTCTTCTCCATCTCTGGCAGTCCCGCCGGGAAACGGCGGGACTGTTTTTTTGCGCCCGCAGGGAGCAGTTCTCGTTGAATTCCGACCGGCATTCCCGTATGTTTGCAGTGCACCAACCAATACACACATTCAAACGGGAGTTTCGTCATGAAAAACGTGGGAATGCTATTTGTGCTCGCACTGATCGCAATCGGTTTTCCTGCAGCGGCGATCGCTCAAACTAATCAGAATACGCCGAGGGCGACGCGCAGCTGGCTTACCGTCGAAACGATTATGGACGATCCGGCATGGATGGGGAGGTCGCCAAGCCAGGTGTTCTGGTCGGAAGATGGTCAATGGGTGTACTTCAATTGGCGTCGTGAGGGTGATGCGGGAGATTCGCTCTATGTGGTGAGCGCAAAAGGAGGAGAGCCGCGGCGCGTCTCACTCGAAGAACGGAGAAACCTGCCGCCCCGCTCCGGCAGCTACACACGCGACCGAAAGCGGAAAGTCTACGTGCGGGATGGCGACATCTTCCTGCTCGATATTCCACGCGGCCGGCGCGTGCCGCTTACCCACACTGTTGCTCTTGAAACAAACCCGACCTTCACGCACGATGAAAAGAAGGTCGTGTTTGAGCGCGAGAACAATCTTTTTCTCCGCCACCTCGAAACCGGTGAGGAACGGCAGATTACCAATGTGCGGAGCGGATCGGCTCCGCGTGAACAGCAAAAAACCGAACTCCAGAAGTTCCTCGAACAACAACAATTTGAACTCTTCGAGGTCCTTCGCAAGCGAAAAGGAGAACGCGATGCGCGACGTGCATTGCAGGAAGCTCTTCGTGCCAAACTTCCTAAACCGTACTACGTTGGCCAGAAGTCCATCTCTCAGCTTACCCTCTCGCCGGACGAACGCTACGTTACCTTCGTGCTAACGCAAACGCCGACGGACCCCCGGCGAACCATTGTGCCCAACTATGTTACCGAGAGCGGCTTCACAGAGGATATCAATGCCCGCACGAAGGTCGGCGAACCGCTCCCCACGCACGAATTCTTCGTGTATGATGTTGAGCTGGATTCGGTGCGGCAGGTGAAGCATGACGATATACCGGGTACTTCTTCAACCGATTCCGAGAAAGCAAAACCGCGCGCTCGCGGAGTAGCATTTCAGGGACCGTATTGGTCGGACGATGGCACGAAGGCCTTCCTGCAGCTCTACTCGCAGGATAACAAAGACCGTTGGCTTGTGATGCTGGATGTTGCCGGCGCACGGTTCGGCGTCGTGCTCGACTATCAGCATGACGAGGCGTGGATTGGCGGACCGGGCATTCGCTCATTCGATGCCGAGGGAAACGTTGGCTGGATGCCGGATTCGCGGTTCATCTGGTTCCAATCCGAAGCGGACGGATATTCACATCTCTATACGGTCGCGGACGACGGGAAAACAAGAGTCCAATTGACGAAAGGAACGTTTGAGGTGTACGATCCGGTGCTGGCGCGAAACAAGACGCGATGGTATTTCCACTCGAACGAAGTCCACTTCGGCGAGCGGCATTTCTATTCGATGCCGCTGAACGGCGGCCCTCGCACACGCATCACAAGCATGGAGGGGCGCAGCGACGTTACGCTTTCGCCGGATGAGTCACGCGCTGCGATTCTCTATTCCTTTAGCAACAAAATGCCCGAACTCTACATGATGGATAACAAGCCCGGCGCAAAAGGAGTACGTATCACGAGTTCTCCCTCTGTAACATTTGTTTCGTACGATTGGCGAGCGCCCGAGGTGTTGCGGTTTCCGGCGCGGGACGGTGCGCAGGTGCCCGCGCGACTCTACAAACCGGACCGTCCCAACGGTGCTGCGGTCATCTTCGTTCACGGGGCCGGCTACTTGCAGAATGCTCACAAATGGTGGAGCACATACTTCCGCGAATACATGTTCCACAACCTCCTCGCGGATAAGGGCTACATGGTGCTCGATATCGACTATCGGGCAAGCGCGGGGTTAGGGCGCCATTGGCGCACGGCCATCTACCGCTCTATGGGAGGCAAGGACCTCGACGATCACGTCGATGGTGCGAAGTGGCTCGTTGAGCAGCACGGCATCGACCCGAAGCGCATCGGCATCTACGGCGGGTCGTACGGTGGGTTCATCACGCTCATGGCGATGTTTACACAGCCGGATGTCTTCGCGGCCGGCGCCGCGTTGCGGCCGGTGACCGATTGGGCACACTACAATCAGCGCTACACCTCGAACATTCTGAATATCCCACAAGAGGACACGGTTGCGTACCGCCGAAGCTCACCGATCTATCACGCCGAGGGACTCAAAGGAGCTCTGCTCATGTGCCACGGGATGGTCGATGTGAATGTGCACTTTCAGGATGTGGTCCGGTTGGCGCAGCGGCTCATTGAGTTGCGAAAAGAAAACTGGGAGCTTGCAGTCTATCCGGTTGAAGACCACGGCTTCGTGGAGCCGACAAGCTGGATAGATCAATACAAACGCGTGCTCAAGCTCTTCGAAACTCATCTACACTGAGGATTGCTATATAGAGATTTTTTTTCGCGTGTTGTATGCTCTTACAATGAGGCGTCAATCCTGCCCGATGAAAAGTTGCTTCTTCACGGCTATCTCGTATATTCTTAGTGTATGATCGGTCTTGAGTTCATTCTCCTGATTACCGCAGGACTCATTCTTCTGAGTCTGGCAATCGCGAAGGCCTCGGACAACCTCGGCGTGCCGGCACTGCTGTTGTTCCTCGGCGTGGGGATGCTTGCCGGTTCGGAAGGGCCGGGCGGGATTGAGTTTAACGACCCCGAGCTTGCCGGTTCAGTAGGCATTATCGCGCTCATCTTTATCCTCTTCAGCGGCGGGTTAGACACGAATTGGTCGTACGTTCGACCGACGGCGTGGAAGGCGTTGAGTCTCTCGACGCTGGGTGTTCTTCTCACCGCAATCCTCGTCAGCATCTTCGCTCATCTCGTGTTGGAGTTTTCGCTCCTGCATGGGATGTTGCTCGGCGCCGTCATCTCATCGACGGATGCTGCCGCAGTGTTCTCGGTTCTCCAATCGAAAAACGTGAGCCTGAAGGGAGAGCTGAAACCGCTGCTCGAGCTCGAGTCCGGCAGCAACGACCCGATGGCGGTTTTTTTGACGCTCGGCTTCATTGAGATGATCGCCGTGCCCGAGACGAGTGGGTGGCGGCTCGTGGTGCTGTTTGTGTATCAGATGGGGCTGGGGGCCGTGTTGGGCTATGCGCTTGGCAAGCTGATGGTGATTGCGTTGAACCGCGTCAACTTTTCGTACGATGGATTCTACCCTGTCTTCTCTCTCGCCTTTGCGTCCCTTATCTTCGCGGTGACAGCGGTCGCCGGTGGGAGCGGATTTCTCGCTGTCTACCTGGCAGGCATCATTGTGGGCAACAGTGAGATTGTGCACAAGAGGAGCTTGTTCCGGTTCTTTGACGGACTGGCGTGGCTCAGCCAGATCGGTATGTTTCTTACGTTAGGGCTTCTTGTGTTCCCGTCGCAGCTTGCGTATGTTGTGGGCGGCGGGTTGCTGATGTCGGCGTTTCTGATGTTCGTTGCGCGTCCGGTCAGTGTGTTTCTGACGCTCGCGCCGACCAAACTGAGCCAACGCGAGAAGACCTTCATCTCATGGGTAGGCCTGCGCGGTGCGGTGCCGATCATTCTGGCAACGTTTCCACTGTTAGCGGGAATTCCTGAAGCCGAGGCGCTGTTCAATCTTGTGTTCTTCATCGTCTTAACGTCGGCGTTGCTTCAGGGGTGGTCGATTCCCGCTGCAGCCAAGCTGCTGCATGTCGACGCGCCGTTCAAGCGGAAGCGGCAGTATCCCATTGAGTTCTCGCCCACCGACGGTGTGCATGCAGACCTTGTGGATTTGATCGTTCCCTACAATGCTGCTATAGCCGGCAAAGCCATCGTTGACCTCAAGATGCCGCCGGATAGTGTTATTGTGCTGGTCAATCGGAATGAGGAATTCATCGTGCCGAGCGGTGGAACGGTGCTCGAACCCGGCGACACCGTGCTTGTTCTTGTTCACAAAGACAACCTGCCGAAAGTTCGCGCCATCTTCTCACAGGTAAAAGATCGTACGCCCCGTGAAGCGGGGTCAACACCGTCCTCCTAAAGAAAGGGATAGCTCATGAATGCCTTCATCCTCGCGATGATGCTCGTCGCGTTCGCAATGCCACTGCGTGGCCAGCAAGGGACGCTGATCGTCCTCAACAAATCCGACCACACCGCGTCGCTCGTCGATGCAACAACCAGACAGGTGGTCGCAACGGTACCGACGGGCCACGGCCCGCATGAGGTTGTTGTTTCGCCGGACGGAAAGATTGCCGTGGTGGCGGATTACGGCACGAGCCAGCAGCAGGGCAACACGCTGACGGTGATCGACCTCGTGGGCAAGGCGAAGCTCAAGGAGGTTCCGCTTGGAGAATACCGCCGCCCGCACGGCATTGCGTGGCTTAGGGGATCGCTCGTTGCGGTAACGGCAGAAGCGAATAGGAAACTGCTGGTCGTGCACATTGTTCGCGATTCCATCGTTGCGGCGATCGATACCGACCAAAACGTCTCACACATGGTTGTGCTGACACAGGATGGGTCGAAGGCCTTCGTGGCAAATATCGGCTCGGGAAGCGTGACCGTGATCGACGTGAAGGAGAACAAACGCATTGCCAACATTCCCACAGGTGCAGGAGCGGAAGGAATCGATATCTCGCCCGACGGGAAGGAAGTGTGGATTACAAATCGGTCGGCCAATACGGTGTCGATTCTCGATGTGGCGACATTACAAGTCGTTGCGACGTTGGAATCGAAGGCCTTTCCGATCCGTGCCAAGTTCACGCCGGACGGTAACCACGTCCTCGTGTCGAACGCCCAGTCGGGCGATGTGGCGGTGTTCGATGCGAAGGCGAGGAAGGAAGTTCGCCGGATCAAGATGGAATTCAGCCCGGTGATCGACGCCGACCGGCGGCTTTTTGGGACGCGGTTCGGGACGAGTCCTGTGCCGGTGGGTATTCTCGTCGACCCGTACGGTACGTTCGCCTACGTTGCCAACACACAGGCGGATGTTGTCACCGTCATCGACCTGGCAGCGTGGACAATCGTTAACCGCATTGTTGCTGGCAAGGAGCCGGATGGGTTGGGGTTTACGAAGGTGGTTCTGAGGGATTAGTGGTTAGAGTTGAAAACAAAACCTGTATCTCTGCAGCCGATGCAAGATATTGCTTTTCGGTCGCAAGAGTGGTATGTTAGAATTGACATGGAAGCGGCGACATCGTACAAATATATTGTTCGGAAAGCCGAGACCGGCGAACCCATCATCCAGGGGACACGCGTGTCTGTGCGCGATATCGTTGAACAGTGGCGCATGGGAACGAGCCCCGAGGAAATACCCACCATCTATCCCCACATTACTCTTGCGCAAGTGTTCGAGGCACTTGCGTATTTCCAGGATAATAAGGACGAAATGGAACGCTTCATCGAGAACAATCGGGTACCGGAGAATCTGAGTGGTACGTCTCTACCTCGATGAGGATGTGAACGTCCTCCTGGCCTCTCTTCTTCGCGCGCGTAACATTCGGGTTTCTACAACACTGGAACACAACATGCTGGGAAAGAGCGACCGTGAGCAGTTGTTCTTTGCGAAAAGCCTCGATGCCGCGATTGTAACACATAACCGGAGCGACTTCGAACGCCTTTTCCATCAATGTATTGAAAGTGGAGCCAGCTTTTCGGGTATTATTGTTCTCATCCGGAGAGATGTGCGGGAAATGGTGCGCCGTCTTTCGCGATTCTGTCTTTCTCACGAAAGCATCGAGAACCAACTGTGGTATATCTAAGAGTTGATCGAATCGATGCTGGCAAGGAGCCGGATGGGTTAGGGTTTACGAAGGTGGTGGTTCAATAACACACGAGGCGATTCGTTCGAATCGCCTCGTGCATTCCGTGATCACGATCGCCGCCTTACTTCTTCTCCATCTTTGCCATCGCGACGCTTTTGACCATCAAGCCGTTCACGTCCCCTTTTGCGCGCACGGAACTTTTCGCGTCAACAGTATGGCCGATGTGGTTCATCAGCAGATGGTTAGAAGGGCCGAACCGAAAAATTTCCCGTCTGCAAATGCATAAGGAAGAAGAGATACGGTTAGATTTGGATAGAAGAGACCGAGGATGCTGTGCAGTTAGGCCTCAACCATGTCGGCCTTTTTCTTGGCCATGCGGGCCCGTTCGTTGGGGTCGAGGTACTTCTTTCGGATACGGATCGACTGCGGCGTTACTTCGACGTACTCATCATTGCTGATCCACTCGATGGCTTGCTCGAGGGTCATGATGCGCGGCGGCTCAAGGCGGATGGCTTCATCCGCCCCGGAAGCGCGGATGTTGGTGAGTTGCTTCGTCTTGCAGACGTTCACGAGCAAGTCTTGTTCTCGCGAGTTTTCACCGACGACCATGCCGGCATAGACACGCGTTCCGGGCTCGATGAAGAATGTCGAACGCTCCTGAAGCTTCCACAGTGCGTAGGCAATTGCCGCACCGTCCTCGAGTGCGACGACGGCGCCGCGCGTGCGTGTGGCGATCTCCCCTTTGAACGGCTCGTAGCCGTGGAAGTTATGATGCAGAATGCCGGCGCCCTTCGTTTGCGTCATGAACTCCGACCGGAACCCCATGAGTCCGCGGGCCGGCACGACGAACTCCATCCGCGTGTTGCCCTGTACCTGCAGCATATTCTTCATCTCGCCGCGGCGCTGGCCGAGGTAGAGCTCGTAGTAAGCGGATTTGAGTTCCCGGAGAATCTTTCGTTCCAGTGCTTTATAGCCCTGGTCAAACATGCTCGCATTGGCCTCGGCAGCGCGTCCCATAGCGGAGAGCTTTCCTGGAAACGGGAACATTTGCTGGATGAAGTAATCCGTCTCCATTCCGTTCTTAACCGGATTCGGGAACGATTGGACTGGCGTTTGGTAGAACTCAACTCCGAGCTGCGGAGCATCCCAGGATGTCACCTGATCGACACGGGTTCTCGCTGCGGCTGTTTGATTGCGGCCTGCTCGAAGCTGCGGGTTGTTCTGGAGGGCCTCAGCTATAAGGTCGTCGAGCTTGAGTGGCCTTTCCTCGCTGACGGAGGTTATCTGACCCAATGCCAATGAGGATATTAGCAGACACGTAGCCAAAAAATATTTGATTGATCTCATGAAAAACGCTCCTCTTTGTTGTCATCTGCGACTGAACGACTGGTCGGTCCGGTAAAACGAAAACAGTTATCCAAAGAGACCAATAAAGGGATAGTGTCATCCCTTGATGCGGGTCTTAAGACAAAAGGAGCGTACTTAGATCAGGAAGGAAGCGTTGAGGACGTACTTCTCCACCGAAGGGAGAAAGACGGGGGTGCCGCTAGAGAAAGAGTTGAATGGAGAACGAAGCTGATTGAACGCTGTGGCAGATGTTGTTAAGATTGACTCTGCCTTCTGCAGCTTCTTGACGTCGGATTTGCCATCTTTTTCCAGAACTGCCGGATTGGTCGTTACACCGCCAACAACGGTATTCGTATGGCAAAAGGCGTCTGATTGAATAAAAAGTTCAGTATTCGCGGGGACACTTCCACCGCAATCCTTATGGTTTACTTCCCGCGGAGCTTCGCAGCAGGTTGTTACCTCCATCGTGCAATTGTGCAAAATGGTGGTGAAGCCAGAGCTTGCGAGAAAAGTGACAAGAGCGAGTGTCCGACTGACAAGGAGAATATGTTTGGAGATGTAACGCATTATCTGGTTGAACTCGTCAACAATTGTGCCAACTGAGACGTTCCATTCGAGGAGAACAGGATCCGGCGTTTGTTGCAAAATTCAGCAATTGAGACTGTAGATTTTTCTCACAGTTGAAAACAAGCTGCTTTTTCTTTCTCAAATATGAGAGGAGCATATTCTGTGAGTTCTGCCTTAGAAAGGATTTTTGCACGATGCCAAATATGACGCAATCCTATTGATATGCGTTACAGAATTTGAAGAAAGAGTTGCAAAATTTGCAGTTGCGAATTTGATGAAGTAAGCAAATGTCTTATGAGTCTCAGTGCTTGTCAAGCCATCGAAGAAATGCTACAAGGTATTCCTGTTCACTCTTCGTCAATCTCCCGCCCCACGATGGCATCAGGGGTGAGCGGTTGACTCCTCTCCCTCCCTCGTTCATGGTTTCCAAGAGACGGGCATCGCTCAAAGCATTCATGTACTTTGCATCGGTAAAATCTCTGGGTTTTG
>JBGFRR010000072.1:0-6701 GCA_041695045.1 Bacteroidota bacterium
GACGTTACGCTGTTTGTGTAAGGATTGCTTGCTTTTCAGTCCAAGCTTGTCTAAATTCTCGCGCCTTTCGTCTCTACACACAAGCCAAGGCGCGAATGAAGAAAGTATACCGCGACCTCCTCAACGAAGCCAACCGCTCCAGCCATCGGGCACACGCCCCCTATTCCCGTTTCCGAGTCGGTGCAGCACTTCTTGCTTCGAATGGACGTATCTACACCGGCTGTAACATCGAAACCAGTAGCTACAGTCTCACCGTTTGTGCAGAGCGAACGGCCATCTTCAAAGCCATCTCCGAAGGCGAGCGCAATTTCACAGCCATAGCCATTGCCACGGATGCCGACCGACTGACTCCGCCGTGCGGAGCATGCAGGCAAGTATTGCTTGAGTTGGCTGGAAACATCGACGTTTTGTTGACGAATGGCAAGCGCCACGCCGGCCCTAAAAAACTCAAGGACTATCTGCCCCTGGCATTCACACCGAGCAACTTGAAACGACAGAAGCGCAACAAAAAATCATAAATGGATACCTCAACTTCTTATCAGATACCGCATAATACCGGCTGGATTGAAGTTATCTGCGGATGCATGTTTAGCGGCAAAACGGAGGAACTTATCCGACGATTGCGTCGAGCGCAAATTGGGAAACTTAAAGTGGCCATCTTCAAGCCAAAGACCGATACTCGATACAGCGCGGAGCACATTGTCTCACACAGCGAACAAGCGCTTGCATCGTATGCCGTAGAAAAAGCCCAAGAGATCCTCGACAAGGTAGGAGACGCTCAAGTTGTCGGGATCGATGAGGGACAATTTTTTAGTGCTGATCTTGTTGATGTCTGTGAAGCATTAGCCAATCAGGGTAAACGCGTTATCGTTGCAGGACTTGACCAGGATTATCGCGGAAAGCCATTTGAACCTATTCCACACTTGCTTGCGGTAGCCGAATATATCACAAAGACGTTAGCCATCTGTGTCGTTTGTGGAAACCCTGCCGACCGCACGCAGAGAAAAACTGCTCAACACGATCGCGTGCTTGTCGGTGCGAAAGACATCTACGAAGCTCGTTGTCGGGCGTGTTTTGAGCCACCCGCAAAGCTCTGATCGTTCACCATCAATCAAAGGGTCCTCATGAACATCCTTTCCGTGCTTCATGGCCTTCTGGGTATTGGTGTTGTCCTTGGGATTGCCTTCCTGTTTTCAAATAACAAGCGCCGCGTGAACTGGCGCCTTGTCGCTACAGGATTGGTCATTCAGGCGGTGTTTGGTGTCCTCGTGATCAAAGGTCATGAGCTTGGGGCCTTGTTTGCCCCCCTCGGTTGGCCCAAGATCCTTTTCCAAGCCATCGCCGAAGGGTTTGTCGTCATCCTCGGATTTACGACAGAGGGAGCGAAGTTCGTCTTTGGCAGTTTAGCGATCTCTCAGGGGCAGGAAGGATCGCTCGGATTCTTTTTCGCATTTCAGGTCCTCCCTACCATTATCTTCTTCTCATCGCTGATGTCTGTACTCTATTACATGGGCGTGATGCAGAAGGTTGTGCAAGGCATGGCGTGGGTAATGGCTCGACTGATGGGCACAAGCGGTGCTGAATCGCTCTCGAACACCGCGAATATCTTTGTGGGGCAAACCGAAGCGCCGCTGATGATCCGGCCGTTCATTGGTGGCATGACAAACTCGGAACTCCTGACCGTGATGACCGGCGGCATGGCGACGATTGCCGGCGGTGTGATGGCCGCGTACGTTCAGATGCTCGGCTACTCCTTTTCTCAAACCCACGGCATTAGCATAGACGAAGCACAGGTTCGCTTTGCCGCACAGCTCTTAGGAGCCAGCATCATGGCTGCACCCGCGGCGTTGTTGATCTCGAAGATTATTTTTCCCGAAGTTGGCGACCCCGAAACGAAGGGAACTGTGAAAGTATCCGTCGAAAAAAATGCAGGCAATGTTATTGAAGCTGCCGCTGCCGGTGCCTCGGATGGATTAAAACTTTCCTTAAATGTTGGAGCAATGCTCCTGGCATTCATCGCTCTCATCGCCCTCATCAACTTTCTTCTCGGTCATCTCGGCGGATTGCTCGGTTTGAACGCACATCTCGAGGCTCATTTCGGTCAACAGTTGAGCCTTCAGTTTATCCTGGGTTTCATCTTTCAGCTTGTTGCGGTTGCGGTGGGAGTTCCATGGAACGAGGCGTTCCATTTCGGAAGTCTTTTGGGGACGAAAATAGTTCTGAATGAATTTGTCGCCTATCTGGAGATGGCGCGATTCATGACGGAGAACAAAATCTTGAGTGAGAAAGCGATTGCTATGGGAACGTTTGCTCTCTGTGGCTTTGCAAACTTTTCCTCAATTGCCATTCAAATCGGAGGGTTAAGCCCCATCGCACCGCACCGCAGGAAGGACCTCGCGTCGCTCGGTTTGCGCGCGGTGTTAGGTGGATCGCTCGCCACACTCTTAACTGCTACCATCGCTGGGATTCTTGTCGGTGGATGACGCCAGAGTACTCACGGTTGACCGAGAGCAACTCCGTGCGGCAGTAGCGTTCATCAGGAGTCGTACGGATTTTGTCCCTCGGGTGGGTCTCATACTGGGATCGGGGCTTGGCAATTTTGCCGAAGAACTCAGCCGTGCTCATGAACTTCCTTCTGATGATATCCCCCATTATCCGACCTCCACTGTACAAGGGCATGCTGGGAGGCTGGTGTTCGGACATGTCCGCGATGGCACCCGCACTTCACCGCCGCTTCTTGTCTTCAAGGGTCGGGTACATTTCTACGAGACAAATGCGCTGGCACCGGTTATCTTTCCCGTCTTTGTTGCCAACGAGTTGGGCGTCTGCACACTGATCGTGACCAACGCTGCCGGTGGAATCAATCGCACCTTCCACGCTGGCGACCTCATGCTCATCACGGACATTCTCGGCATGACGTTCCTTCCAGTCGGGCAGACTGCTTCGACGACGCAGCTGCGCGAGCGGAGCGTACCTCTGCTTGAAAATGAGGAGGCATTGGGACAACGGGGCAATGTATTTGACAAAAAGCTGCAAGCCCATTTGCGCACTACAGCTCAAGTCAAAGGAGTCTCATTGCGGGAAGGGACATATTGCTGGCTCAAAGGGCCGACGTACGAAACGGCTGCAGAAGTAGAAATGCTTCGGCGTCTTGGTGCCGACGCTGTCGGCATGTCGACGGTTCCAGAGATTATCGCTGCTCGGAACCTGAAGCTCTATGTGGCTGGAATTTCACTTATTTCCAACCTCGCCACCGGCATTACCGGTGAACAGCTCTCCCACGAGGAAGTCACCGATACGGCAAACCGAGTGAAAGAGAGTTTCACGGGCCTCTTGAAGGAATTCCTGCTCACCCTCTAACCACCTTCCATCTTCCTCTCCACGTACCTTCAAGCTGCTGGAAACAGTTGGTACAACATTAAATAGATCATTATCCCAGTCACCGACACGTACAGCCAGATCGGATACGTCCAGCGTGCGATCCGTTTGTGCCGCACATCGTCACGTTTCAGTCCTCGAATCAGTGTCACAATCGCCAGTGGGAGAATAGCTGTCGCAAGAATAGTATGTGAGATCAGTATGGTAAAATAAATGTACCGCACCAATCCCTCTCCCTGAAACGGTTGCGAGCCATGGCCATAATGATAGATGAGATACGATGTCAGGAAGAGTCCCGAGACAATAAACACGCTGATCATGAGCTTCCGATGTCGTTGCACTTGCTTCTGACGAATCGCACGACGGCCGAGCAGGAGCAAAACGAGGCTCGTTGAATTCAACATCGCGTTCAACAATGGAAGGTCGGAAAAGGAAAACATAATTTCACCTCCGGTCAATAATGGGAAGACCCTGCGGTCGTTTGCGTACTGCAAGAACAGACACAACAAAGGTACCAACAGCAAACAGGAAGCTTATGAGGAGACAGAATTCGATGCTCGGCAGGTCTTTCATGTACTCGTCGGCGAGACCGTAGAGCGTCATACGTGTGGCGGCAACGTTGTATGTCAATGGGTTCATCTGCATGATCCACCACACCCACGTTGCTGCGCCAGAAGGTGGAAAAAGCGCGCCGGAAAGCATCCACATCGGAATAAGCAGAAGGTTCATGATTGCATGGAAACCTTGTGTCGACTCCATGCGCCACGCGATAGCAAAACCGAGACCTGCCATCCCAAACCCGACGAGAACTACCATCGCAAGCGTAGATACAATGGCGAGGAAGGAAACGGAGATGTTGCTCAAGGGAAGCAACAACAGGAAGAGAACAGCTTGAAGAAGCGAAAGCCCCGTAACACCGATCAGCTTTCCTAGAACGATGGCACTTCGCGGAATCGGAGCCGCGAGAACGGCTTGTAAGAATCCCTCACGCCGATCTTCAATGATGGAAATAGTCGAGAAGATGGCGGTGAAGAGTACGATCAGGACAAGCGTTCCTGGAAAAAAATACTCAAGATAATCCATTGTGGGGGGTGCGGAAGGAAAGCGGAACGATTCTCCAAGACCGGAGCCTATAACGAACCAGAAGAGAACAGGAGAGCCAACAATGCCGACCACTCGGCTGGGTTGTCTGAGAAAGCGCAAGAGCTCGCGTTGTGCAATCGTCAGCGATGGAAGAATCAATGTCCTGTTCACGCGTCCTCCCCCACGCTATGCCGTCCCCAAAAACGATGACCGGTCATCTTAATGAACACATCCTCGAGTGTCGGTTTACTCAGGGTCACCGATCTAATCTTCCCAGGCAACGCCTCAACGAACTTTGGGATGAAGGTATGAGCATCTTTCAGCTCTATTCGAACAATTCCGTCAACAACGAGCGCCCTAAGACCGAACTGACTCTCGATCTCCGCGGCCACTGTAATTGCATCATCAGCGGAGATACTCAGAATATCCCCACCGATCGCAGTCTTCAACTCCACGGGAGATCCGACCGAGACTATACGCCCTTCATCCATGATTGCCACCCGATCACATCGATCAGCCTCTTCAAGGAAGTGTGTTGTAAGCAGTATTGTCGTACCTACCTCTGTTCTTACCTGATTGAGAAGCTCCCAAAAATCTAATCGTGCTCCCGGGTCAAGGCCTGCTGATGGCTCATCCAAAACTAAAAGTCGCGGCCTATGAACCAATGCCTTTGCTACTTCAACTCTTCGCTGCAATCCGCCAGAGAGCGTCTCAACCCTTTCATTGAGACGTTCTGTTAAATTCAACACTGATAATAACCTTTGGATATTAGGTAGTAATTCATTGAAAGAGAATGAGTATAGCCATGATTGATAAAGAATATTCTCATAAATAGAAAGTTTCCTATCTAATGATGGAAACTGAAAGATCAAGCCGGTAAGCTTTCTTACTTCGTCAGGTTCCTTTAGAATATCATAACCGTTTAGGTGTGCAGACCCAGATGACGGGAGCATTAAGGTTGAAATAACCTTGAAGAGTGTCGATTTCCCGCATCCATTAGGGCCAAGAATCCCGAAGATGCTCCCTTCTTGGACATCCACATTTACGTTTTGAAGGGCAACACGATTTTTATACTTATGGCTGAGCTTTTTAATACTAAGGAGAGGCTCATCTGTGAGGCGGCTGGAAGATTGGAATGATTGAAGCAACTCAGGAAGCCCTATCCAAAACCATAAACATCATTAAAATCGGCAAGTACCAAAGTGAGGCAAAAAAAATCTGTCGAGAGGCCATATTGATTACTGCTTGCGTTGGGTGTTGCCGGCGGGTTTCTCTTACCATACGATACGCATAGGTCGCAAAAACGAGTGTGATGAGAATTGATGCGACAGCAAACAAAACCGTTGTCGTTCCAGCAACTGTCAGACCGATGCAAGCCGGAACGAGAGCTAAAGCGAAAACGAGATTGTGCCGACTTGTTCGCTTTCCCGACTCATCAAGGACAGAAAGCATTAGGTATCCTGCCCGTGCATAGTCTTTCTTATACATCCAGGCGAGCGCATAGAAATGCGGCATCTGCCAAAAGAAGAGGATGGTAAAAAGGGCTATGGCTCCCCACGATATTTCATTTGCAGCGGCCGTCCAACCCATCACCGGAGGCAGCGCTCCGGGAATACCACCGATGAGAGTCGAAATCCACGTGTGTCGTTTCAACGGTGTGTAGATAAAGAGATAGCTTGCGATGATTACCAAGGCGATCACCACAGTCAGAACACTGAAAACGAGAGTAAGGATCGCCACGCCTGCCAGGGTTGTTATGCCGCCGTACATCAGCACAACGTCAGCGGATAAACGTCCTGAGGGAAGAGGACGGCGTTCTGTTCGTTTCATCAGAGCGTCATATTGTCGTTCGATATACTGATTGAGTGCTCCAATTCCGCCGCCAACAAGAAGTGTTGCGATACTGAGCAGAAGAAATTCAGTCGTCTGGAAACCAATCGTCGATGCAAGGTAATAGCCACACAGTGTTGTAAGAACTGAAAGTCCTGTGAGCTCTGGCTTCATCAGCTCGACGAAATCTAGAACGCGTGGCCGCACCACCGGCAGCATCGCTCCCTCCGAAAGTTCTGCTGCGCCTTTCATGCCAGTGCCTCCTTTTGTAGACCTACAAAAACTCTTGCTGGTGATGTTCGTCCCGTCAGTTTTACGATATACAGCAGAGAAAGTATCGCAACAACCAACATGAGAGCGCCAGTCGCAACATGAGCTGTTGCTATCTCCATCGCTTTTCGTGAAAGCAC
>JBGFRR010000060.1:0-6648 GCA_041695045.1 Bacteroidota bacterium
GACGGGATGATCCATGACGTCTGGCTTTTCAATGATAACCAAAAAACGAGGCTTCTGCAACGAGTTCCTTCCGCTTGCTATTCGACGGGGCAATGAGTAAACTTGACCGTTACCAAATTGTTCGGCACCGGAACAATGACCTCCACCGAAAATCTCAGGTACCTGCTCACACAAGCCGCATCGGGAGCCATTACCGCTCGCGAGTTATCCGAGCTGGTACACTTTACGCGCGCCATTGCCGAGCCGTACTTGAACACTCATCCCGGTCGATCCTGAGCATTTGCTCCTTTCACGGCATAACGGAAGGCGATCTTACGGAGGATTGTATCGGGGAAGTATTTGCTACGGACGGATCGAACCGATTCACGCGGATTCAGAAATTCCAGCGAGCGCTCGTGCGGGTTCTGCGCCGTGAAAACCGGTCGCCCATTGCCGGGTCTCGACTGGGACGAGCCACGCGTGGAAACGGGATGAGAATCTGATGATTCATGCCCAACCCTCCTTTACCGCGAGAAATACGCAACCGGATCCGCACCATCGCCTCCGATAAAACCAGCGGCTCTGCCGAGCTCGTCAGACGTGCAGCCGGGGTCTTCCGGTTATTGGCTCAGAAGAAATCGGTCAGAACTCAGGTAGAGTTGCAGCTCCTTCTTGAAGAGACCGCGCTCGCGCTGATTGAAGCACAACCGGTAATGGCGCCCATGCTGAACCTCGCGAATAGGGTGCTGTTGAGCATCGATGGAATCCGGGGCCTCAAAGCAATGAAGAGCGCGGCCGCTGCTGCCTCTCGGCGGTTCCTGCAGGATCTGGCGGACCATGAGAAATCCATTGCTCGGCATGCCAGGAAGCTCATCCACAATGGAGATCGTATTCTGATCTATTCGAGGAGCTCGACCGTCCAGAGGGCATTGCTCGACGCGAAAAAGGCCGGGAAGCGATTCGAGGTGGTTTGTCCTGAAGCCCGTCCGATGTATGAAGGCGTGACAGCTGCGAAGGAGCTGGGAGAAGCTGGGATAGCGGTCACGCTTGTTACAGATGGCGCAGCATTTTCGATGACATCGCAGGTCCACCTGGTTTTCGTGGGTGCCGATGCCGTTACCGCCGACGGAATCATCAACAAGATTGGAACGAGCAGTCTCGCTCGGATCGCCAGACAATGCGCTGTGCCGGTTTATGCTCTGTGCGGATCTGAAAAAGTTGTACCGCCGCAATACCGGATGGGTCTTGACGACATGAGCTCCCGAGAAGAGATCTTAAGTGAAGAAGTGCGAAATGTTAGAGTCTACAATCAATACTTTGACCTGACTCCGTATGGATTCATCACTCGAGTGGTAACGGAGAGAGGAGCGACCGTTCCGAGGTCGCTGGTGCGTGAGGTAATTCGTTGCCGGCTTCATGCATTGATTCACACACGTGGTGTCCCCACGACGTAGATCAGGCCGAAATCTGTGACTGAAAGTGAGGATGCGGGGGCGGAGTACGTAGCCCGATCTTTTAGCTCCGTAGCGATTTGAAGCACCGCGGTGGCATGCGAAGGTGCTCTCGGCATCGACTGAACAACGTGCCGAAAAGGAAAGTGGCTCCCCGTTGTTGAGACAATTCACCGGTTGGGTGAAATCTCTTCCTTGACAATGCAAGAAGAACCCTACGTCTTGGCAAGAGGGGAGAAGAGCCCGTGTCACACGTTGCTCACCCTTAAAGAGCAGGTGACCGGGGATTAGAGTTCTATCTCCGTATGTAAGATGGCCGAGTTCTGCTTGATTTTTTCTTGCCTGTTCGTTAAGATTTGACTGTTTCCTCCCTTAGCCACCCACCCCTTCCTCAGGGAGACAATGGCGCCGCATTCCGAGTTGAGAGAGCTCCTGCGAATGGCTTTGCGCGACTCCCCGCCCGTGCGCGAAGTCGGGAGACTTGTTGAAATCACCCGCCTCATTGTGGAGGCCTATCTGAGAAAACGCCGCGCCTCCGTCTCCGAAGTCTGTACACGAACCGGACTTGGCCTCCCTGATCTCTCATGGGATTGCATAGGCGACATTTTTTCCATGATCACGCAGAATCGTTTTCACCGGCTTGAGCGATTTGTTGAGAAACTCTCCCCTGGTCTGGACGAAATCCCCGACCGGAATCTCTCCATTGCCTACCGGGCCTTCGTACTCCGTGTAGCAGACGTGCACCTCGCCAGAAGTTTTGCGCAGGCCGATCCGTTTGGCGCACACATCAGTCGGAACATCAAGGATTGCGTCCGCGGCACCAAGATCTTTTGTCTTAGACGAGACTATCGCGGTATCGCGCTCGTTTCCAACGTAATAGACCCACTGGATCATCTTCCCGCTTTTCCGCGTGACTGGCTTGAGCGCACATTGCACAGCCGTTGTCGGCCAAACGACTCAACGATGGTCATCCTCAATCACGTAGCAGCTGCGCTCAATGAACAAAACGACTACCGGCGCTCGATTCCTCTGATTGATCTTATCCAAATTGTCAAAAGCCTTCAGCGCCACACGGCTCACGCTGGTACTCCTCCAGAAGAACCCAGCATATCATTTGATCACATGACTGAGGATGACCTTGCAACTCTTCGTCTCATCGTATCCGAGGCCATCAAGGAAAAGATTATTAGCCTCTATTATGGGAAACGCGGTATGGAACCCGAGCATGTGCGGTCTCTTCTGATCATGATGGGGCTTATTATTGATGACTGGTTCGAATTCCGGGAAGAGAGAAGCACGTTTTATGAGTATGCTGGAAGGACAACGTGGTACAAAACACGGACCAAAGAGGAGTACGAAGAGTTTTGGCGGGAGAAGGTCGAATATCTCGCAAAGATTGCGAGGAAAACAATTCTCGAATATCTGGAAGGGGAGTTGTAACTGTGCATCCATTCTGGAAAGCGCCGCGCCGTCGGAATATATACATACAGAGAGAAAACAAGAATCCCCAAATAGTCTGAACATGAGGAGCAGGACGCCAACGAGGGAGAACAATGAGCCAGCACATATCCGATGAAATGCTGCAGTTGTACGTCGTCGAGCCGGAGTCACTCGCAACGGACGAAAAGGAACTCATTAAAACGCATTTAGAAGCGTGTGCCTTCTGTCGCGAGCATTTGCAACTTGAACAAGAGATGTACTCGTACATCGACTCGCATCTCGGATCGGAGCCTACCGAGGAAGACCTTTCGTACGCAAGGAGGCTCCTGCGGCAAGGGGCGGGTCACATGTTGTCATCCGCCGAGCAGAAGTTGCTGGGTGTTGGGTCTGTGCTGGCTTCTTATCGTGCTTTCTCTGGCCGCGCGCCTTCTATAATCTCACGAGCAACAAGCTATCTTGTCCGATATCCTGTCCGGTCTGCAGCAGTCGGTTTGAGTTTTGCGGGACTTGCTTTGCTTCTGAGTATGGTCCTACGACCCGCTACGGATCCAAATCCCTCATATGTGGAAATCCAGGATGAGACCTTGACCGTCTTCAATCGCGATGGCAGAGAGTTGTGGACAAAGCGGGCCCTCGGCATGCCCGAAGGGTCAACCAAGGCCGGTTTCCGTCTCCCGAACGGCGAGCGGATCCGCAGCGATCTGATACTGGTGAGCGACATCAATGGCGACGGCCATAATGAAGTGCTGGTCGCAGGTCATCTGAGCACCACAGATTTCCAGGCAAAGAGCTTTGCGGCTGAGACGCTGTATTGCTTCAGCTCGAAGGGCTTGCTGCGCTGGGCAAAAGCGTATCCTGAGAATTCATTTGCAAAGTCATTTGAGTATACGAGATGGGGAAAATGGAGAATCGAACAGTTTGTTGTCATCGGGAAACTGAAACCGCGCCTCTTTGTTTACGCCTATTGTACCCCATACTTCCCATCAAAGATACTTGAAGTCGCTCCCGATAATGGTAGCGTTCTTCAAACCTACTGGCACGCGGGTGGAGTCAGTTTTTTGTCAGCTCACAATATCGACAACGAAGGGGCGATGGAATTGATCCTTGGTGGTCCCAACAATGGATACGGACGTGCTTATTTAGCTGTTCTGGATCCCGACAGGCTACGAGGGTGCGGGCCAGCCCCGGGAGATTTTTACCCGGAAGGGGTTCCGCTAGGGACTGAGAAATTCTATCTTCTCTTCCCGAGAACGGAAGTCAGCTTAGAATTTGGCAACGCGGGGTATAATGCGACAGAGACCATCACTCGTGCAACGGACAATACATTCATCGTGGCGGTAGAGGAGAACCCGTCGGCACCCAATGAAAACAGGGCAACAATTCTGTACACCCTTGATTCAAAGATGGGGGTCGCGTCAGTCACATGGAGCGATCAGTTTCTCCATTTGTACCGCAGGTTGCTGAAGGAAAAGAAAGCAAGGCAGCAATTGAGTGCCATCTATTGGGAGAATCTGAAGAATTCCGTTGAATACTGGGATGGGGAGAGGTTTGTGAAGGAGCCGACAATGAACAGGCATTATGTGGCCGGAAAGAATTTGCCATAAGTCCCACCTTACTCACCTGCAACAGACCACTTCACCCTGCCGATGCTTCGGGATTGATTTTTCTGCTGAACTTCATTACAATGGAACAGCATTGTTGTTCCTTTGAACTATTGTCGCAAAGGGTTAGCATTCATAGAGAAACCACAATGAAAGATGCGACGCGATACATAGCCAATGCGAAGGAACTCCTGAGCAAATCTGCTGTTGAAGACGGGCGGTACGCGGACAAGAAATATGTGAAGTCTGCATGCGGTGTTGCCTATTTAGGAGTGCTAAAAGCCATCGATGAATTCTTGCTCCGGAAGGGAGTCGCCGAAAAGAGTTTGCCAAAAAAAGTGGAAGAATATGCAAAGGCACTCAAGCAGTACGCTTCGTCTCGAGACGGAAAGCTGATGAGGGAGTTCAACGGTATTTACGAAGAGCTCCACATCGCTGGGTACTACCGAAGAAATCTGCACCGTGTCGATGTGGTCAAAGCGGCGCTGCGAGGAGCCGAGGAGTTCATACGGAAACTGAGTTGACGATTTCCAGGCTATCTGAAGACCAAATGAAAGAATCGTTACGATATCTTGAGAATGCAAAAGAGTTGCTCAGCAAGTCCCCGATTGAGGATGATACCTATCTCGATCTCAAGTCTGTGCAGGAAGCCTGCGGAACAGCCTACCTTGCAGTATTGAGGGCGATCGATGCATCGTTACTGCAGCGAGGGATGGCAGAAAAAGACCTGCCACAATCTGTTGAGGGTTACAGGGCAGCCATCCAGAAGTATCTTGCGCCATATAACGGAAAGCTAACGAGGGAGTTTGAAAAACTTTACAAGGCACTTCACATTGCCGGATATTACCGAGGTCTTCTCGATGATGTCAATGCCCTCAAAGACTATTTTAGGGTAGCAAAGGGATTCATCGAAAAAGTGAGCCCGTAAAGCCACCCATCCCCTGAAAGCCCTCAAACCCCCGCTGTCTGAAAAAAGATGGTGGGGGTTTCGCGTTTTTGTGTTCCGCTCTTCAGAATCCCGCCTTATTGGTATGAACTATTTTTGTTTTCAGAGGTCTCTTATAGTAAGTGCGCTTAAGTGCGCTACAAAAAATTGTAACGATAAAAAACTTTGACTATCTTACGCAGCAACAGGAGCAACACGATGCGACCCAAGCGTTATCTTGTCTGGTCAAAAAACGAAATCGATTTGAGCGACCCATTCCAAAGGCTGTGGTATCTCCAACAAGTCTTGACCCGGGGCAGGGCCGAAGACATCGCTCAGCTCGATTGGGAAGAGATCAGATCGCTTCTTCCCCGCCTCAACCTTCCCCCCGACATTCACCGATTATGGGAGAACTACTTTGCAGCTTCGGCCTAATGGGATCATCACGAAGCTCCAGCGCGAGATACTCGTCACGCTCGCTTCACTCCCAGACTCCAGTCAGTTCTATCTGACAGGAGGAACGGCCCTCGCGGAGTATTACTTGGGCCACCGCAAGTCATTTGATCTCGATCTCTTCACAACTGAGAAGAATCTTGTTCTCCCATTCGGGAGACTCGTCGAAGAGGCAATGAAGGAACGATTGCCGTTGACAGTCGTGCGACGCTTTGAAACGTTTGCCGAATTTGAGATAGGCGCTCAAGACGAGGCCACCAGGCTGCAGATTGCCTACGACTCGCCGGCAAGGTTCGAGGAACCGGTTGAATCGGACACAGGCATACGCGTCAATGATTATCGTGACCTCATCACGGATAAGCTACTGGCCTTTTTTGGAAGGGCAGAAGCCCGCGATGCGGTTGACCTTTTTTTCATCATAAAGACGTATGAATTTGAAAGGCTGACTTCCCTCGCATCCCGGAAGGATCCAGGGTTCGACCTTTATTGGCTGGCTGTAGCGCTGAACAAGGTCACGGAATTCCCAGACGAGTTAGAGCGATGGCCTGTAGAGATGCTCCTTCCACTGAACGTTGCAGAGCTGAAGGCAACATTCAAGACTTTTTCAGAAAGGGTGATGGAGAAAATCAAAAGCAGCCCGAAGTAGTTCCCCTCTGGACGAGGATTGAGATTTTCTAGTGTCGCGTGCCGGAAATTCGTTAAATAAATCCATGGAAAAGATTCAACCGCGAATCCTCGCGAATTGAGTTCTTTTTGAAACCCATTAGCGCCGATTCGCGCCTGCCTGCCCTGCCTGCCG
>JBGFRR010000024.1:0-6415 GCA_041695045.1 Bacteroidota bacterium
GAATCTATCGGAGCCAACATTACCGGCTTTTCTCTTCACAGCGGCACTGGTTGTCGGAGCGCCTGCACTCTGCTTCTTCTACGTCGCCACGATTGTACGTCTTTATCAACGCCAGACGTGGCGTAAGCGGTTGGCGCCTCTTGCTGCTGTTGGCAGAACTGCCGTCAGCAACTATCTGTATCAATCGGTTGTGTGCTCAGTGATCTTTCTCAGCCACGGGTTTGGGCTGTATGGAAAAGTTGGGCCGGCTGCTGGACTAGCACTAACCATCCTGATTTTCGTTGTGCAGCTAGCCATTAGCCAATGGTGGGTGAAGCGCTTTCGCTTTGGGCCGGTGGAATGGCTTTGGCGTTCACTGACCTATGGAAGAGTTCAACCGATGCGCCTAGCATAGGCGGCGGCTGCGGAAATTTCGTATATTGAGCACGAGGTGCAAATCCTATGGGTACAGCAGAAATCAACCAACTGACTGATCAGATTGTCGACAAACTCCGTGCTCATTACCAGCCTGAGAAAATCATCCTCTTTGGTTCCTTTGCAGAGGGATCACCTCAATCCGACAGTGATATCGATCTTCTCATCATCAAGGAAACCGACGAGCGATTCATCGATCGCTGGTCTACTGTTCGACGGATTCTTTCTGATTCATCCAGGAAAGTTGCCCTTGAGACACTTGTCCTGACACCGAAGGAGATATCCGAGCGCCTTGCCCGCGGAGATCAATTCCTCGCTGAGATCCTCCAAAAAGGACGAGTCCTCTATGCGAGCTAAAGAGTCGCTGTACCCCGCCGATTGGCTGCGCATTGCAGAGAAGGATTACGTACGTGTAGAGTACTTGCTCAAAGCTCACGATCCTGAAGCCGCTGGCTTTTATCTTCAACAGGCCATCGAAAAGTTCTTGAAAGCTTTTTTGCTTTCAAAGGGCTGGCAACTGCAACGAATTCACGACCTCGAGCCATTGTTAAATGAAGCATTGGCTCACGATCCCTCATACGAACAATATCGAAGCATCTTACAAAGGATCACTGGTTTCTACATGATCGAGCGATATCCTTTTGTTCTCGATACCTCCATCACGGAAGAGGATGTTCGCCAAGCGTTTTCTCAGACCACATCATTGGTCGATTCGATTCGTTCATCGTTCAAAGCCTGACAACACGCCGCCGCCTTCGATGAGTTCTTTATGTCCATCTCGGTCATCGTTCCCGCCTACAATGAATGCGGTGGAATCTCCAACACACTGGAACATATCAACATTGCCAAGAACTATCTCCGTGGGCGAGACGGGACATCTGTGGAGATTCTCGTCGTCGACAATGGGAGCACAGATCGAACTGGCGAAGTGGCCAAAGATTCAAACGCTCGCGTCATCCAGGAGACGGTCCGTAGTCCGCCTGAGGCGGACAGGCGGGCATCCCCGCCTGCCGTCAGCAAATCTACGAGGCAGGTGCCTTTGGCAGAGATAGCGCCCTTCGCCGCATCATTTTCGAGCGGCAAAACAAACGGCGTCGTTGCTGCAGACGTTGTGCGAAATTGCACCTTCAAAGGATCAACTATGAATCATGTATTTCCTGCCGGTCCTGCGGATGCAGCCAGAACTTTGGCTTTCCAAGACTCACCCCAATCATTGCCAACAACCTGATGTCCACAGCAATGTCATCCGCTTTGTTGGAACCGCATACCACATTACAGAACACAAAACATTTGAAGAAGCCAACGAACTAATGCTCGCCATTGCTTACCAGACAAACTATCAGCAAGATCATTCTTGCAAAAGTACTCGAGATGCAGCTCAACGAGTATCTTGCT
The DNA here is from genome assembly GCA_041695045.1 of Bacteroidota bacterium. Taxonomy (GTDB): domain Bacteria; phylum Bacteroidota; class Ignavibacteria; order UBA10030; family UBA10030; genus JBGFRR01. The sequence continues at coordinate 1,810 of JBGFRR010000024.1, forward strand.
TTATCAACTGAAAGACAAAGACCTCCAATCCCTTCTGGCTCGGGATGGTATTCATCTCTCGCTGCGGACGATCTGCAACTGCAGAAAACTGCTCAGCATTCCGTGCTATAAACAGCGCAGTTCTCATTACTATGGCAAGGATATGTGCTTCAGCGGCTATGTAAGACTTGCCAAAGGACAGTTTAGCCGGCTCCCTTCCGAAGCCGGAGTTTATGAGTTGAGCACAGTAGACAAGATTCAGTATGTAAGGAATCGCTGCGATGTTTTGTACATCGGCTCATCGAATAACATTCGGAAGCGGGTGACAAACTACTCGGGCAGCAAGGCAAAGAACTTTCGGCTGAAAGTCTATGTCAACGGTTCCGACCTTTTCGTGCGCTACTTCCTGACCGAAAACTGTCGTCAGGTGGAAAAAGAACTTCTCAAACATTTCAAAAAACGTACGGCGAATTGCCGAAAGCAAACAGATTAGGAGGATAAACGATGCATCTAAGATCGTTCACGGGATATCTGCCAAGAATAGTTTTTGCAGGAGAGAGATCGCTGGAGGCTGATGCTATGCCTGACGCACTTTTCATTGTTGATAAGAGCGGGAAAATCACGCACGCAAATGTCCAGGCCGAAAAACTCTTGGGCTACAGCCGGCAGGAGATGGTTGGTCAAAGCGTGGAAATGCTCGTCCCCGAGCAACTCCGCAGCTTGCATGAGCAAGAGCGCGCTGCATATGTTGCCTCGCCCCGAATGCGACCGATGGGCAAGGGACTTGACCTCTTTGCACGGCGGAAGGACGGTACAATCTTCCCCGTTGACATTGCTCTTTCCCCGGTGGAGACCAAAGAAGGAATCGCCACCATCGCCGTCGTGCGTGATATGACTGAACATGCACGCCTCAAGCGATTTACGGAAGACATCGTCGCCACTGTTCCATCGGGTTTAGTTGCCATCGGTGAGAAATCGGAAGTTATTTCCGTCAACAGGAGTTTCTGTGAGCTCTTCGGGCTGACACGGGAACAGGTCGAGGGCAAACCTGTCGATGTGGTGCTTCGAACAATTGGGCTTTCGGAGGAATGCCGAGCTGTGGTCGCTCGGCGACAACCGTTTCGCAATGTCGAGTGCGCGTGTTCCATTCCCGGAAAAGGCATTGCAACACTTCAACTGACACTCTCTAGAATACGTTTTGTAGAAGAAGCGTTACTGGTCATAGACGACATCACCGAGCGGAAGCGGGTGGAGGAAGAGATCCGCCGATCGCATCGGCAATATGAAGAACTGGTAAACTCGGTTGATGGGATTGTCTGGGAGGCCGATGCGCGAACGTTCCAGTTTTCATTTGTCAGTCAACAAGCCGAACGAATTCTCGGTTATCCGGCCGAGCGGTGGATCACCGAGCCAACGTTCTGGAAAGATCGCATCCACCCGGAGGATCGGGAATGGGCGGTGTCGTTTTGTATCAAAGCCACCGTGGAAAAACGACCTCACCAATTCGAATATCGGATGATTGCAGCCGACGGTCGCGCCGTATGGTTCCGCGACAATGTTGTGGTGGTTGTCCTCAACGATGGGCAACCGCAAGTGCTGCGAGGAATCATGGTGGAGATCACCGAGCGCAAACGAGCGGAGCAAGAACGGGAGGTGCTGTACGCGATAGGAGAAACAGTCAACACGACCGCGAGTCTTAACGAATTACTGCGGAGCATTTACTGGCACATCAAGAAGCTCATGGACGCGGAAAACTGTTACATCGCGCTCTATGATGCCGACACTGATATGCTCTCGTTTCCGTTGTTTGTTGACCAATTCGATCCAACGCCGGCACCGAGAACAAAGCGGAAAGGGTTGACGGAGTATGTGTTGAGAACCGGCAAACCGTTGCTGCTGACTCCTGAACTCTTTGATGAACTGGTCAGAGATGGTGAAGTCGAAATCATGGGGACTCCACCGAAATCGTGGCTCGGCGTCCCGCTGTTGGTTGAATCTCAACCGGTGGGTGTCCTCGTTGTTCAAAGTTATGAACCAGGCAGGCGGTACACGGAGCGAGAGAAAGAGATGCTGGTTGCGATAGGGAATCAGGCTGCCATAGCGATCAATCGCAAGCGGGCGGAGGAGACGCTGCAGCGCACCCTCTCCCTGCTGACCGCCACCCTGGAGTCAACGGCAGACGGCATCCTTGTTGTCAACACCGAAGGGAAGATCGTCGGCTTCAATCACAAGTTTCTCGACCTGTGGCGCATTCCAGATTCCATCATCGCGTCGCGGGATGACAATCAGGCGTTGGCATTTGTCCTCGATCAACTGAAGGATCCGGATGGCTTTTTGAAGAAAGTCCGCGAGCTGTATGCGCAGCCCGAAGCGGAGAGCTACGATACGTTGGAATTCAAGGATGGTCGCGTGTTCGAACGGTACTCCCACCCCCAATGGCTCGCCGGCAGAACCGTTGGGCGGGTTTGGAGTTTTCGGGATATTACCGAACGGCGGAAGCTCGAAGAGCAATTCCGCCAGGCCCAGAAGATGGAAAGCATCGGCACACTCGCGGGAGGAATCGCCCACGATTTTAACAACATCCTGGGCATTATTCTGGGTCATGCTACTTCGCTCGAGCGTCCGAAAACAGATCCTAAGAAACTCTCACAAAGTATAGACGCCATTGCAAAGGCGACACAGCGCGGTATTTCGCTGGTCAAGCAACTTCTTACGTTTGCCAGGAAAACGGAGGCAATCTTTCAGCCTGTCAGCATCAACGACATCATCGGGGAAATTACTAAACTTCTTGCAGAGACCTTCCCTAAGACCATCACTATCTCTACTTCCCTTCAGCCTGAATTGCCTCTCATCACAGCCGATGACAGCCAAATTCATCAAGTGTTGACTAATCTTTGTATCAATGCACGCGATGCGATGCCAAGAGGCGGAACGATCTCGATTTCAACCAACACCGTTGAAAGCGAGGTTGTAAGCGAACGATTTCCAAAAGCAACTGCCCGGCAATATGTTCAGATTGAAATAGCCGACACAGGACTCGGAATGGATGAAGCAACGCGGCAGCGAATCTTTGAGCCATTCTTCACCACAAAGGAGGTTGGCAAAGGCACTGGCTTAGGTCTTTCTGTAGTGTTTGGCATCATCGAAAATCACAACGGCTTCATTGATGTACGGAGCACACTCAGAGAAGGCACGGCTTTCACAGTCTACCTCCCCGTACTGGAACGTTATCCTGAAGTATCCCAGCCCATCAGACAAGCCGTTGAAAGTATACCCGGAGGGAGAGAGACTATTCTGTTAATCGAAGACGAAGAGATGCTCAGGGAATTGGTAAAGACCGTTCTTGTTTCTAAAGGCTACACAGTGTTAACAGCAAACGATGGTCTCTCAGGAGTGGAAACGTATCAGAGACATCAGAGCGAGATAGCCGTGGTTCTCACTGACCTGGGGCTTCCCATCGTTAGCGGTCAAGAAGTCTTCAGAAGGATTAGAGAAATCAACTCAGACGCAAAAATCATCCTGGCAAGCGGCTTTATCGAACCCGAGACGCAGTCTGAGATGTACAAAGCCGGATTAAAGGAGTTCATCCAGAAGCCATACCGCCACGACGAAGTTCTGCAAAAGGTTCGCGAGGTCATCGATATACAGAGGTAAAAGAAGGTGCAACTTCGCACAACAGAACCTATATTGAAAGAGAAAGGTAGGAAGACGCGCGGGAAGATGCGGTGAGCGGTACAATGGAAAACCTCCTCGTCGCAAGTTAAGTTGGGGAATCAATGTTCCCATTAACTAAGACGGGCTCGAAGCCCAATGCCGGTATGTTCCGGCAACGCAAACGAAGGAGGTTTCCCATGCCAAACGTAGGAAGGGATTTTGCTAAAGGCAAGCTGATTCATGTCGGCTTGGACGTCCACAAGCGATCATGGACGGTAACGGTTCTTTGTCAAGGTGAAGAACTGTATCACGCCACGGTGGTACCGGATGCTGCGGCGCTGATACGCTTGCTGAAACGGTTCGAGTCCGCCAGAGGCGGAGAGGTTCACACGGTCTATGAGGCAGGCCCAACGGGCTACTGGCTGCACGACGCATCCGCCTAAGGCGGAGGAGGCGGGGTTTGACTCCATGGTCACTCCCCCCTCCCTGGTGCCTCGTGTGGGTGGACGAGTCAAGACAGATCGTCGAGACAGCCGGAAGTTAGCGGCGATGCTGGCGGGCGGATACTTGAAACGTGTCCATGTGCTGACACCAGAGGAACGAGCCGACAGACAGTTGCTCAGCACCAGAAACCAGATCGAGCGTCATCGTAAACAGAGGCAGGCACAGATGAAATCAATGCTGCTGTTTCACGGCAAGCGGGCTCCGCGCTCGATCCTCGAACGCTGGAGCGAGGCGCACGTCATGTGGATGAGCCATCTGGAATGGGATCACCCGGCGCTCAAGACGAGCATGCAAGCGCTCGTCGAACTCTATCGCCCTCTGACGGACCAGCTGAAGGTGATGACCACTGCCCTGCAAGAGTTGGCTCAGAGGGACAAATACCGTGAGCGAGCAGCGCTGTTGATGCAGATGCCGGGTATGGGCGTCTACACGGCCATGTCGATCCTCATTGAGCTCCAGGATGTGGAGC
>JBGFRR010000090.1:0-34749 GCA_041695045.1 Bacteroidota bacterium
ACACAAAGCCTACCATCATTTGTTACCTCGCCAATAACGTAAGCCGGAACCCTTGTGCTCCTTGCTGCATCAATCACTCTCTTAGCAAGATGGTACGATGCACTTACAATAATCATGCTTTGAGTCTCGCCGAAGAGTGCAAAATCCGGCCGTAAACCATCTATTGGAACGCCTTCTACCCGCGCTCCAAGTTGTCTATTTGGATTGAGACAAGATTCAAAGAGACTTACTGCAAGTCCACCCTCTGAAATGTCATGAGCTGATCGTATTAACCCTTGTTGTATAAGCTTAAGACAGAGTTCCTGAAGTGATTTTTCCTGTCGTAGGTCTATCACAGGTGCATCACCAGCTAACTTACCAGTTTGCTGTAGCAAGTACTCGGAACCTCCAATTTCTGCAATCGGTTTTCCCAGCAGGACAATCAGGTCGCCAGGGTCTTTGAAGTAGCTTGGCGTCACGTGCTCCAGGGATTCTACAAGGCCGAGCATTCCAATGACAGGAGTCGGATAGACTGCTGTATTCGGTCCTTCGTTGTAGAAGCTCACATTACCACCGGTCACAGGTGTATCAAGCACACGACACGCATTACCGATGCCAAGCACTGTTTCCTTGAATTGCCAGTATATTTCCGGGTTGTATGGATTCCCAAAGTTCAAACAGTTTGTGATAGCCAGCGGCTTACCGCCTGAACATACAACGTTTCGCGCTGCTTCAGCTACTGCAATTTCTGCACCTCTCTTTGGGTTAAGATACACATACCTGCTATTGCAATCTGTCTTCAACGCAAGAGCTTTTTCCGTTCCTTTTATTCTTATGATTGCAGCATCTGAACCACTAGGCTCCACAACGGTGTTCGTTCGAACCATATTGTCATACTGTTCAAACACCCAGCGCTTGCTTGCTATTGTGGGAGACCGCAGAAGCCATAACAATGCTTCAGTGTAGTCTTTAGGTTCAGGGATCGTCCTTACATCGAATGAGTGAACGCCCTTCAAATAGGCCGGCTCTACTGCCTCCCGTTGATAGACCGGTGCGCCTCCTCCAAGCACAAGGCTGTGCGCAGGTACGCTTGCCTTGAGCACTCCGTGATGATAGACTTCGACAATACGATTCTTTGTTACTTCACCTATCGTGGAAGCCGATAAGTCCCATTTTTCAAAAATCTTAAGAAGCTTTTCCTCATCCTCTTTCCTTGCAACAAGCATCATGCGTTCCTGTGATTCAGAGAGCATGATCTCATAGCTGGTCATCCCTTGCTCGCGCAATGGAACTCGATCAAGATACAATTTCATACCTGACCTACTCTTCGCGCTCATTTCTGTACTGGAGCATGTCAGTCCAGCAGCCCCCATATCTTGGATACCAATAACTAAGCCCTCTTGGACAGCTTTTAATGTTGCCTCAAGTAAAAGTTTTTCCATAAAGGGATCACCCACCTGTACGGCCGGCCTCTTCGCTTCCGATTCACTCGAAATCTCTTCAGACGCAAATGTTGCGCCGTGAATCCCATCCCTGCCTGTTGCTGAACCGACAATTATCACTATATTCCCTTCGCCATAAGCAATGGCCTTAACCACCTTATCCACCTCAACAATTCCAACTGCCATAGCATTAACCAGAGGATTCTCTCTGTAACAATCATCAAAATATACTTCACCTGCAACGGTTGGAACACCGAAACTATTTCCGTAATCTCCAATTCCTTTCACAACTTGCTTGAAGAGAGTTTTGGTGCGTCGGTCGTTAAGCTGACCAAACCGTAGAGAGTTTAGTGCCGCGATGGGACGAGCACCCATAGTGAAAATGTCTCGCATGATACCACCTACACCGGTTGCCGCTCCCTGGTATGGTTCAACGGCTGAGGGATGATTGTGACTTTCAATCTTGAATGCTACTGCTAACCCATCTCCAATATCGACAAGTCCGGCGTTCTCCTCTCCTGCTCCCACCAAGAGAGGTGCACCTGAACGTGGTAGTGTTTTGAGCATGAGGATGGAATTTTTATAGCTGCAGTGCTCGCTCCACATCACACTAAAGATGCCGAGCTCTGTATAGGTAGGTACGCGACCGAGGATTTCTAGGATCTTTCGGTACTCCTCGGGTGTAAGGCCGTGCTGGAGCGCGAGTTGTTCGCTAACAATCGGCTCAGGGGACTGCTGAGAGTTGGTCTCAATCATTGATGTTTTCTCTTGGCTGGATAGTAAGAAGGAGTGCCGACTTCTCTACTGCCGAGGACTCTCTCACATGAATTCGATCTATGACCCCGTCAACATCGGACTTCAGTTCGTTTTCCATTTTCATTGCTTCCAGGATCACTAAGCCTTGACCGTTTGAAATCGACATTCCCTCAGATACCAACAGTTTTAGCACACGGCCCGGCATTGGCGAGTGCAATTCTCGTTTACCGGTTTGACTTGCGGTGATTTTGAGAAGCGTACTTAAGTCATAGAGTCTTTTATCTTGTATTGAAATAGGATAACCTCGTGAATTGATACATACTATAAAACTCTGTACCCCAGATTTGCTCAGTGACGAAATCGAAGGATTAATTCTCTCTACCCTCACTACTGATCCGTCTACCATGAGCATGCCCTCTCTTCTTGAATAGTGGCGAAATATATAATTCATTTCTCGTCCCTGCACCGTTGCCGTGCTCCCATCATGCAACTCAACGTTAAAGCTCTGACGATCGATCTCAACGACGAAATGGCGGCTCATGAGCGGTATGTCTCTGTTCGAAGTGCTTTCCAACGACTCGTCGTCTCTAGGCCGTCCGATTTAGGTTGCATGCTTAAAAGATTTCCTTCCACGAGAAGAGTAGCGGCAAGCGCAACGTGGAGTAACTCCTCCCTCATTTGCATCCCATACGCCTGTGCAAACGATCGTCGGTTCACAAAATCGGTCCTGTAATCACCTCCAACAAAGTCTTCATCCGACATAACAAATTCACAGAACGGAATCGTTGTTTCCACACCAACCACCATGAATTCCTTCAATGCTCTTCTCATTGCCCCTAACGCCTCCCCTCTGTCCCTGCCCCATGTGATAACCTTAGCGAGCATAGAGTCATAAAACGATGAGACGACGCCGCCTTCGCAAAATCCATTATCAACGCGTACGCGTGAACCTTCCGGGACTCTGTAACGAACAAGCCTGCCTGTTGACGGAAGAAAGTTATTCAGTGGGTCTTCTGCATAGACCCGGCACTCGATGGCATGACCTCTCCATTGAACGTCATGTTGAACAAAGCTGAGCCTCTTTCCTCGAGCAATTTCAATTTGCTCTCGTACGAGGTCGAGGCCAGTTACTACTTCGGTGACCGGATGCTCGACCTGCAACCGCGTGTTGACTTCAAGAAAGTAGAAATTCCTCTCGCTGTCCACCAGGAATTCAACAGTTCCGGCACTTCGGTATCTGACTGCAGTTGCTAAACGAATGGCTGCGTCAGTCATCCGTGAGCGGAGTTCTGGCGTCATGATGGGCGACGGTGTTTCTTCGACTACCTTTTGATGTCTTCGTTGGATCGAGCACTCCCGTTCTCCGAGATGCACAACATTGCCAAACGAGTCTCCAAGAATTTGAACCTCGATGTGATGAGAACTCTCGAAGTATTTTTCAAGGAAGACTCGCAGATCTCCAAAGGAAGCTTTGGCTTCGGATTGAGCCGACCGAAAAGCAGAAGAAAATTCAGATTCGGCTGAAACGATTCTCATTCCTTTTCCCCCTCCACCTGCTGCTGCTTTCAGTAAAATCGGGAAGCCGGCAGCTTGCGCGTTTTGTAGTCCTTCTTCTTCTGTCAGGATAGCATCGCCGCTGCCGGGAAGAATGGGAACGCCACATTGCCGAGCAATCTTCCTCGCTTCGGTCTTATCGCCTATTGTTCGAATTGCTTCGCTCGTCGGTCCAATGAAAACGAGTCCCGCTTGCTCGACTACGCTCGCAAAAGCCGGATTCTCAGATAGAAACCCATACCCCGGATGTATAGCATCAACACGTGCATCGTTGGCGATCTGGAGGATGCGTTCCTGGTTGAGATAGCTTTCCGCTGCCGTCTTACCGCCAAGCGCATACGCTTCGTCGGCAACTTCGACATGCAGTGCCGATTCATCAACGTCGGAAAACACTGCGACGCTTCGGATTCCCATATCACGACATGTGCGCGCGATACGGACGGCAATCTCTCCCCTGTTCGCTATGAGAATCTTGTTGACAATCCGTTCAGTCATACGTTATCTTAGTCTCCCAGCTCGACAACTGTTACGCCCGAACCGCCTTCATTCCATTCCCCAAGCCGGAACGACTTGACGACGGGGGAAGTCTTGAGGAATTCCGCGACTCGCTTCCGTAACGCGCCCGTGCCTTTGCCGTGGATGATGTCGACACGATGAAGATTGGCAACAACTGCCTCATCAATGATGTGCTGAATGGCTTGCACTGCTTCGTCTCCGTACATTCCTCGTAGGTCTATCTCAGCTTTCGGTTTCGGGTTGTAGCCATCAAGAGACGGCGTGAGCATGCTTGTCCTCCCTTCTTGGTCAACCTTCTCAAGCTCGGTTCGCCTGACCTTGAGCGTTCCATGTTTCCAGACCACCGTGGCGTCGTGTTTACGAAGTTCCTGGATCTCACCGACTTCCGTTCCTCCCTTCAGTCTCACCGTATCACCTTTCTGAAGCAGCACATTGTCCGTCTGAGGTTCCGACACTTGAACGTCCCGTGTTCTCAATTCCTCGCGCAGAGACCGTAGTTGCTCCTTTGCCGACCGAACAACATGCGAGGAAGCTGCCTGTTCACGGATTTCCTTCACAACCCGCTCAACTGTTGCTCGTGCCTGAAGGAGTATTTCGTTGGCCTCATCTTTCGCTTTCTTTTTGATGACCTGAACTTCTTTGCGGAGTTCAGCCAGTCGTTCTTCGTACGTTGCAAGAAGTTGCTGAAGCTGCCGTCGTTCTTTGGTTGATTCGTTCAACTGTCGTTCGTATTCTTGCGTTTTCAGTTCGAGCTGAAGAAGGAGATGCTCAAGACGCGATCGTTCTTCGCCGAGATGAGCGCGGGCTTGAACAATCAACTGTCTTGATAAGCCGATGCGTTCTGCAAGTTCGAGTGCATAGCTACTGCCTGGAGTTCCCATACGAAAACGGTATGTCGGACGTAGGCTTGTCTGGTCAAATTCGAGAGATGCGTTTGCCATACCGGGTGTCTCGTGGGCGAACGCCTTGAGTGTTCCGTGATGTGTTGTGGCAATGGTAGGAGCGCGATGTGCAGTGAGGGATTCCAGTACGACTGCCGCCAGTGCCCCCCCTTCCGCGGGGTCCGTTCCTGCCCCAATTTCATCGATGAGCACAAGGGTTGTTTCGGAGGCACGTTCGAGGATTTCCTTTAACCGAATCAAATGAGAGCTAAACGTGCTCAGGTCGTTTTCAATCGACTGTTCATCGCCGATATCGACAAGGATGTCATCGAAAATTGGAAACTCAGATTCAGCTGCCACAGGGATATGCAAGCCAGCCTGCACACACAGCGAGAGCAAACCGACGGTTTTCATTGCGACACTTTTTCCGCCTGCATTCGGGCCGGTAATGACAAGTGTCGTCGTTTCCTTCCCAACTTCCACATCGAGCGGTACGACATCTTCCCTTCCATGTCGTTGCAGCAGTACCGGATGACGTGCTCCTACCAGTCGGATAACGTGTTTATCCGATATCACAGGACGGCTGCCGACAACCTCTATAGCATATTTCGCTTTTGCTGTGATACAATCGATTCGTGCGAGTGTTGCGAGCGTACGAGCGAGCTCATCACGGTGTTCCTGGACTTGTTGAGACAGTGTACGGAGAATCCGCTCGGTCTCGCGTTCCTCACGAAGCTGGAGTTCACGGAGCGTGTTGTTTAGCTCAAGCGTCTCTGCCGGTTCGACGTAGACTGTAGCGCCGCTGAGCGAAGTGGAGTGAATGAAGCCTGGAACCTTGTTCTTATGCTCCACTTTCACCGGAATAACCATCCGACCGTCTCGCGTCGTAATGATCTCTTCTTGCAGGAATTCCTTCCCGGCAACTCGGTTCATGATGATAATCAGTTGGCGACGAAGTTGATCGGCCGCTTCAATCAGGCCGTTCCGAACAGCGCGCAGCTCCTTGCTGGCATCATCCCGCAGACGGCCCGCTTCATCAATCGCATCGGTGATGTTGTACTCGAGCACGGCATCATGCCACATCTCCCCTATAAGCAGAGCAAGGGCAGGTGCTTGCTGACGCCGCTTCAAAAGAAAGGTGCGAAGTGAACGCGCGGTTCTTAGTGTGGAAGCAACAGCGAGAAGTTCCTGAGCTGAGAGGAAGTGGTTCTCGATCTGAAGTTTCTTAAGGGATACCGAGACATCCTTTATCCCATCGAGTGGAAGTTCCCCTTCCGACGTGAGGAGGGTTTTTACTTCCGAGACAAGATGAAGTTCTTCTTCGATGTTCTGCCGGTCAGCTGAGGGCTTGATCGCTTGCACGAGGGCACGTCCCGGCGTCGAGGAGGTATAGCGTACAACACGCTCGATGACGCTGTGGAATTCCAGTTTTGTGAGGGCATGAAGAAATGGAGGGGACGAAACAACAGAGGACATCGCAGCAATCACCGTTTTCTAAGCGTATCGGCAGGCGCTTGCATTTGGTTCATCTGCCGTTCAGTTTGCTCTTCCGCCGATGTATCGTTGAGTTCCTGAACCTTTTCCTGAAGTCCGGTTCCCTGCTCAAGTATTGGTGCGTCAGGTCGCTTCAAGCGCTCAAGTGCATCTTTCACCTCGGGGAGCTGTGTCGAGAGCATATCGATTATGCGCGGGGCGATGCTGAGAATGGGTTGATACGAGCGGGATTCCTTTGTCGCTCCGCGTGAGGGAATACCCCGGATCGAGAGTATCATCAGAATAATGCTGATGACCAGACCCATATGCAAAAACCCAAGTGCCGCGCCTGCAACGCGGTCGGCTATACCGCCAATCTTGTAATTGTCCGTGAGGACGCGGTACAAAATGGACTGCACAGTAATGAGAGAGAGAAACAGGATGAGGAACGCGTAGATGGGGGCCCATCCGGGATCGGTGTTGAGATTCGTTATGAGGGCCGATGCCAAGTCTTGCGTAAAGTAATGGGCAACAAACATGGCCACAATCGTAACGGCAATAGAGACAACCTTCCGCACCGACCCATCCCGAAACCCGATGAGGGCGCCGAAGATAATCGGAAGCACAATCAGGAAATCAAGGATCATCGCTTACCCCGTGAGCTGAGCTTTGACGAGTTCCTGGACAGTCTTCCCGTCGATCTTCCCTTTCAACTCTTTCATCGCCGCCGACATGACTTTCCCAAAATCTTTTGCCGAAGAGGCATGAACGTGTTGAATAACCGCAGCAACAATTCCCGCCGCTTCTTCGGTTGACAACTGCTTCGGAAGATACTCAGTGATGATACGGAATTCTTCTTCTTCCTTGCGAGCTAATTCCTCGCGTCCGCCTTGCCGGTAGAGGTCGATGGCTTCCTTCCGTTTCTTCATGGCGGCACTCAACACGGCGAGTTCATCGTCCGGCGTAATAGGCTTTTCATCGCCGCGTTTGGTGAGTTCGATGAGATGTGCACGAAGCGTACGGAGCGTTTCGAGGCGAAGCTGGTCGCCGGATTTCATTGCGGCCTTCATGTCCGCGATGATTCGTTCGTTTAGGGTCATTGCATTCATTCGTGGCAGAAAATGAAAGAGGCAAGTGTCTATGACACCTGCCTCTCGACAGCCCAATCAGGGAGAAAATCTTTCCAATGTACGGCGTTCCTCAGAAGTCAGAGCTTCTTCAGTGCGGAATAGTTGATGCGGAGTGCATCACCCTTCCGAAGCTGTTGCTGGATATCGGTGACGATACCCATCTTCACGCCCTCGTCGATTCGGAGCGACATGATCACATTCGGCAAATCACGGCGTTTCTGAGCGGCAATGCTCTGAATCTCCGGGATCAGCACAATATTGTCGTCAATCTGCACGCGGCCGTCACGGCCGACCCAGATGTACGAGATCAACCGCTTGTTGTCGATCCGCTCCAGCTGAGACGCCTGCGGAAGTGTGTACTGGACTTTGATATCGTACTCACGCAAGACGGTCGTTACCATAAAGAAGATCAGCAACATGAAGATGATATCAGGTAACGACGAGGTCGGGATCGTCTGCTTGACGGCGGCCTGTTTCTTTTTGAATTTCATCGGTCGCTACCTCGTTAGCTCTGGCTCGGCGATGGAGATCCTCTGGGGAACCTTGTCCCGCACGTCGGCCAGCTGTGCCTTCGTTAATTGATTCAGCGATACTCCGTACGTTACAAGCGCATACTCTTCCCGCAGCATGTGGTAGGCCTCTTTGATGCCGTCAAGCGCTGCAATATACACTCGATACGGTGTTTCGCGATCGACCTTGATGGAAACAATCAATTTGTCATTCGCTTTAATCTTATTGCGAACGATCTCCGGAATCTGCCCCACCGACGTGAACTCGTCATCAAGTAGCACTTCACCGGCGGCATTCACCAATACTTTCAGCAGGTTCTCCGTTTTTATTTTCACTTGCTCGGCTTCGTCCGGTGGAGGCGGCAGCACAAGGCCGATGCCGGTATCGACATCAATCGTTGTTGTGACAAGGAAGAAGATCAACAGCAGGAAGGCGATATCTGCCATCGAGCTTGTCGGAATATCTGCTCTCTTGTCAATGGGCTTGCGAATCATAGGATGCGGCCTTTCTGGCTGCCGTTATTTACGGGACGGGGTGCTCTCCGCGACTTTCTTTCCAGACTTCAACACGACGAGCGAGTCGATCAGTTCAATCGAGCTCTCTTCCATGTCGATGACCAGACGGTCAATGCGAGCCACGAAGTAGTTGTAGAATACCTGCAAAATCATCGCCACCACAAGCCCGAACAGCGTTGTGAGCAATGCTATGGAAATACCGCCGGCGACGATCTCGGGTGAAATGTTTCTCGCCTCCTTAATAGCATCGAAGGCGACAATCATGCCTTGCACCGTTCCGGTGAAGCCAAGGAGTGGTGCGAGCGAGATGCAGAGGGATATCCACACGAGTCCGCGTTCGAGAAACGCCATCTCAATGCCGCCGTAGCTGATGATCGCTTTCTCTGCCGCATCGATGCCTTCGTCGGCGCGAAGCAAGCCTGCATGGAATACACTCGCAATGGAACCGCGGTTGCTGGTGCAGACTTCCAACGCTGCCGGGACACCACCGGAGTCAAGGGCCTTCTTTACATTGATCAAGAATTTTCGCGTATCGACCGATGCGCGGTTCAACGTCCAAAATCGCTCAATACAAAACGCCAGCCCAATGACGAGCGTAGCGAGAATCGGGTGCATGAAGCCGCCGCCATCGACGTATTTCTCTTGCATCCAATTCAGCATACCAGCGCTTTTCTCGGCAGCTTGGTAGAAAAAGGTCAGCAGACCCGTTATGTCCATTGTTGGTGTTCCTCCTGATTGGAAATGAAGGCGTGAATGAAAGACGGAAAAAAGTATATCAAAACATCGTTAAAAAGTCAACAGATTATTTGATTCTGAGCTGTTCAGACCCCTCCTACTGTGCGGATGACTGTTCCTGTAACTTCCGCCGCATGTTCCGAGCAGAGAAAGAGAATAACCTCGGCTACATCCTCCAGTGCAACCCACTTGCTCGTATCGCTACCGGGCATGGATTCGATATTCGCTTGTGTGCGAAGGATCGATGGAGCGATTGCATTCACGGTAATCCCCGTTCCTTTGCACTCCTCGCTCGCAATTTCCGTCAGAATGATGACTCCCGCCTTCGAAATAGCGTATGCGGATTTTCCCTTCCCTGGTCGTAATCCCGTCATCGCTCCAATATTCACCACGCGACCGTACGATTTCCCTTTCATGTGTTTCAACGCTTCGCGAGTGCAGAGGAATGTAGACCGAAGGTTTATCGCCATCATCTTCTCCCACTCATCGAGTGTCACCTCAGCAACGTTTTTCCCGCCGGCATAACCGCCCACTGTATTCACCACAATATCTACGCCTCCGTGGTCGTCGACAACGGTCTTAAAGAGCGCGAGGACATCCGCTTCATCCGTCAGGTTTGCTTTCACAAAGCGGATTGATCCCGCCCCCATTTCCTGCACTTTGGTTTTTTCTTTCTCTGAGCGATATGTTGCGACAACCTTCGCTCCCGTTTTCACAAAGCGCTTTGCCACCACAGAGCCGAGCGCTCCTGTGCCGCCGGTAACCACCGCCACTTTATCCGCAAGCATCATGGCTTCCTCCTCGCTTAGAAATACAATCGATAGTAGAGCTTCACATTGCGCCCGGGTTCCGGCATGATGGATTTGACACGCGAGAGATGCATGCGGTACTCCCGGTTCATCACGTTCTCGACTGTCATGACAAACGTGTGAAGGATGCCAGCCTTCATGACCTGGTATTGCGCAAACGCGTCGAGTACAAGGTAGCCCGCAGTAGGCTCTTCAAATTCATCGACGCGATCTTGTTTCGCTGCACCACGTAGCGCTGTGCCAATCGAAAAATCACCCACACTCCAGCGAGCATTCATTTTCCCGTGCAGCGGCGGCATCATCGGCAGCGGTGTTCGTGTATCCTTGAGGCTGCCATGAACATAACTCACTGAACCGGAGATTGACAGCGAGGACACAAGCCGCCAATCGAAGGCTAACTCTCCCCCGTACATCAGCGCTCCTCTGCCGCTGTACTGGTAGACGGGCAAGAGCGTACGAACATTCGTCTGCCCTGTGTTGCGAGGAAAGATGTAACCAGCGATGTCGTTGCGAAACAAGGAGAGCTGCGTGCGTCCCGAAGCACCAACATGCCGCAGGAAAATTTCCGCGCCAAAGCCAAGTTCTTCTCCGAGATCAGGATTCCCCACCTCAAACGAATAAGCCGCCAAGTGTGGACCTTCGGAATACAATTCCTCAATGCCCGGGGCGCGGAACGAACGCATAAGGCTAACGCCGCCGAACCATCCGGCGTTAAGATTCTGGATGGCCGAGACGCCTGCTGAGACATTGGCAAATGTTCGCTTCGCGATGGTACCGATGCGGCGAGATTCTCGAGGGTCCCCTGGATCCACAACGCGAACGTCAAATCGTGCAGCTGCCTGAACGGTAAGATCGTCCAGCGGCACTTCCTGATAGAGAAACGCGGCGGCAGTGTATTCCTTCGTCGGTGGCGTGAAGATAAACCCTCCTGCTGCAAAATCCCGGTACTCGCTCCACACTCCGGTAATGCCGTTGGTGAAGATCGACCACGGTTCGAGGAACGCCATGGCGCCTGCATGGTACGTCAGCACACCGAACTCCGTCCCGATGGTGCCGTTCGCCTCAAACTCCTGATGAAAATATTCCGTAAAGTTGCCCGCGGCCTCGACACGCCTTGCTAACGGAAACGGACTGAGCACCTCGAATCGCGCTTCGTAATGCGTTCGTCGCATGTCGATCCGTACGCCAAAGGGATGCGCGCCGACAAAGCCGCCGGGGATGCCGTATTTCGACCGGTAGGCATTAACCGAGACGCCGCCGTAGCCCCACTCGCTGATGTTGCTTACGCCGAAGGATCCATTCTGCGTGTTGATATTGGAGTTCCTGAGTTTTCCTTGTGGCGTTCCGATGTCTCGGGCACGACGAGCGATGCCATCAACACGCATCACGAAGGGTCCCACAGGGCCGGTGATTGCTGCGCCGCCGCTCATGCCTTCATTCACGGATTCGCCTTGCACACCGATGTGTCCATGCCAGTGGTCGATGGGGTTCGAGGGTATCTGTCCTCGCACCACATTGATCACTCCACCTAGCGTATTGGGACCGTAGACAAGCGCCGCCGGCCCTCGAATCACCTCAATACGCTCGGCCGTCATCGGATCGATCGCAAGGGCATGGTCGGACGCCGTTGCAGAAAGGTCGCCCGTCCTTCCGCCATCTTCCAGAATGAGCAGTCGGTCGCCGCCAAGCCCTCGAATGACCGGGCGTGCCGGCGCCGGCCCCATCGTTCGCTGCGCGATGCCCGGCTCATTGTTCACCGTCTCAGCAATCGTACGGCCGAGCTGTTGTTGAAGCTTCCGTCCTGCAAACACTTCATCCGGCCGAATGACGGTACTTAATGACCCGGCACGTCGGGCAACAACGACGACGGTTTCTGTCGTCAGAGGAGAACTCTTCATCTCGACGAGTACTTCTACAGTGTCGTCGGCAAGGATCGTCAGCCTGTAGACCGTTGTCTGGTAGCCAAGGCGGAGGCACTTCAGTGAAAACTCTCCCGACGGAAGGTTCAAGAAACGAAAGCGTCCGTCTTCATGTGCCACAGCGGAGCGATTGAGTTCGGTAATCAACACCGCCGTCCAGCCGAGCGGCTCATGAGTGTCCTGGTCAACAACACGGCCGATGAGTACCCCTCTTCCCCGATCAGCGTCGGCATACGCTCGTGTAGGAATCCACAGTGGAGCAAGAAAAAAGAGGAGGGCGACCCCACACAGCGAGATCGCCCTGATGGAATGATGTTCTGTTCTCACGGCGTTACTGTTACCGGGATCGGTGGTGTTCGGAAATCGACATGCCCGACGTGAAGCAAGCGGAGTTCGAGCGTCGTCTGGCCGACTTTTTTGCCTTGGATATGGATGTCCCATTTCTTACCGGCTTCCAGTTCCACTTCGGCTACGGTTGCGTCAGCCATAGCCCAGCCAAGTGAAAAGTCGTTTCCCGTCGGTTGAAAACGGTCGCCATCATGCTCTAGAAAATAGACTTCGATATGGTCGGTTTCTGTCCCTACCTTCACGCTGATACCGCCTGTTACCCTCCCTTCTTTGACAGTCACAATATCCACACCGTTCATCCGCAACACGAGGCCTTCGGCTTCGGCGTGGTCGTCATCCGGCTCAACCGGGTTTTTCTTACATGCTGCGAGGGAACCAACCAGAAGAGCAAGAATCAAAATCAAGATAGAGCGAGTTCGTTGCGTGTGCATGTGTTTCTCCTTGTCATGAAAGAATGTGCAGAACGGCCGCCCTTGTGCAAGGCACAAATTCGGTACGGCTATGAACAGAGAATACTACGACAAGGAGAACACGGGCGGGCCGCGCTTCGCACCGATGCGCGAGATATCCTGCAGTTCGCAAACCGGGGAAGGCGATGGGACAATGCGGGAATCGTCTTGATCGAGTGAGGCGAACCAACCCGGGGACTGTGTTGTTGTGAAGACCACACGGTAGCAGGGCAGGCAGAGATGTTCTGCGCCAAGCTCTGCATGGACTTCCCTGGGCCCGCAGTCATGACTCGCGATGGCATCGGGTACGGACCCTGCACCGATGCTGTGCGTGTGTTCCATCGTAACGCCGAACACTGCAACGGAGAGATGGATGATGATGAGAAGGACTGCGGCTATGGATTCTCGCCAGTTCATAACAATAGAAGATATTGATTCCCCTTCGCAGAAGCAAGGATCAACCGTATTTCTCGAAAATTCAGCTGTGCGAATGTTCCATAGATTGCATTTCAGCGGTGCGTACAGTACCTTTACTCAATTTTTGAAAGGAGGCATGACCATGATTCGGTTCTTGCTCGCTGTTCTGACTGCGACGACGGTAGGCTTCGCGCAACAGAATCCCTCCAGGCTTGTCCTCGGACAACCGGCAATCGACTTTACGCTCCCCTACGCAACGAAAGATTCCATTTCACGCATCCCGTACAAGCTCTCCGACCACATCGGCATAAAGAACATCGTCCTTGCGTTCTATCCGACGAACTGGAGCAGCGGCTGTACGAAGGAAGTGTGTGCGTTCCGAGATGAGTGGAGCAGTCTTGA
This sequence comes from Bacteroidota bacterium, assembly GCA_041695045.1. Classification (GTDB taxonomy): domain Bacteria; phylum Bacteroidota; class Ignavibacteria; order UBA10030; family UBA10030; genus JBGFRR01. The sequence continues at coordinate 13,836 of JBGFRR010000090.1, forward strand.
GAAGCTCGATGCGGAGATCCTCGGTATCAGTGGCGACTATGTGTTCTCGCATCACGAGTGGGCCAAACAGCTCGCCCTCCCCTTCAAGCTGCTCAGCGATCACTCGCATGAGGTTGCCAAGGCTTACGAAAGCTATAAACAGACGCACCGTCGTTGTCATTGACAAGGCAGGAACGATCGCGCACATCGATTTGCAGTACAGCGTCGCTGATCAGGAAGACTTTGAGCGACTGAAACATGCTCTCGGTGCGATTCAATGAACAGACTCTCCAACGAACACAGCGCATATTTACGCTCCGCTGCCCATCAGCCTGTCGACTGGTACCCGTGGGGCGAAGAGGCCTTCCGCGCGGCGAACGAACTGGATAAACCGATCCTGCTCGATATCGGCGCGGTGTGGTGCCACTGGTGCCATGTGATGGATATGGAAAGCTACGAGAACGAGACGATTGCGCGAATAATCAACGAGCATTTTATCCCCGTGAAGGTTGATCGCGATGAGCGGCCGGATGTAGACGCACGATACCAAGCGGCAGTGAGTGCTGTAAGCGGACAAGGCGGTTGGCCGCTGACGGCGTTTCTCCTTCCCGATGGCCGGGTCTTCTACGGTGGCACGTACTTTCCACCCGAGGATCGACACGGCCGTCCCGGCTTTCCTCGCGTGCTATCAATTCTCGCCGAAACATACAGGAATGAACGCGAGAAGGTTCTGCAGAATGCACAGTATCTTGCCGACCATATCCGCACGTACCTCGCACGTACCTCGGAACCTGTTGCCCTCTCCCCCGCTCTTGTCGACGCTGCGTTGAACAGCATCGCTCGTGAGCACGACGTTCGCTACGGCGGATTTGGGGGCGCACCGAAGTTTCCCCATCCGAGTGCCATCGAGCTTCTCCTTGCGCGTTATTATCAGACCGGCGAGCAATGGATGATTGATGCCGTGCACAAGACGCTCCGTGCCATGGCGAAGGGCGGCATCTACGACCAGTTAAGCGGAGGATTTCATCGCTACAGCACCGACGAGCGGTGGATTGTGCCCCACTTCGAGAAGATGCTCTATGATAACGCATCGCTGCTTACAAATTATGTCCACACGTACCAAGCGACAGGCGACCGATTCTACAAGTCGGTGGCGTTAGACATCATCCGTTATGCCGACGAGGTGCTCTCCGACCGAGAGCGCGGAGGCTTCTACGCAAGTCAAGACGCAGATGTGGAGTTCGGTGATGACGGATCGTACTTCACATGGTCGGTTGAGCAAGCTCGGGCAGTTTTATCAGCTGAAGAGATGGAAGTGGCCGCTCTGCATTTCAATCTGTATGAGCGCGGCAAGATGCATCATGACCCGAGCCAGAATGTGCTCTTCATCGAACGTGAGCCGGAAGAGATTGCGTCGATCCTTCAGAAGCCGGTTTCAGATGTCCAAACTCTTCTTGATTCAGCTAAGTGCAAACTGCTCGAAACGCGCCGCAAGCGCAAGGCTCCATTCGTTGATACTACGGTGTATGCTGGCTGGAATGGCATGATGATCCACACATACGTCGAAGCATACCGCGCGTTTGGTCTCCCTGCATGCAAAGACTTCGCACTCCGTTCATTGGAGCGAATCCTCACCGAACATCGCTCTGACGGCGGACTCATCACACATCGAGCGGCCTCTGTGGCACACGATGCATTTCTGGACGACCAGGTTCACATCGTCATTGCGCTGTTGAATGCCTTCGAGGTTACCGCTCAACATCGTTACTTTGAGGAGGCCGAACGGATTATGACCGCTACCATCGAATACTTCTGGGACGCTGAAAGCGGAGGATTCAACGATATCCCGTTTGGCCACTCCACCATCGCCGCGCTTACCATGCGACATAAACCGATTCAGGATTCTCCAACGGCCTCCGGGAATGCAACGGCGGTTCTTGCACTGAACAAGCTGTTTCACATAACGGAGAGGGAGTTGTATCGCGAGCATGCAGATAAAACATTAACTGCCTTTGCCGGTATAGTGCAGCATTATGGAGTCTTCGCAGCAACATATTTTCTCGCGCTCGATTGCTTCCTTTTACCCCCTCCTCACATCGTCGTCGTCAGTCAGCCGGGGCAACCAACGGGCAAAGCTCTGCACGCCCAAGCTCTTTCGTTGTTCATCCCCGGAGGAGCTATTTTGCTTGTCCAACCCGAATCCGCTGACCTCCTGCCTAAATCCATCCAGGGCATGGTCGCTGATTACAGCCGTCCGGCGGCATACGTTTGCAGCCATACTTCCTGCGCGCCGCCTGTGTACGATCCGGATGCCCTCACTACTACGCTCTCATTGTATGCGCGCTCTTCATCGGAGGCGACAGCGTGAGCTCCGACTATCGGCCAATTGTATGCTCTGTTTACGATGTCCTCGAGGTAGCCGCGATGCGCCGCCAACGACTGATTCTGAAGCTTGCCGAACGAAGTCAGGAAATCATCGTTCACGACGTCTACGCTCACGGGCAGGAGGAGTTTCTGGACGGCATCGATCCCTCGACACACACACCTCTCCACATCCGCCTGGATGCAATCACGGAAATCATCGACCCGGCGGGAAATAAGTCTTACATCCCCCTTCAGTGCTAACCCCAACAAGGAAAGCGCTTCATGTCGCACCGCATCCGTCGGTTCTTCCTCCTCGTTGTGCTCTTTATCCCTCTGTGCTCCCTCTTTCTTGGCTCAGATTCAACTGAGCCGTTGCTCCATCCTGAAGAGAAGCGTCTTCGCAATATCAAGCAGCTCACGTTCGGCGGCACGAACGCAGAGGCATATTTCTCGTTTGATGAATCGAAGCTCATTTTCCAAACGACTCGCCCGCCTTTCGCTTGCGACCAGATCTTCACCATGAACATCAACGGCTCGGAACAGCGACTCGTCAGCACTGGGAATGGGCGAACGACATGCGGATACTTCTTGCCCGGCGACCGTGAGATTATCTATGCCTCGACGCATCTCTCGGAAAATGATTGTCCCCCGCCGTCGGACAGGTCCAAGGGCTACGTGTGGGGCGTTTTCCGCTCATACAACATTATCATAGCAAATGCCGACGGCAGCAACCCTCGCCCCTTTATCGTAAGCGACGGCTATGACGCTGAGGCAACCATATCGCCTACTGGGGATAAGATGGTTTTTACATCTTCACGCGATGGAGACCTTGAATTGTACGTTGCAACTCTTGATGGCAAAGCGATGAAGCGCATTACTTATGATATCGGATATGATGGTGGCGCGAATTTTTCGTGGGATGGAACAATGATCGTTTGGAGGGGGTATCATCCTCAAGACAGCAGCGGAATTGCAGAATATCGCTCCCTCCTTGCGGAAGAGCTTGTGCGACCAACAATCATGGAAATCTTCATTGCAGATTCCGATGGAATCAACAAGCGGCAACTGACGAACAATGGAGCGGCCAACTTTGCCCCAATCTTTCACCCGGACAACAAGCGCATTATTTTTTCCTCGAACATGCACAGGCCACGCGGAAGAAATTTCCATCTTTACATCATGAATATTGATGGAACGAATTTACAACAAATTACTTATGGGGATGGATTTAATTCTTTTCCTATGTTCACACGAGACGGAAAGAAGCTCGTATTCGTCTCCGACCGGAACGCGAAAGAGAGGTATGAGTTCAATGTCTTCCTCGCGGATTGGCTTGACTAACAAACCATTTTCTTCGGGAGTATCATGCGATTGAATGGTAAAAAGATCATTGTAACCGGTGGATCACGCGGGCTTGGCAGGGCGTCAGCTATACGTTACGCACAGGAAGGAGCTCAAGTAGCGATCCGTGGGCGTGAATCAACCACTCTGCAGGAGACAGCGGTTGAAATTCAAGCCATCGGCCAGACCGTGTTCTCCCAGCAATGTGATATAGCGGACCCGGTGCAGGTACGGTCGTTTGTGAACAAGGTCCTTGAGGCTTTTGGGGGGATCGACATGCTCGTAAACAACGCCGGCATCCTTGGTCCCCGGGTTTCCGTTGCGGAATACACTGTCAGCGAGTGGGAACGAGTTGTACAGACGAATATCAACGGCTTGTTTTATATAACGCAAGCAGTTGTACCGGTAATGATGATTCAGAAATCCGGAGCGATCATCAATGTTTCTTCTTCTGTAGGAAGAACTGGAAGGCAAAAATGGGGAGCCTATGCAATATCGAAGTTTGCAACAGAAGGCTTCACGCAGGTTCTTGCAGAAGAACTTCGCTCGCACAACATAACTGTCAACTCGGTAAACCCAGGCTCAATGCGAACCGATATGCGGCGCGAGGCTTATCCGAACGAGAATTCTAACCTTCTCCGCGACCCATCGGAGGTCGCTGAGGTGTTCATCTACCTCGCCTCAGATGATGGAGCGGGGATCACGGGACAGGCGTTCGATGCGGCAAACTACTATGCTCCGCCCAAGGGGATGTAAAGGGAGAATCTAAGTCGGAGGGTATTACCGCCACTTCCGTTTGATGACGATAGCCCCTCCTGGATGGTTGGTGCCGAAGCGTGTTGTTGCGTCCGCGGCGGAAAGGAATTCCATCTGGTCAATTTCCTGCACAGCGACACCGTTGAGAGGAAGGATGAGCGGTGCGTTATCCATGTAGACAACGACGCGATCCAGGCGCGTCAGCCAGCGGGGCCGGAGCTGCTCGATAACTTCATAGGCATTCTTCGCCGTGCTCGTTACGATTTCATCCTGCGTAATGAGCCGCTCTGACCTTGAGCCGGACGTCCCCGAACCCGACGAAGCACAACCCATCAACACAACCAGCACCATGATCTGCACATTCTTCAATGACACTCCTCCCTCACTCCAATTCAACAAGCGTGGTATAGCGAGACGAGCCGTCTTTCAGCAGCGCTTCTAAGCGGTTGACTAATTCCTCCCCTCGCTCGTCGAGGTCGTCTTCTAACGCATCGTACTCTTCTATCGAGCGACAGACAAATTGTTCAACGAACGAATTTTTTCTCCCGCGAACCTCGAACACTCCATAATCCTTCTTCTTCTCGTCAACAAAGTGCTGCCGCATTTCTTGCACGAGCACAAGGTAGGCTTCCCGGTGTGACGGGTCAATATCGTACGAGATCTGCAGGATAACTTTTGCCATGGCGTCCTTTCTGAGAGTGAAGAGATGTGTTATGCTTCGAATCGTTTCATGGCGCGACGTACCTGAGCTTCATCCATCCCGAAATAATGTCCCAACTCATGATACAGAACTTCGACAATGCGATCATGCACATTTTGCTCTGTGGCCGAAACAGCTTCAATGTTTTTCTTGTAGAGCGTGATCTTGTCCGGCACAACGGGGTGAGCGCCGTACCACGGCCCGCGATGCGGGAGCGGCACTCCCTGGTAGAGGCCGAGCAAGCCTTCCCGATCAACGTCCATCGATTCCAATACGTCGTCGGAAGGGTAGTCTTCGATGACGATCTGTACGTTGTCGACGCGCTGCTTGAATTCCCCCGGTAAACTATCGAACGCCTCCTGCGCAATCTCTTCAAAACGTTTTTGACTGATTTTCATCTCCCGCTCACAGAAACGATATCAGAACATGCGTGATCCCGAACAGCGCGACGCCAAGCGTCAAGACCATCAGCGCTGTTACAAACAGCGCCATGGACAATGAAAGTCCGTGAACAACCCTGTTCCCAGCAACCATCAGCGCGAGCGTCCAGGCAACCGCTATACCATCGAACGCTATCAGTGTATAGTAGGAAACCGGCTTCAGCACAGCTGGAGAGGGGTTTGATGTGAACAGAAACATCCCGAACGTAAGTAGCTCAACCGGCAGCACGAGCAACACGGAAAGGACCGCGGGCACTAAGGCATATCCTGTCAGTGCAAGGGTGTTCCGATAGCTTGCTCGCCTGTTTCCTCCCCGCGCACCGATATACCCTACAAGCGCTAGAATGGGAGCAAGAATGATTCCTCCTGCAAGCCCAGCAGGAATCGCCCAGAGCATTACATCAAAGAGCGTGGCAAAGCGGTCGCCTAACCTCAAGAACCACAACACGGCGAAAGCGAGCCCGATGCCGGTGAGACCGAAGATCAGAAATGTGTAGTTCTTATGCTCTGCAAGGGCGATCTGCCTAAATGTTGCACTCGGCGATGTTACGATTCCCCACGCTGTCTCAAAGAGGTTAAGGTTGGGGACTCTGTTTTGGAGATAGCCCTTGCACTGCTCGCAGACCGTTACAAAATCGTCGTTCTCGTGCGAGCAGTTCCGGCAAACGATCATTCATTCACCCGATATGAAGGAATCTACGAAGATTGCCCCCCCAAAGCAATGTCTTTCTCGAATTTCGTCCGTCCCGTGCTACTCAACAGGTCTGAACTTTGCAGTGAAGTGCCTCAGCACCGGCGCCTCTTCGATAATCTCCATCCCCTTGAGTCGCTGCCGGTTCATGTGAACTTCTTGCACCACTTCAACCACATAATCGATATGACTCTGCGTGTACACGCGGCGGGGGATGGCTAAACGCACCAATTCCATCGGCGGAGCAATACGCTTGCCTTTCTTCTGTTTGCCGAACATCACGCTGCCAATCTCAACGGCCCGGATCCCGCCGACTCGAAACAGCTCCACCACAATCGCTTGCCCCGGATATTGATGGGGCGAAATGTGTGGAACGAACCGCTTCGCATCGAGATAGATGGCGTGGCCTCCGGGCGGCTGAACAATGGGAACCCCGGCTGCGAGAAGCTTCTCCCCAAGATATTCAACCGAGCGGATACGGTAACGCAAGTAGTGTTCGTCAAGAACTTCTTCGAGGCCCCGCGCGACCGCTTCGAGGTCCCGACCCGCCAACCCGCCGTAGGTCGGGAAGCCTTCGGTAACGATCAAAACTGTGCGTGCTTTCATCGCTAAGGCGTCGTCATTCAACGCGAGGAAGCCGCCCATATTGACCAGAGCATCTTTTTTAGCGCTCATCGTGCAACCGTCCGCATACGAGAACATCTCTCGCGCAATCTCTGTGATGGACTTCTTTGCATAGCCTTTCTCACGTTGTTTGATGAAGTAGGCGTTCTCCGCAAAGCGACACGCATCAAGAAAGAAGGGGATACGATACCGGCTCAGGAGTTTCTTGGTTGCGCGAATGTTGGCCATCGAGACCGGTTGACCGCCGCCAGAGTTGTTCGTTACGGTTATCATGCACAGCGGGATGTTCGTTACGCCGCGTTCCTCGATGAGCTTCCTGAGCGCGTCGATGTCCATGTTGCCTTTGAAGTCAGCGATGAGCTCAGGCTTCTGCCCTTCTGCCGTCGGAAGGTCAACCGCTTCGGCGCCGGAGTACTCGGCGTTTGCTCGTGTGGTGTCGAAATGCGTGTTGTTGGGAATGACTTTGCCAGGACCGCCAACTAGCGAGAAGAGAATCTTCTCTGCCGCACGCCCCTGGTGTGTCGGGATGATGTGCTTGAACCCGGTCAACGTACGAACAACGTGTTCAAAGCGATAGAAGCTTTTCGACCCCGCGTAGGATTCATCCCCCTCCATGACGCCTGCCCACTGTTGCGCGCTCATGGCCGCTGTGCCGCTGTCGGTAAGAAGGTCGATGAGCACATCCTCAGCAGGAATCATGAAAGGATTGTACCATGCTCGCTTCAGGATCGCTTTGCGCTCGTGCTCGGTGGTGAACTTAATCGGTTCGACGGATTTGATCTTGAACGGCTCGATGATTGTTTTCATTCTGTCATCCTCAGTCCTCGTTGCGAATGAAAAAGCCCCTCAGGTGTCGGGGCTATCCATGCGCGTTGTTGTATGACCCGAATCTACTCTGCATCGTATGCGACGATGGAGAAGATGTTGTAGTTTGGTACCTGCGCGCGGCCATGCAGGAATGCAAGCTCCACGAGAAACGCCAGGCCGATAATTGTTCCACCGAGCCGCTCCACCAATTTGCATCCCGCTGCGATGGTTCCTCCTGTCGCAATCAAGTCGTCGTGCATGAGTACCCGCTGACCCTTCGCGATTGCGTCGGTATGGATTTCCACCGTATCCTTTCCGTATTCTAAGGCGTATTCTTCTTTCAATGTTTGAGCTGGGAGCTTCCCGTGTTTGCGGATTGGCACAAAGCCAGCGCCCAACCGCTCTGCCAGCGCAGCGCCAAAAATAAAGCCGCGTGACTCCATCCCTACGACGATGTCGATCTTCTCGTCCTTGTACCGTTCATAGAAGATATCCAAAGCCTTGCGAAAGGCATGAGGGTCTTTCAGAAGCGTTGTAATGTCACGAAAGACAATCCCCTTTTTCGGGAAATCAGGAACGTTGCGAATGAGGCTGGCAAGTTGATGCATACGCCTCCCCTACCACGTGATGGGTTCTTTGTTGAGAAAGGCTTCAATCCCTCGTTTGCAATCCTCCGTCATGCGTGTGAGGGCGTTGAGATTGGCGGCATAATCGAGTGCATCCTGTGTGGACATACCGTGAATGCGCGCCAGTAATTCCTTGACGAGCCCGAGCGAGGAAGCACTGCAGGTACGGACGATTTCCTCTGCGAGCTGCCGCCCAAACCGCTCAAACTCGATTTCCCTCACGACAAAATTGACAAGTCCGATGCGCTGGGCTTCTTCCGCATTGATGACTGACCCTCTCAGCGTCAGCCCTCGCGCGTTCCCATCACCCACGCGGCGCATCAGAAAAAGCATGACGATTGCCGGAATGAAGCCGATGCGGACTTCCGGATAACCAAACTTCGCCGTCTCCTTTGATGCCACAATCAAATCGCACACCGTCGCGAGGCCGCACCCTCCCGCAAGCGCATTCCCCCGCACCATCGCGACGACGGGCTTGCGGAAGGTGTAGATTTGAAAAAAAAGCCGCATGAGACTTTGGGAATCTTCCTGGTTCTGCTGAAAATCGAACTTGGAGATGCGTTGAAGATAGGCGAGGTCGGCGCCTGAACAAAATGATTCTCCTTCGGCATTGAGGATCACAACTTTGACGTCGGAATCTTTTTGTGCCTTCGTGAAGGCTGCGGAGAGTTCTGTCACCATGCGATCGTCCAGGGCATTGTGTCGTTCAGGGCGACTGAGCGTGATGGTGCAGACGCGTTGACTGACGTTATACTTGATGCAGGTGAAATCCATGGAGGCCGGGCACGAAAGATGGGATGAAAGTAGCAAGAAGGTGTCTGAGAAGCAAGGAGAACGAGTGAACCCCCCCGCGTACGCGGGGTGAACATCAGCGACAGAAAAAAATCCCGCCACGAAACTTCACGAGGCGGGATGGAGAGAAACGCGATGCCGATCATACATCGTAATACAGCATGAACTCGTATGGATGCGGCCTCAACTGCATCGGCTTCACCTCGCGGGAACGCTTGTAATCAATCCACGTCTCAACGAGATCCTCCGTGAACACATCGCCTCGCAGGAGAAACTCGTAATCCTTCTCCAACGCGTCCAGCGCTGTATCTAAGGAGCCGGGTGTGGAGGGAACATCCTTGAGCTGCTCGGGCGTCATGTCATAGATGTCTTTGTCCAACGGCTTACCGGGGTCGATTTTGTGAATGATGCCGTCCAATCCGGCCATCAGCATTGCCGCAAACCCGATGTACGGATTACAGGCGGGATCGGGGCAGCGGAATTCAATGCGCTTCGCCTTCGGGTTGGAGGAATACATCGGGATGCGGACCGACGCCGAGCGATTACGCTGGGAGTACGCGAGGTTCACCGGCGCCTCGAATCCCGGCACGAGTCGCTTGTAGGAATTCGTCGTGGGGTTCGTGAAGGCACATAGTGCCGGTGCATGTTTGAGCAGCCCGCCGATGTAATACATCGCAAGCTCGCTCAGGCCGGCGTAGCCATTCCCGGCAAAGAGAGGCTTACCGGCTTTCCACAAACTCTGATGCACGTGCATTCCCGAGCCGTTGTCGCCGAACACTGGCTTCGGCATAAACGTGACTGTTTTGCTATGCCGCTTGGCGACATTCTTCACGACGTACTTGTAAATGAGATAGTTGTCGGCCATCTTCGTCAGCGTTGCGCGCTTCATGTCGATCTCCGTCTGGCCGGCCGTTGCGACTTCATGGTGATGCACTTCAACCTCGATGCCGAGCGACTGCATCGTCAACACCATCTCGGTGCGGAGGTCCTGCAAGGAATCGATCGGCGAGGCTGGGAAGTATCCTTCTTTGAAGCGGGGCTTATGGCCTAAATTCTGCTTGTCGTTCCGGCCGCTGTTCCAGAAGCCTTCTTCCGAGTCAATGTAGTAATAGCCGAAGTGATGCGACTGATCGAAGCGGACGTTGTCTAAGATGAAGAATTCCGGCTCCGGGCCGAAGAAGGCTGTGTCGGCAATGCCGGTATTCCGCAGATATGCCTCCGCTCGACGAGCAACACGACGCGGGTCGCGTGGATAACTCTCGCGCGTGATCGGGTCGGCAATGTCGCACGTGAGGCTCAGTGTGGCCACAGCAGTGAAGGGATCGAGGAACGCGGTGTCGGGGTCGGGGAACAACAACATGTCGCTCTCATGAATCTTCTGAAACCCACGGATGCTGGACCCGTCGAATCCAATCCCGTCCTCAAAAATTTCCTCATTGAACTCCGTCGTCGTAACGGAAAAATGCTGCCACTGGCCGAGCAGGTCGGTAAACTTGAGGTCGACAACCTTGACGTCGTGGTCCCTGATCATTTTCAGGACTTTCTCCACGCCGCTCGAGACTTTCGTTTTGGTAGCCATAGTGCTCCTTGTGAAATAGTAAAGAGTTATTTGTGATGAGAAACTTTGATCCGAAATGTTTCTTTCGATGTTGACAGCACGACGCTGGTGCTGGTCTTGACGACGCCGCCCCAGGATTGAATCTTGGCCAACAGCTTTTCGAGCTTCTCCGTGTTATCCGTCCGCACTTTAAGGAGGTGAGTGCCGTCGCCTGTGATCGCATGGCACTCCAGAATCTCCTCGGTCGCATTGGCATGTTCGAGGAAAGAGTGAAAATGCTTGGAGGAATCGACCGTGACAACGACGATGGCGGTGATGTCCTTGCCGAGCCGTTTGTGGTCGAGCTTGGCAAAGTATCCCTGCACAATGCCGGATTCTTCGAGCTTTCGGAGCCGTTCACTGACAGCGGGGAGCGAGAGGCCAACCTTCTCGGCAAGGTCGTTGCGGCGAGTACGTCCGTTTTTCTGGAGGATATCGAGGAGCTTGACGTCGATTTCGTCTACCATACAGCTCTTTACAATACTGAGGTTAAATAAAAAATATACCTTAGTTAATAATGTTTTTTCGTGAAATGGCTTGATAAATATAAGGTATAGACCGTCAGTTGTCAAGTGCTTTCTTTTGCAAAAAAAATGTAGGGGCGACCCATGGGTCGTCCCTACCTGATGCTATGACAAGATCCCCTGTGCCTCTTCGTATCTCTCAGTCCATCTGCCCGTTCCTCTGATACTTGATCTTGCCCTCATAGACAGTCATCTGTACCTCGAAATCTTTATTCATCACAACAAGGTCAGCATCCTTGCCGACGGCTAAAATACCCTTATGGTGTTCCAGGCCGAGCACCTTTGCGCCGTTCAAGGAGGCCATCCGCACGGCATGGGTGAGCGGCACCTCCACGAGTTCCACCATGCATTTGATGGCCTGTTCCATCGTTAATGTGCTGCCGGCAAGCGTCCCGTCTTCCAAATAGGCCTTCTTATCCTTCACGAGGATATTCTGGTCCATAAACGTGTATTCTCCATCCGACATACCCGAGGCGCGAATAGCGTCGGTGATGAGAAGAATACCCCCATCGCCTTTGACCTGATAGATGAGCTTCATGACGGCGGGGTGAACATGGATACCGTCGGCAATCAGTTCGACTTTGAGTTCGTTGTGCAGCATAGCGGCCACACTCACGCCGGGGTTACGATGATGGAAGGGCTTCATCGCGTTGAACATATGCGTCACATGGGCGGCGCCGTTGTCGATGGCATTCAGCACTTCCTGATAGCTTGCCGACGAATGCCCGATGGAAAGAACGACATCGTTCTTGGCAGCCGCACGCATTACCTCTTCAACGCCGGGTAACTCCGGAGCAATCGTCATTAAGCGGATGTATCCCTGGCTGACCGCGTAAAGCTTGTTCCATCGCTCGACGTTGGGCTCCCAGAGATATTCTGCCTTCATCGCGCCGTGTAGTTCCTTGTTGATGAACGGCCCTTCTAAATGTATTCCCCACACATTGGAGCCCTTTGCGCTCTTGCAAAAATCAGCAATTCGCTTCACATCAGTGATTAAGTCCGGCTCCGGTTTGCTGTAGAGAGCTGCGAGCATCCCTGTCGTGCCGTGCTGAAAAAAGAACTCCGATATCTTTTCTACGGCCTTAAAGCTCATGTCTGCAAAACCATGGCCGCCGCCGCCATGAACGAGGAGGTCGATAAAGCCCGGCGTCAGGGTCATTCCTTCGAAATCGTACGTTCGGAGCGAGGCAGGAATATCCACCTCATCCGCTTCACCGATGGCGGCGATCTTTTTGCCTTCCACAATTACCGAGCCGTTCTTGATGACGCGGAATGGGGTAACGATATCGACGTGCTGAATGACAAAACTCATGATGCTGGAGTCCTTTGTTCGATACTCGTACGGAGCCTCTGCATCGCTTCTGCGATGGTTCCCTGACGAAACACCGATGTGCCGGCGACCAGCACGTCCGCGCCGGCTTCGACAACGCCCTGAGCATTCGAGACATCGATTCCGCCATCGACCTCGAGGGAGATCGATCGTCCGGCCTCTGCGATGAGCGTGCGTGCCTCAGCAAGTTTCTGCAGTGAGCCGGGGATGAATGACTGACCGCCAAAGCCGGGATTGACAGACATGATGAGGATGAGGTCAACATCCCCCAGCACTTCCGTGAGGGTTGCGACGGGTGTGGCCGGGTTGATTGCCACTCCTGCTCGCGCTCCAAGTTCCTTGATGCGCATGACCGTGCGATGGAGATGTCTGCACGCTTCCTGGTGAACAGTGATGCAATCGGCGCCAGCGTTCCGGAAATCCTTTACGTAGCGATCCGGCTCTTTAATCATCAGATGCGTGTCCAGCGGGAGCTTCGTGATTGCACGGATGCTTTCAATCACCGGCGGACCGAAAGATATGTTTGGAACGAAGCGTCCGTCCATCACGTCGAGGTGAAACCAATCTGCACCTGCTTCTTCTGCTTGGCGCAGTTGTTCGCTCAGACGAGAGAAATCCGCAGCAAGGACTGACGGTGCGATAAGAATACGAGGCATGGTCAGTTTTCGTGGAGTGGCCGCGGTTCGCCTTTGCGTGTGACAACAAGGTCGATTGCTTGTCCGATCGGCGCGAGCTCACCACCGCGAGGGTATTGGTCAATGATGGTGTTCGGGAGCATATCGGGCTGAGGCTGATAGACAATGTTGCCGATAGTGAAGCCTGCCTGCAGAATGAGCCGCTCTCCTTCTGCCAGTGTTTTACGCAGAAGCGACGGTACGGGGATCTGATCTTTGCTGGGCCCCTGACTGACCGTAACATCCACCACGGTGCCCATAGCAACCTTGACGGATTCCGGAATTGCTTGCTCCATCACTGTGTTCACGGGGAATTCGACCGACACTTCATACGTCACGTTGCCTACGGTCAGCCCGAACCGTTCCAACGCAAATGCCGCGTCTCGAACAGTCCTGCCTCGCAATGATGGAACGAGAACCATCGGCTCCCCGCCGCTCACCGTTAAGTAGACACCACGACCAAACTTGACTTCTGCGCCAGCGGACGGATTCTGCAGTGCTACGGCCCCTACGGGATACTTGGCATCCGGTCTCTCTTCGGCCTTCTTTCCTTCAAGTCCATGATCTGCAAGGACTTTAACCGCTTCGTCAAACGGCAGGCCGGTGACATCTGGAACCTTTGTCGTTTTGCCTTGTTGAACATACTGCGGCATGATGACATTATCGACCAGGACGAAGAGGAGTAAGGCCCCGCCGCCGGAAAAGAGAAGGAATTTGAGTGTCGAACGGATGTAGGACTTGAGACGAGCCATGTGAAAGGTGGATGAATATAACCACATTTCGCCAGAGTTTCAACCACAACACCGAAAGCCTGTTTTCGAAGATTGACACAAGACTGAAACTTTTGTACTGTCTCGTTGAAGGCAGTCCAGCTTCCGCCTAAGCGTGGCAACCGGAGTTATCGAGAAAGGAGGAGATCGATATCTCGCACAACCAACTTGCTACCGCCTCCCCGCTCCAAAAAGATATACTGAAAGTCCTCTCGTATTTCGACATCTTTGAGCATCCCCTCACAGCAGAGGAGATCTACGCGTTTTTGCCGTCGGACTCTGCCAGTCCGTCGCAAGTGACACACGCGTGCAATGTCGGTCCTCTCATCTCCATTGTAACTCAGAATCGCGGGTACTACTCACTCAATACCGACTGCGTCCGATTGGTTGACATCCGGAAGGAAAAAGAACAGCGGGCCGTGCGTCACTGGAAAGCGGCAATTCTGATGACTGCAATCATCCGCCGGTTTCCTTTTGTTCGAGCTGTTTTTGTTTCCGGCGAGCTTTCGAAAGGCATCGCCAGTAAGAACGGCGACGTCGATTATGTCGTCGTCACCGCGAACGAACGTCTCTGGATTTGCCGCACCCTCCTCATCCTCTTCAAAAAGATTTTCCTTCTGAACAGCAAGAAGTATTTTTGTCTGAATCATTTCATCACGGAGCACAACCTTGAGGTTCACGAAAAGAATGTCTACACGGCTCTTGAAATCGGAACGCTCAAGCCGCTCTACAATGCTCGGCTGTTCTACCGGTACTTAGACGCAAACCCTTGGGTCTCCTCTTTCCTTCCGAACGTCTGGCCAACCAATGGTGTCGATAAGCGATTCAGGCAGTCCATCGTGCAACGAATTTTCGAATCATTGTTCCCCAACGCTTTTGCATCGAAGCTTGATGCCCGGCTTTTAGAATTCTGGAAGCGCGTCTGGAAGAAAAGATATCCTAACTTCTCAAACGAAAAGCGGTCAACAATCTTTCGCTCGACTCCCGATCTCTCGACAGCCTATCATGGCGACTTCGCTGGAACGATCTTGACGAAATACCAGGAACGACTGCGACAATTTGGTCTCGATGGCTGACATCCTCCTCACACATTCCTACTTCCTCCGCTTCGACCCGAAAGAATATCGGGCGATGCAGCCCTATCCTCCGCTCGGCACCCTCTATGCCGCAAGCGTTCTCCGACAACAGGGCTTCACCGTCGCGCTACACGACGTAATGTTAGCCGAGAGCGAGGAAGATATCCTTCCAGCACTGCAGCAACATCAACCGCGGCTCGTTGTCATTTATGACGACCAATTCAACTACCTCACAAAAATGTGTCTCAGCCGGATGCGCGCAGCGGCGTTCCGGATGACGCAACTCGCCAAAGGGCACGGCTGCACCGTTGCTATCTTTAGCTCGGACGCCACCGACCATTTCGACAAATATTTCGCGCACGGGACAGACTACGTCATCTGCGGAGAAGCGGAACGGACGCTCACCGAGCTTGCAGAGCATCTGCTGCGCGGCAAACCAAAACCGATTGATAGCATTCACGGCTTAGCGTACCGACAGAATGGCTCGTTCGCACGCACGCAAAAGCGAGAGCTGGTGGCGCACTTAGACGAGCTGCCCTTCCCTGCTTGGGACATTGTCGATATCGAAACATACCGCCGTATCTGGAAAGAGCGCCATGGCTACTTCTCTCTCAATCTTGTCACAACCCGCGGATGCCCCTTCCACTGCAACTGGTGCGCCAAGCCGATTTACGGTCAGGTTTATCATAGTCGCAGCCCGGAGAATGTTGTGGAGGAAATGAAGTTCTTAAAGCGATTTGCCAATCCCGATCATATTTGGTTCGCCGACGACATCTTCGGCCTGAAACCCGGCTGGGTGACAACGTTTGACGATGTGGTGAATCGCGAGGATGCGAAGATCCCCTTCAAATGCCTGTCTCGAGTGGATTTGCTGCTGAAGGAAAACAACATTCGACATCTTCAACATGCGGGCTGTCAAACTGTTTGGGTGGGAGCGGAATCGGGCTCACAGAAGGTCCTCGATGCAATGGAGAAAGGCACGACTATCGACCAGATTTACGAAGCCACGGCACTGCTCCACAACGCCGGGATACAGGTTGGTTTCTTCCTGCAGTTCGGTTATCCGGGCGAAACAAAAGAGGATATCGAAAAGACGCTACAGGTTGTGAAAGATTGCCAGCCGGATGAAATTGGCATCTCGGTATCCTATCCCCTGCCGGGGACGAAGTTTTACGAGCGGGTGAAGGCACAGTTGGGAGAGAAACAGAACTGGGTGGATAGTCAGGATTTAGAGCTGATGTTTGCAGGCGAGTATCATCCCGATTTCTACCGAACGCTGCATCGCGTCGTTCACAAGAAGTTCAGTGTCTGGAGAGGTTTAAGGGCAACGAAAGAACTCCTTCGCACTCCCTCACAGCTCGATCAGCGATCACTCCGACACGTAGCGTCGATGATTTACCACGGCGTTACGCTCCCATTGGAACTTCGGCGGCTGCGTTCACTCGAGCGTCTACAAGTTCTGCCATGAGACTCCTGCTGACACACGGTTACTACTTGCATGAGGATTGCCACGAGCGGCGTATCATGAAGCCGTATCCACCGCTTGGAATTCTCTACCTTTCTGCCTACCTCAAGGCAAAGGGACACGATGTCGGTGTGTTCGACAGTACGTTTACGACGAAAGATGAATTCCGCTTGTTCATTGACTCGCACCGTCCGGCGATTGTCGGTATCTACTGCAACTTGATGACGAAGCTGAACGTGTTGGCGATGATTCGATTTTGCAAGGAGCGCGGGGGCATTGTGATCCTCGGTGGACCAGAACCACCGTACTACTCAAAAGAGTTTTTAGATTCGGGTGCAGACGTAGTGGTCGTAGGAGAAGGAGAGGTCACGCTCGACGAACTTTTGCGTGCTCTATTGACCCACGGTGTGCATCACTTACACAATATTCCCGGCATTGTGTTCCGCGATGAAAAGAACAATATCGTTCACACTCAACCGCGTTCCCTTATCCAAGACCTCGATACTATCCCCCTTCCCGACCGAGATGCGGTTTCCATTGAGCAGTACATCGAAACGTGGCGGCGCCATCATGGACTTGGGTCGGTTTCCCTCGTCACAGCACGCGGATGCCCCTATACCTGCAAGTGGTGCAGCCATGGCGTTTACGGCTTTACCCATCGGCGACGCTCTGTGAGCAATGTCGTCAACGAAGTAGAGTATCTTCTTGCACGCTATCGCCCTGATATGATGTGGATTGCCGACGATGTTTTTACCATCAGCCATAAGTGGTTCTATGGATACTATGAAGAAATGAAGCGACGAGAGCTAAAGGTTCCGTTTGAATGTATCTCACGAGCAGATCGGCTCACGGAAGATGTGCTTGCAAAGATGGCAGACCTTGGTTGTTACCGGATTTGGTTGGGTTCGGAAAGCGGCTCCCAGCGTATTCTCGATGCAATGTCGCGTGGCGTCACGGCTGAGGAAATCCGACAGATGACGCGGATTGCTCACCGTTACGGCATCCAGGTGGGGCTGTTTGTGATGTTCGGATACGAAGGTGAGACCGAGGATGACATTCTCGCAACCATCGAGCACTTGAAACGGACGAACGCCGATACGTTCCTCACCACAGTCGCTTATCCCATTAAAGGGACGGAGTATTATGCTGATGTAGAATCGAGAATCGTCGCCGCGCTCCCCTGGGATCGGAGGACGGAACGCCTGTTGGAGGTTCGCGGTCGACCAACGAAGAGCTACTACTGGTTTGCCCAACGGCGTATGACGAATGAAGTGTTGCTGCATCAATTATCAAAGAACGGACAAAAACAGCTACGACGCCGAGTAGTTGCGTTGACGAAAGCGACAATCGCACGGCTCGGAATGCATCTCACACGACAATGGATAACGTGAACGTCTTGGATCATACGCTGGCACAGAGCAGTCCGTTTGATGCTCTTGCAGATCATTATGATGAGCTGTTTGAGACAAGCCTCATCACACGATGGTTGCGAGAACGGGTCTACGCAGAAATTCAACGGCGCATCCCGCCGGGGAGCTCCGTACTTGACCTTGCCTGTGGGACGGGTACCGATGCTCTTGAACTGGTCGAACGAGGGTATAGAGTGTTGGGGGTTGATAGCTCGGCAGGCATGATCGAAAACGCGATTCGAAAAGCTGCGGGTAAAGACAATGTGCAATTCCGTCAAAGCTCTTTTGAGGCTCTTACAAAAACTGTCCATAGCCAATTTGACGTCGTGCTTTCAAACTTTGGTGGACTCAATTGTACGCAGCAATTGCGCTCCGTGTGCAGGGACATTGCACAGCTCACGCGTTCAGGAGGGTACTTTGTAGGCGTCATCATGCCGCCTTTTGCTCTGTGGGAATTTCTTTATGCATTTAGACGCTTGGACCCATCATTTGCGATACGCCGCCACGGGATCGATGGACGCACAGTAAGTATTGGAGGAAAGGATGTGCGAGTTCATTATCACTCGACACAGAGTGGGCACAAAGCGCTGAAAGAGTGGTTCCTTATTGAAAAAGTCGCCGGATTCAACATCATTGTTCCGCCTCCCACCTTGAAGCGCTTTGTCTCTCGTCATCCCGGCCTTGTTCGCACACTGATTCAAATAGAAGCGCGGGTCGAACGTCTTCCTTTACTCCGTTCTCTTGGAGACCACTACATGATTATCGGCCGTCGACGATGACGGAGCTTTTACTGTTCCACTGTTGTCATCATGCATATTACCTACCTCAATTACTACTACGATGCCGAGCTGACAAGCGTCGATGAACTTCTTCGGAAGTATCATTCATCAGTCGAATGGTGCCGTGCGATTCGGCGTGCGGGGGCAGAGCGAGTTTCGGTCGTGCAACGATTTCGAATGCCATCGATAGAACATGTCGATGGTGTCGAATATCATTTTGTACGTGATGACTTACCGCCAAAACTCCGCCCCTGGCATTTTCCGACTCTTGCCCATCGTTCCGTTACGTCCCTTGTGCCCACCCTCGTTCATCTCAATGGATCGATGCTTTCATTCAAGCGGCTGAGAGAAATCCTCAACGATGGAACGGCAACAGTCTGGCAACACCATGGTGGCGGTCCGCCGAACTTTCCAAAACGACTTGTGTAGAGGCATGGCTTTCGATACATCGATGGTTTTCTCTTTACATCCGTCGAGCACGTGCGACCCTGGCGCGAGGCAAGGCTCATCGGGATAGACCGACAGGTGTATGAAATTACAGAAGCGTCATCGACGTTTGAACCATCCGACCCTATGCGAAAGAAACGCGAACTTAACCTCCAGGGGAACGAGGTGTTCTTGTGGGTGGGAAGGCTGAACCACAATAAAGACCCCCGTACCGTGCTTCGTGGGTTTGCGCACATCGTTCCCCGTTGTATGAATCCACTGCTCATGATGGTTTACAACAACGATGAGCTTCTCACAGACGTCCGCTCTGAGGTTACCAGATTAGGCATCGAGCGGCATGTCCGCTTCGTTGGAGCCGTTCCGTACGACCGGCTTCCCTCGTATTACAGTGCTGCTGATTACTTCGTTCTCGGAAGCCATGACGAGGGGAGTGGGTTCGCTCTCCTCGAAGCGCTTGCATGCGGTGTCACACCGATTGTGACCGATATCCCTTCTTTTCGGGCCATAACGAGGAACGGAACCGTCGGAGCGTTGTGGAAACCGGGCGACACGGATTCTTTTGTGCAGGCTTTTCACAAAACAAAACAGAGTTCTTCAAGCCGGCAATCGGTCAGGACATACTTTGAACGAGAGCTGAGCTACGATGTTCTTGGCAAGAAAGCGCTGAGGTTATACGAGGAAATCGTTCGACGGAAGAATGGAGGAGGCAGATGAAACGCATTGCTCTCTTCGTCCCCAGCGGCGTAGCGCCGCCATCCTCGATTATGCACATTCCCATCCTGACGCAGCTTGTTGAACATCTCTCACAAAAAAACCGCGTAACGGTCTATTCACTGAACGCTCAAAACAATGAACATCCAGAAGTCACGATCGGAAATGCTCAGGTCAAGTATGTCAATGCGTATTGGAACGCTCCGTTTCACGCTCGTATTGCCGCATTACTGCGCACGTTCCGCAACGATCACCGGAAGGAGCCATTCACACTGATTCATGGCTTTTGGGGCCTTCCCGCTGGTTTCGCAGCCGTGATTGCGGGAAAGGCGTTGAAGGTTCCTTCGGTGGTTTCTTTCCTGGGAGCCGAGTCCGCTGCCGTACGTCAAATCAAGTATGGTCATCTCCTCTCATTCCGTAAGAGAATTCTCCTGCGCTGGATCTGCAACAACGCCTCGGTCATCCATCTTCTAACGTCATTCCAGCAAACACAATTACAACGAGCGGGGATTGTCCCAAAACGCAAAAACCTCTTTCCGTTCGGCGTCGACACGCGTCGCTTCTTTCCTAATGGAGAGCCGATACTTGAACCCCCCTTCCGCTTCCTGCACGTAGCGAACCTCACGGAAGTGAAAGATCAACCGACGCTGTTGAGAGCGTTCGCGAAGGTCAATCGAGCCGTTCCAGCAACGTTACGGATTGTGGGGCCAGATTATTTAGATGGAAAACTCCAACGGCTTGCTGTCGATCTTGGCCTTACGACAACTGTTGAGTTTGTAGGAGCAGTACCGAACAGTGCGGTGGTGAACCATTACCACGGGGCACATGTGTTGCTCCATCCATCGCTGTACGAGGCTGAAGCTGTAACTGTCGTCGAAGCGATGGCAAGCGGAGTTGTCGTTGTGGGAACTCGGGTAGGATTGATGGCAGACCTCGCGCCACAATATCTCCATGCTGTTCAAGTTAGCGACCCCCAACGCTTAGCGGATTCCGTCCTATCACTTCTCCAAGC
>JBGFRR010000134.1:0-34423 GCA_041695045.1 Bacteroidota bacterium
GCGTGGCGGGCAGGCCGGAGCCGACCATAAACTCAGCAGGGCTCATCTCATCGCCGGTACATCAGCGACGGGTCTGGAGACCCGTCCTACAATAATGTTCAACTCTCACATCATCTCCACACTGCGCAGCGAAAGGAATTAGGAGCGTTTGTCTTTGCTCTGAATCCAGAGGCGTACGTTCCCGCGGCGGCACCGACCAGATGGCGTCAGTTCTGGAATCAACGAATTCGCTACGCGAGTAAGGGGAGACATTACGGCTTTGAGATGACTGCCGGGCTTGTCGCCGTCTACCTTTTCAACCTGCTGCTTGTCGGCGGAGTAGTGGCGGCCGCCGTAGGCGACTTCGTTTCGGATGATTGGCTACTGAGTGCAAGCGCGTTATGGTTCGCGAAGCTTCTCCTCGAAGCCAACTTCCTTTTCCATGCGGCTGAGCTGTTTCAGGAACGGCATCTCCTTCGGTACTTCATTCCAACAGCCATTGTTCATCCATTGTACATTATCCTCTTCGGGTTTCTTGGTCTGTTTTCGGGGTTTCAGTGGAAAGGAGAGGCGTTCGAACGGAAAGCGGCTATGAACCAGACATCCCACCAGGTCACACCTCATTGACTCTCTATCCAGTTTTCTCTACTATTATCAGGTTGTTGAAAAACCTTTTTCTGTCATTCTGAAGGATCCGCCGACCTGCCCGCCGCAGCGAAGCGGCAGGCGGGCCTGCCCGCCAAATCCGCCGGAGGCGGAGGAGGCAGAAGGCGGAGACTGAAGAATCGTTCGACTGAGGCCCTCGTCTGAGATCGGGCGAAGACCTCACGACGAAGTCTCCTTTTTTGATGAAGATTCCCCGCCTGCCTACATCACGGCTCTGTGCGCGGCGGGCAGGTTCATCCCGCTACAAGGCAGGGGGATTCCCCGGCCCGCAGTAAGGCATCAGAGCCGGGGCGGGCAGAATGACCTGTTGCCTCGTTTTTCAACACCGTGCTATTTTCGTAGTGTACCCCGCCACACATCGTCATTGAAGATCGAAGGATGAGAATCTCCAGCTCCTACCGCAACCTGCTCAGGTCTATTCTCTCCGGTGCGTACACACCGCTGGATGTGCACGAGTTTGTCCATCTCTGCTACTCGCTGGCACTTCCCATCATCCGGAAAAAGATCATCAGCGGGAAACTCAGTTCCTACCACCTCGGCCTCAAGGAGAGCGACATCGTGTATGATTGTCTTGCCGACCTCTTCCGGCGCGATGAGCAAGGAAAGTTCGTCAAGCTTTATTCCTTCTTTGAGAGCGAGCAGCTTAATGTCAGCACGTGTCATGAGGACGAAATCTTCATCGCGTTGCGACGCCTTGTGTTCCTCAAGGTCAACAACAACATCATCCGCCTGTACAGCGAAGCCGATCCGACGCTCGGCAAGGTGCTGCGTAACATGAGGCTGGCGAATCACAAAGAACGGCTGTTTGACGAGCTTCAACGTTTTGGCGAAACGTACCTTGTGCCGCGCGACATGGAGAGTTTGACAAATTGCCCTCCCTTTCCGTTGGAGAAGCTCGAGCAGCAATTCATCGGAGCGGTGCTGGTACACGATACGCTCATGGTCATGCTGAGAAAGCTCCACCAGATTGTTGCGGGTCAGCGACAGTACCAACGGGCGATTCCGCTCGTTTCCGCCGCGCTCATGGTCAAAAAGGTCTATGTGCTCGGATGGGAGGGTCACGAGGAAGAACGGCCCATTGCCGAGGCAACTCTTCTGCAGGAGGACATCAGGGGCACGGCAGAGCGTGTGTGTGAGCTGCTCAACAAGAAGATGTATTCGACCTATGTGGTCAGAAAAAATATCCGAAGTCAGTGGTAGCCAATTATTTCAACGCCGTGCGGGAGATTATCGTGCAGGAATTCTCCGGCCAGCAAGCGATGGACGGTTCCTACTTTGATATGCTGAAGACCTTCATGCCGCGCATGACGAAGAAGGAGTACGCAACCAAACATCGGACGATCCTCGAATACTTGGCAAAAATGGCAAAGAAAGAGATGGTAGCAGAACTGAAGAAATCGGAATCTGCGTGACGCTTCCGATGTCGGTATATAGATAACAGAACGATGGAAACGACAAACCATATCGACGAGAAAAACTTAGAGCTCTGCGTGCTGGAGTCGCCGCTCGTTCAGGAACAGCGCGCCGCCATCAAGCAGCATCTGAGGACGTGTCTCTGGTGCACGGCACTGTACAAAGAAATGAAGTCCTACTACGAACAGGTGGATCAACTTCAGCGTGAACAAGCTCAGCGTGCCAGTCACGCGTTGACGGTGACGCAGCGCGCGCTTCGCGAGCGTGAAGTCGGTTTTGGTACTCCTCTCCCCATCCAGTCCGCCGATGGCGGACTTCCCCAACGGTTTGTGGAGTCATTTCGCCGATATCCCGCGCGGTGGTCTGTGGGGTTTGCCACAATGGTTGCGGCATTGGTTCTCCTCATCCCTCGCTTGTGGACGGGTGACAGCAATCCCGCCTATGCGCGGCCGGAGAAGGAGTTCCTCGTTGCGTACAACAAGCAAGGGGATGAGTTGTGGAGAAAGTATATCTTTAAGGGCTTCAGCATGGAGTCTCCACCACAATGGATAGCCGAGCATGAGGGGCGTGGTCTTATCGTTCGGGATATCGATCGCGACGGGAAAAACGAGGTGACAGGAATCTTTGGCTGGGCGTACTCACCCTACATGGGGGCAAATAATCCCTTCCAGAACGCGGTCGTTTGTTTTGAGGCAGATGGTCGGGAGCGGTGGCGGTACGATCTTCATCGGAATGTTACCATTGGCGGCGTTCCGTACTCGGACGACTATGCTTTCTATCAGATTGTCTACGAGGGGCGTGAGGACCAAGCGGCAGAAGTTGTAGCACTCGCATCTCATCGCCCATGGTTTCCTAACGTTATCGTTCGGTTGGATGCGAGAACGGGCACGCTCAAGAGCGAATACTGGCACAACGGGGGGCTTCCGTATTATACTCGTAAGGACCTCGACGGCGATGGGGTTGAGGAGTTGTTGTTTGGGGGTCAGAACAATCGGCTTGGCCACGCGTCGCTCGCGGTGTTCGACCCACGGAAGATCGAGGGGCACGGACCGGCGCCGGCCGGCTTCGCGCCGGAAGGCATGTCTCCGGGGACGGAGAAGTATTACCTCCTCTTTCCGGGCTCCGACTTGAAGAAATATTGGGCCGACATTACGAATGAAATATCGGGAGTGAAGATCATGGAGGATGGGCTTATTCAGGTGATCGTAGCTGAGAAGGTTCCCTTCCCGGTCAAGATGGAAGGTCCGGCACCGGAAGGAGGTACGTTGTATTTCTATTTTGACTCCTCGATGCGGTGCGTACGGGTGCGCGCCTCGGATGCGTTCAGTGGATTGCATGGACGGTATCGAGACCGGGGACTGGTGACGAGCGAGCTGAACGAGGAGTACTTCGAGAATCTCAGACGCGGTATACGGTACTGGGATGGGGAGAAATTCGTAGGGGAACCAGTGATGAATAAGCGACACCGGGAGTTCGTGATGAGGTGAAGGGGGAGGAAGGGAGTGAAGATATGGGGAGAAATGGAGAAGTAGACTGATGCAATAAGCAAACTAATTCAAGTTGACCGCTTTTCCATAATAGGACGCTGAAAAAGCCGAGAAAACGGGTTTTCGCGGATCAAATATCTGAAATAAAATCCGTTGAGATCAATTTTTTCAGTGTAAATCAGCGTCCCATGTAAACCGCTCAACTTGAGAAACTAAGAAAAGCGAAAAGGCTGTAAGAAAGCCGGATTGTCCCTCCAGGGAGATGGGATGATTCGGCTTGGCTTTTCTTGTCCCTCGCCAAGGTTCAGCCCGCCGAATTCTGTTGTACGATGGCGGGCTTTCGCGTTTTTCCGCGTCCCGCTGTTTTGAAGCGGGATTTGTTTTCTGCGCGTCCGCCACGATGCAGGTATGTACAGAGAAGAATCAGCTTAAGGAGATTACGCACGATGAGATCAGTACTGTTGATCGTTGCAGTATTCTGTCTTTCCTTTTCTGTTTTGTTTGCTCAGACCAGCATCTACACGCAGGTCAGTCAGGTGCAGGGGCCATCTGATGCGATCGCGGGTATTGCCATCAGTCCGGACGGACGACTGATTGCCTATGGGACGTTCGCCGATAACCTGATTCGAATTGTCGATGTTGCCACGCGGCAGGAGATTCGAACGTTGAGCGGACACACCAACCGTGTCACAGAGCTTGCCTTCAGTCCCAACTCTCAAGTCCTTGCCTCCCAGAGCACGGTGAATCTTTCTCCGGGTGATGGTTCAGTACGACTCTGGAATGTTTCCACCGGCGCGCAGATCGCGACGATTGCAACCTCGGGCGTCGGTCAGCTTGCCTTTTCGCCCGACGGCACCACACTTGCCGGCGCATCGGGCGGCAACCCCCTCAACGTTCACCTCTGGGATGCTTCGAACTTGACACTACGGCGCGCAATCTCTACCGTCTTTCGCGTCGTGGCGTTCAGTCCCGACGGAAGCCGTATCGCGACGGCGAAGCGCAACGAGACGCTGTACATAATGGATACTGGGTCGGGGTCTCAGGTGGCCGCCTACACGGGACACACCGGCTGGGTGACCGCGACGGCGTACAGCGCGAACGGTCAACTGCTCGCCTCGGCTGGAGACGATCGGTCGATTCGTGTTTGGAATCCGCAGACTGGTCAGACAACTCGAACGCTGACCGGGCACACCACCTATCCAGATTTCATCGCGTTCAGGCCGGACGGAGCAATCCTCGCATCGGTGGGGAGCGGGGTGAACATAACGCGTACAAGCAGAGGAATCTCTGTTAGTATTAGCAACGCAGATCGATTCTTGCGGCTGTGGGATTTGAACACGGGCACTGAGCTTACTCGTGTAAACATCGGAAACGATGTGCTGAGCGGCGTCTCGTTCAGTGCGAATTGGGGTGTGCTCGTCACCGGGAGCAACGCCGGCCTGATCCGCATCTTCCAGGGTCCAGTGACATCGGTCCGTGCGGACAATCCCCCAACAAGCTTCGAGCTTTACCAGAACTATCCCAACCCGTTTAATCCGTCCACAGTTATTCGTTATACGTTACCCGGAATAGGGACACGTCATGACGTGTCCTTACGGATCTACAATCTTCACGGACAGGAGGTTACTCGGTTGGTGGATGGCGTGCAAGAGGCCGGTGAACATCGCGTCGTGTGGAGGCCGGAAGGTTTGCCGAGCGGGGTGTATTTCTATCGTCTGCAAACAGGCGAGTTTGTCAAGACAAAACGGCTTGTCCTCTTGAAATGATAGGTCAAGCTGAACACTCGATGGATGCCAAGGTGGAAATGACCCAGAAGGAGGGACAACAATGAACCAACTCCATCGGCTCCTGTATTTGATTGCGGCAACGATGGTTATCGCCAGTTCCCTTTACGCCCGCCAAGGCAGTTCTGAGACCAAGTGGCCACAAGGATTCTACATCAAGACAGCGTATGCTGTGATTAGCAACCCAGGTTTCTTGGATCCGCTCGGTGGGGAAGATGGCCCGGTTGTACCTCAAAGTAGAACAACAGCTGGAGTGGGTCTGGGGTACGAATATTTCTTCGCAGAAGGTTTTGGAGTCTTTGGCGGCGTACTGTACGTGTTGAGCAAGAGGTTCAACAGTTTCGGCTACACCTCGGAAGTCGGCACCAGTGTTACGTATCAAGACCCTGAATTCGGCCTCGTAGGGTTTGAGTTCAGCGGGCATTGGTTTCCGAAGGATGATTTCCCACTGAGCTTGTACGTTGTCTTTGACATTGCCGTCGTCTCTGAATCATACAAGTTCACCGATTCAAGTTTTCCTAAAGATAATGGGCCACAAGAGCACATCAGCGCACGGCCCGGGATCGGGTTAGGAACAAGAATCGTTCTCTGGCGATCACTGTCCCTACAGCTTGAATATCAGTGGATCGTTGCTGCATCATCGACAACGTCCGATCTCGGTGAGTATGTGTATACTGACAGTCAAGGATACGATTGGTACCGGATCAAGAGCTCTGATGAGTCGACCTTCTACACAAAACTGCTCACGGCCGGGATTGTTTTCACGTTCTGACCATTAAGGAAAAAGCACCATGATGACGAAATCCTTGAGTAATATTAAGCGATGGCTTATGACCTCAGCTTGGGTTAGTCTGCTTGTTCTCAACGGCTGCACAAAAGATGAGTCGACGGGTCCCGATACAGGCACACCAAACGTTGCCCAGTACGCCGGTGTCTGGACAGGAACCACAGACCAGCGCTTACCAGTCTATTTCCGTATTACCTCTTCAGGTGTGGTGGATAGTCTCACGATCCGTATCCGAATGGAGTTCCCAACATTTACCTGCACGGCGACCTTTAACAAGGACACCACCGTAAGTGTTCAAGGCAATTCGTTTGTTGCGCGGGTCAAGTATGCCGGGTCGACGAATATCATCACGAGAGTTCGGGCGACTTTAAGCTCGGCTTCATCATCTCAAGGTTCGTATGATGGCTATGGAGGCTCGTTTTCGCTCGTCTGCGGCAGTACATTTGCAACCGGGTTCACCAGCACGATCATCGACCAAGGCACCTGGACGGCAACGAAGCAATAATGTTTGCAAAACTTCAGAAAGGATGCGCAAGGTGAAAACTCAGAGCATGTACCTCCTCATTCTCTTTGCACTCAGCTTTCTGGTGTTTTTCATGCAGCGAAGAGCAGGCGTCGCAGCTGTCTGTGGCAAGGTATGCGGGCATTTTTGGACTGGAACGACGAACCAAGGTTTGAGAGTCTATTTCCGGGTTAGGGAAACAGGTGCCATTGATACGATGAGCGTACGTTTCCGGCTTGGCTCTGGCACAATAACCTGTTTAGCTACGTTCGCGCTCACTGGCACCGCGAACGTGAACGACTCTGGATTTCTGGTCTCGGTGAGAATTCCAGGCACAAATGTCTCGACAACCGTTGAGGGATCGTTCAACGCGGAGAACGCGGTAAGTGGTACTTACCAAGGGATCGCACAACCGTTTAGCCTCCTGTGCGGAATCGGGGAAAAGGCACTGCACATTTTTCTTCTCCATAATATTCTTAAAAGCAGCATGAGTTGTACAAACACCCTGCAAGACCTACCACTTGAACACAACTGGAGGTAATAGCCATGAATATCAAACGTCTATCGTGTCTCTTCTTTCTGTTCTCCTTTTCTCTCTGGTCGCAAGAGCAGGTGCAGCAACACGACACACAAACTCCGCGCACGTCGCGGGTCACGCTCGAGCAGCAACATGCCGTTGACGCCCTTGCCAAACAAAGCAGCGGAAAAATATCAGTGAGCTGGAACGAACAGAACGCCACTCCGACATTCCTCTCCGGCATCCTCAGCCAACAGAAGGTCGCAGTGAAGTCGTCTGCCGCGTTGCAAGAAGCTGTTCTCGCGTTTCTGGAAGAACAGGCAGTCATCTTCAAGCTGAGCAATCCGCCGGAAGAGTTGAAACTTCTCGACTTCCAGCAGGATGAGCTTGGAATGACGCACCTGAAATTTGACCGGGTACACCAAGGAATTCCCATCTGGGGAAGTCAGCTGATCGCTCATTTCGACAAGGAAGGGATGCTTCAAACTGTTAACGGTCGCTACCATCCGTCGATTGACGTGAAAACGAACCCGTCCATCAGCGACCGAGAAGCCGTTCGCATCGCGCAATCTTTCGTGCAGTATACGTCGGATGAAGCTTCTGCCCGGCTGTACATCTATCCGAAGGGCGATGTATTCCTGCTCGCCTGGCGGGTGAAGTTGCCTTCGTTTGAGTTTCCTAACATGAACCTTTTCATCGATGCTACAACAGGAGCCATTCTGAAGAAGGATGACGGTATCCGTCACCAGATGCGTAGACCTTCTAAACAGGATGGTGTCGTTGAAGAAAGCAAGCTGTCTGCAACCAGGGAATTTGTTACATACACGGTCGACCCATTGAAGACGAAAGTGATCTCAATTCCGCCCGGTCGGCGTGAACCATTACCGATGATGAATCAATCGTCGCGTGCCGAGATAACCAATGTGCAAAACTGGCAAGACATTCTCGTGGATGGGTTCGAGCGGGAATTTCCGGGAACGACATGGTATCGCAAGTCGACGGGGAGCAATCATGTACTCTGGGATACGACAAGCTACAAAGCCCGTAGCGGTGTGAAGAGCCTTTACTGCGCCCGCAGCGGAACGATGGGCAGGAACCCAAACACGACAACAACATATCCGCCGAACATGAACACCATGGTGCGCTACGGACCCTTTAACCTTGAAGATGCGACCGATGTGGTACTTGCGTATTATCACTGGACGATCACGGAACTGTTTTTTGATCGTTTCTGGGTTCTGGTTGGGCGAGACACGGTCAACTTTGCAGGAATATATTACAGCGGCAACTGGACAACAGCGGCCGCAGGGGCAGACGCAAACGGCTGGCAAAGGGACCAGATCAACCTCACAGCGTTGGGTCCCTATGATTTTCGCGGCGCGAAACAAGTGTGGATAGCGTTCCTCTTTACCAGCGATGGTTTGATCAACTACCGCGGTACATTTCTCGACGATGTCCGACTGACCAAGGAGGTTGAGACGGCGGGCGTTGCAGCACAGGGAACAGGACGTGGGCTTGACGGAACCGTCAAGACGCTTAAGACGACCCGCGTGGGCACCAGTTACTACTTGGTGGATATGTCGCGCTCGATGTACATCGCTCCACCGATGAGAGAACAGGGCGTTATCACGACATGGGATGCACAGAACGACACAATCGGTTTTGCCTACCGCAGCGTTGTGCGAGTGCGGGATCCGAACGACAACAATATTTTTGACGATAACGACAGGCTACGAGCAGCTGTTGACGCCCACTACTATACGGGAGTCGTATATGATTATTATAAAACAGTGCATGGCCGGGAGAGTTGGGATGGGAGAGGCGGGACGTTGCGGAGCATTGTCCATTACAGATCGAGGTACAACAACGCCTTCTGGAACGGCCGCTTTATGACCTATGGCGACGGCGACGGCGTTCGATTCAGCAATTTCGCTGGAGCGTTAGATGTCATCGCCCATGAAATAACACACGGTGTCATTGAATCGTCTGCGAACTTGATGTACGAAAATCAGATGGGAGCGCTGAATGAGTCGTACGCGGATGTGTTCGGGACGTTTGTAGAGTTCCGCGCCCGCGGCGGTGCTGGGAATTGGTTGATGGGAGAAGATATCTACACGCCCGGAGTCGCGGGAGATGCGCTGAGAAATCTCCGTGACCCACACCAAAGCGCCAGTTGGCAGCCAGCGCATATGAGTGAATATGTCAACCTGCTCAACAACAGCAGCAACGATTTCGGCGGTGTTCATATCAACAGCGGAATCCCCAATCGCGCATGTTACCTGATTGCATCCTTAATTGGCATCGAAAAGACCGAAAAGATCTACTACCGCACACTTACACGATATCTTACAAGCAGCTCACAATTTCTCGATGCCCGTAACGCTACGATGCAGGCGGCGGCAGATCTCTACGGCTTGAACTCGCCCGAATATGTCGCGGTAGAAAGCGGATTCACTGCCGTGGGTATCACACCGGATGCATCGCGGGAGCTTGTGTACGACGATGGTTATCCCACCGGGGGAACGGCATGGCTAACATCGGGAGCTATGTATGCGGTTCGCATGACGCCGCCCGTCTTGCCGGCAATCGTCCAAAAATTGGAATTCTATTTTACCACTGCGCGAAGCTGCTATGTGCGTATCCTCAAAGACTCCAGCGGGAGACCAGGAAGCGATCTTATTTCGAGATTCCGTATCTATCCAGGTAGGAGCGGATGGTACACTGTCGACCTCTCTAACTACATCGCAACTTATCATACTGTTGTTAATGGGGAATTTTATGCGGCCATCGAGTACGATGGTACCAACTTACCCTATCTCGGATACATTGAGGGGTCCAATGGTCGAGGCTGGAGCCGGTCGAGCAGCACTGCTTCCTGGACGCCACGCAACCAAACGTATTACGTCAGGGCAGTGATCAGCGCAGTGGTAAGCTCACCCAGAGCGAACTTTGTCGCAACGCCAATAACCGGCAACAGGCCGTTGTCGGTAAGCTTCACATCACAATCGACGGGGACGATCATAAGCTACCTCTGGAATTTTGGCGACGGTTTCAGCAGCACGCAGCGCAATCCTGTTCATACTTATACTGCCGATGGTGCCTACACAGTATCGCTCATGGTCATTAGACCCGGCGGAGCTCACCAAGAGACGAAGAGCAATTACGTTCTCGTTGGCTCGGTGACGGATGTGCCAGGGACCGATGCAATTCCGACGGTCTTTGCACTTCAGCAGAATTATCCCAACCCGTTTAATCCTTCAACGACCCTTCGATACCAAATCCCGAAATCGGTACGAGTATCGTTGAACATCTACAACGCGCTGGGACAACGAATTGCTAATCTTGTGGATGAGGATCAAAAAGCGGGATACTACGAAGTTCACTGGTCGGAGCTACAGCTTCCCAGCGGCATCTATTTCTATCAGTTGCAGGCGGGAGATTTTGTCGAGGTGAAGAAAATGATCTTGCTGAGATAACGGTCAAGGAGATAGAATCGTCTCACAGCCTGAAGATTGCTCTGAAGATGTCGGGCTTCGTGAACCCTGTGAGTGCTTAGAAGTCCGACATCGGGAAGAAGGGAGAATACAAAGAGGGAGATACTACATGAAAAAACGTCAAGCAATCATCCTTGCAACGCTCGTCGTGAGTCTGCTGATACTTTCCTGCGGCGACGACGATGCGTCGGAGCCGGCAGAAAATGTGTGCGACCGCGTGACCGTCAGCAACAATCAGCCTGCCGTTCGCATGGACTGCAACAGCATCTCTGGCTCGGTCAGCGGCATCACGTACGACCAGTTCGGTCGAGTTATCGCATTTAACTTCGACTGGAAGTGCACCACGTCGTTGGAACAGTAATCCGGCCAATTCCACAGTATCACCTACAACAGCATCGGACAGATCCAGTCCTTCCAGGCGACCGTGAACGGCAAGAACTGCAGCTGGCGGAGGTGAAAGAATGAAGGCCGCTGATCAGGACTCTGGCATAAAAGATCAATGAAAAAAGTGACTACTCAGCGTAGTATTGATGTGTAAACTGATTTCATCAAAAACACTGAGAAAAGAGTAACCACAGATTTCACAGATGAATTCAAAAAAATAGTTCCGTGAAAATCAGTGCCATCTGTGGTTATTCTTTTGTTCGCTGAGCAGGATTTTATCAAACCTCCGGTTTGATCTATCTTTCGAATGAACCGACAGGTTCATTGGCAGTTACATTTTTCTAGTTTGCTTTTTTTGCGCCCAAGCTCACTCCCAAGATCCAGCGAAGCGGGTTAACCCATGGGACCCTGCTAACTTTCCAAAGGAGCAGCCTAAGACACTCAAAGTCAGGCCCAATTTACCGAAGGATCTGAAATCAATTGAATTCGACGTAAATGAGTGGGCGAAACAGGAAGGCATAGCCGCGAAACATCACGAGACCGTCGCAGCTACGGGATGGGACATACGGATGGCTTGTG
This sequence comes from Bacteroidota bacterium, assembly GCA_041695045.1. Lineage (GTDB taxonomy): Bacteria > Bacteroidota > Ignavibacteria > UBA10030 > UBA10030 > JBGFRR01. The sequence goes on from JBGFRR010000134.1 coordinate 11,593, forward strand.
CGCGCAATGGCCTGCATGGTTTCCCAGAGGTACCTCTCAATGCGTACTTCGTACGTAAGAATCTCGACTACCAGCGCGGGATTGCGAATCACATTAATGCGTGGCTGGATTCCGTGGAAGCAGGAAAACATCCTGTAGGTAATCTCGCTAAAGAAAACATCCGGTACTGGATGCCTCAGTTGGAAAAGGAATTGAGCGAGTTCGCAACGGACCTCCAAGATAGCGCGAGAGCAGAGTACAACAATAAGTTAGGGAAAACAATCGATGAGCTGAAGAAGCTCGAGCCCCACAATGCAGAAGCCCTGACTGAGGCGCGGAATTCGCTCTCCTTCGAATCGTTTAAACGCCAGCTAACGCTTCTGCAAAACTGTTTTCAAGTCCTGAAACGGGCCGCCCACAATTCAATCCAGTATCTGGAACATCATAAACCGGTAACTCACTGATTCAATTCGCCTATCGATACTTCCTGTGAACGGTATCTGCCATTCAGGGCTCACATCATCCCCACCGGGCGCTACGCCAAAGGTGCCCGCCTGCCGGACGGGCAGGCATGAACCTCCGGCTCAAATCGTTATCTACAGTTTTTTGATTAGACGCGATTCCAATCCTCTCCGCTGATTTCGGCTTGACGAAGAATCCTTTTGCAGGAGAGATGAATCAATATCAGCATGATGCGGATTGGGAATGCGTACCTTTAACGCGCCCTTCTTCATAAATTGGTGTTTCCCTCCGGGAAAAGGGCCATCGAATCCTAACGCGCGGAATTTTGCAATGAGATCGCGGCGGGAAATGCTACGGAGCATCGGCGGGAAGTTTTGCGTTCAAGTCTATACCTTCCAGGACGGGAATGGGATCACCATCTTTAAGCTTCAGGAACAACCATCCCTCAATTACTTCGACAAGCTCGTTACGGCATTCTTCAACGGTTTTTCCCTCCGCCCATACGCCCTGGAGTTCGGGCACTTCTGCATAGATTACGCCGTTTTCCAAGGTTTCATATTTTGCCCTCCTTAAAGCAGCATTAATGAAAGATGATAACATCGAAAGCTCCAATCGTTGTTTAGAATGTAGAAAAACGATGCAGCATTGTCAACGAGTATATAATTTTTCTCTTGCCGCATAGGCTTTATACTTTCTACTCCAATACTTTTATGCTTACATCTTCACATCATCCCCACCGGGTCTTTGCTCTTGAGGTTCTTGATGATGAGATGTTTCCGGAACTGATTGCGGATTTTCGGGATTGCCGCATCCGCCGGTCCGAGCAAGATCGAGTGTGCTGCAATGCTTTGCCGCTCGATAAATTCTGCAAATTTCTTGGCATGATGGTGCACATCACGGTGGGGTAGCCGCTGAGGTCATTCTGTTCTTGCGTGACTGTTTGATTCAAGATTCAGGAGGGTCGCTCGTGTTGTTGAAGACAGCGAACTCGCTGCTCAGGATGCGAGAAAGTATTCGTATTCACAATGCCCCACAACGTTTGGCACGTTTTCGTTCGTTGAATGTCCAGACAAGCGCGAATGGTACGGCCATAACTTGCTCATCGGACGTCCGCACGCTCTTCTTCGAGATGTAGTTTTTCTATGCGGGGCAGAAAGTATATCCTCTGCTTAATGCTAAGTTGGGATTTTGCAACCTGGAAGCCGATCCTGTCCTCTCCGACCCAGATGGACAATCCCATAGGGTCTGTTAAGCGAAGGAGAGGAATATCCAGAGAACTATCGCCCGCCGTAATGAATGGTGCCGCACGACCGATAGAACGATGGTAGACCTCAACCTTGCCATCCTCTATCGGCGGCGGCGAAACAAGTTGGTCTGTGAAAAGGTCATGGTCGATCCTTGACCGGACGCCGAAAACATTGGATTCGGGAATGCCAAACAACTGCGAGGTTGCGATGCGGGCAGAGATTTCATTACTCGCTGTGAGAATATAAACATCGTACTTCAGTCTTCGGAGATAGTGAACGAAGGAAAACATCACGGGGTGAGCATAGGGTGTGGCCACAGAACCGCCCGGAACCTGTATATCCGCTGAGGAGGAAAAAAGGACTTTGTGCGTCGCTTTCACGACTGTGCCAACGGACAGCCCATTCATCGCCTTGACGATAATTTCGTACGCCTCTCTTCTGGTTGTGACGATGAGCTTCCGGTAATCTGACCACGAGATGGGGAGGTCGTAACCATCAGCTATGAGGTGTGCAAACACTGCTTCCCCGATATCCCCAATGAGAAGAGTGTTATCGAGGTCAAAGGCGGCGATCTTTCGTACAGAACCTTCTCCGCCTAAGGCGGAGTGGCGAAGCAGAAACTGCTCGATGCGCTGGACTTCCAGTACAAGATCGTTTGGGATGATCGCCGTGCTCGCTTCCGCCTGAGGCGGATGGCTCAGTGGAGACGGCTGTTCGCTCTCGGAAGAGATGAGGTTATTCGTCATCGTTCCCTCGCTTTCATGGGGTCTTGTTCCTTACATTTTTGGAGTGAATTGTCCCGATCCATCGGGGCAATTCACGAGTAGCGTCCTGCGCGTGGCCCCGAACCCCGACATACGTCGTGGCACTTCGGGGCTTGTTTACGAAATGGTTGCGATAATCCTTCGTAAGGGCAAACCCCGCTGTAGGCGGGGAACGTTTAAGGGCAAGAGGCGCCGTCGCTTGAGGAAAAGGAATCGGAAGTGATTGTATTCGGAGCGTACAACTGCCTTGAACATACGTCACAACATTGAACTTGAGGAGTCGTATCGGATCGTCGCACACCGCGCCCGCTCCGTTGACAAACCGAATTCCTTGCCGTTTGTACGTTTCATTCCGGTGGATGTGCCCGTGAAAGACATAACGAGCCTTAAGGGCATTGAAGAGTCGTAGAAGTTTTCTGCGCCTTTTCATCCGCATTGTTTTGTGTTCTATGATTCTCCACAGTGCGTTAGTTGAGGGGCCATCCGTTACTAAGTCATTGAAGTGATGATGAAGGGCAACGATGGGAATCAAGCCGCGAAGAAAAGGCGAGTTCATAGCTTGGGAGATCCCCTCCCATTGGGCATTGTCGACGAGACCGTTGGAGCCGAGCGGGTTATCCCACGGTGACCACGGAGGAATCGAGTTGAGGCCGAGGAGGGCGAAGGGGCCGATCTGTTTCACAAAGGGAAACACACGTCCTGCCACGAGTGGTATGCATCCATCGAATGTCTCTGCAAATGCTTCGACAAAGAGATTGAGATGCCTTGTGTAGTCAACGCTGCGGATGTAACGGGGAAAGCTCAGGACATCGACTGCGCGATGCGGCCCGCCGAAAATATCATGATTACCCGGGACCACGGTTAGCTTCGAGCTGGAAAGAAATCCAAACCTCTCGAGGATTTCACGAGCCAGAAAATAGTCGTCTGGGTCTGCCGTACTCACGATATCCCCCGTAATGAGAAGATGGTCACAACCCTGCTCCAGAATCGACCCGAGCAGCAACTTGAATGACTTACTGTGTTCGCGATAGTATTGGCGACTCAGATGGGGGTCGGAAATATGTACGAGCTTAAACGGCCTCAACGGATGGTAACGTATATCGTTCAATGATCCTTCAGCGGTGGGAGCGCGACCATGTGTCGAATGCGCGCCTGCTTGTCGAACAGGCATGCACGCAGGAGCGTCACGCAGTATGCAGTTGTCTGAACGATTGATGTTCTGTGATATCTTCATGACTGAAACAACTTCCGATACCAGCCCATACGAGACGACGACACGCACAGGTCAGGGCTTGACCGGGCGATTCGCTCGCTCCTTCTATCTACTTGTAGGCACGCGGGTCGCCCTATCCTACACTCCCCTTTTTTTGCATTCAAATATACGTTGCAGATGTTTTTAGGTTATTACTGTTTCATCAAGAGATGGTTGTATTTCTGTAAAGTCAAACAAGCGTAAACCCCCGGGAAGCCAGAGAGGAATACAAACTGGATTCCCGGTGGGTGTGCCGCGCTGTTCTTTATCGTTTGTTAACACAAAGATGAAATTTCCGAAACTCATCGTACTATCCTACAGCGTACCTTTAGAGGTGCGGTCGAAAACTTCTTTTTTCACCACGAAGTCGCTTTATCGAGCGTACGGTCGACGTTCACATCTGCAAGATACGTGAACAACTTGGCTCTCCTGTTGCCTTCATCGAAACGTTGAAAGGCGTCGGATACCGATTCCGCGTCGTAGCTGCATAAACCGCCTTCTTCATCAAATCTTCATCTCACCATAATCATCATCTAACGGTGAATCTGTATGTTGTGCCGTGCTTTGCAGATTTGTAGAATGCTTTTGCTGCAATAAAAAATCCCCCAGAGTACGAATGGACCTTACCATCCTCACAGAAAGGAGATTTTTTCCATGAGATTACGTATCCAATTGATAGCCGCGTTCTTTTTGTTTTCAACAACGATGGCGTATGCTCAAACCGGCACTATTACGGGCAGAGTAACGAACAAGCACGGATTCGCGCTGCCGTCGGCAAACATTTACATTGCTTCCCTTCAAATTGGCGTAGCGGCAGACCTCAACGGCTCGTATATGCTTGTGCGCGTTCCCGCTGGCGAGCATCAACTTATAGTTTCCCACCTCGGTTATGTGAAGGTCGCCCGCACCATCACAGTGCGAGAGGGTGAAACGACCGTGCTGAATGTGGAGCTCGAACCGGGAGTTATTGAGGGAGAAGAAGTTGTTGTCTTGGCAGAATACCTTGAAGGGCAGGCGAGAAGTTTTAGTCAACAGAGGGAAAACGTCAACGTAACAAACATCATTTCTTCGGATCAAATTGGTCGTTTCCCTGATGCCAACATTGGTGAAGCCTTGAAGCGCATTCCCTCAATCACCGTCAACTATGATCAAGGAGAGGCACGATTTGTGAATATCCGTGGCACGGCGCCCGAGTTAAATTCAATCATGATCAATGGTGAGCGAATGCCCTCCGCAGAGGCGGAGCGGCGAGCCGTTCAGGTGGATCTGGTTCCGGCAGATATGATCGCCGCGATTGAAGTTCATAAAGCTGTTCTCCCGGACATGGACGGTGACGCTATCGGCGGTGCGGTGAACCTTATCACGCGCGCAGTTCCACGAGGCACGCGCCTGACGGCTACACTCGGAAGCGGTTATAATGCCCTGACCGGTATGCCCATCTGGAACGGCAACATTGTCCTTGGCCAACGGTTCGCGGAGGACAAACTCGGGGTCATCATTAGTGGTTCGGTGCAAGACCATCGGCTCGGCTCCGACAATGCCGAAGGGGTCTGGACTCAAAATGATTCAACGGGTCATATCTATGTCGAAGAATGGGACGTGCGGAAGTACGATATCCGACGCTTGCGGCGCAGTCTCTCTGCGGCCCTTGATTATATGCTGGGGGAACACACTACACTGTTCGTCAGGGGGATGTACAACCATCGGGACGACTGGGAAAATCGTTATCGGCTACGCTTTATCTTGAAGGAGCCGAATGCCCAGGGGATCTCCAACAGCACGGAAATCAGAAGACAGACAAAAGGGGGTGTGGATAACGATAGGGTTCGATTGACACGCCTCGAAGACCAGCGAACCCAAAGCTTCTCGATTGCCGGCCAACACCTTGTCGGCGGGTTTGTAAAGACCGACTGGCGCGTTTCTTACGCGAAAGCTTCTGAGGAGCGTCCGAATGAGCGATATCTCCAATACAGGAGGCGCATCTCCGGTTCGCCGGGTTTACAAGTTCGGGTGGACCTTTCCAATCCCCGCACGCCCTACTTTACTCCGGTCCATCCAACCCAAGTGGAAAACCCAACCTTTACATTTCATCAGCTGTTTGAAGAGTTCCAATACACTGAGGAAGAAGATTTCGGTGCGCGTCTGAACTTCGAGATTCCGTTCTCTTCCGATGTCGAATACAGCAACAGCATAAAGGCTGGATTCAGCCACAAACGGAAGGAGAAGAACCGCGAGAACACGTTCTACCGATATACCCCGACTACTGCTGCAAACATGGCCAATCTCGGTCTGGTGGGGACGAGCGACTACGGCGACCCAAACTACCTTGCGGGAAATTACATGATTGGACACTTTCCCACGAGAGAGTTTCTTGGAAGGCTCAACCTCTCCAATCCTGCTCTCTTTAACGGTTCGTCCGTACTTGAGGAAACAGCGGGGAATTTCGATGCGACCGAAACAGTTACAGCGGGTTATGTGATGCTCACACAATCACTCGGCCCTACCTTGCAAATCATCGGGGGCCTGCGCATTGAACGTACGGCCCTGAAGAATTCGGGATTGGAGTATGATGATCTCAATGGTACGGTGAGACCGATTTCCGGCGAGGGTGACTATTTGAACGTTTTGCCAGGGATCCACCTGCGATACGAGCTTGATGAGCTTACACTGCTACGCGCCGCGTGGACGAACACCATCGCCCGGCCTCGTTACTTTGATTTGGTCGGATACCGCCAGGTCTTCCAGTCGGACGACGAACTCTACATTGGAAATCCTTCACTGCAACCAACGGCCTCCATGAATATGGACCTTATGGCCGAGCATTACTTTGCCAATATTGGTATCCTCTCCGGCGGCGTATTCTACAAAGCTATCGATAAATTCATCTATGGTAGTAAGCATAGCAATTATACCGACCCTGTCTCAGGCAAGACTTTTGGCCGGATGTTTCAACCCAGAAATGGGCGGAAAGCGACCCTCTACGGCTTCGAAGCAACAGTCCAACGCCAGCTTGAATTCCTACCCTCGTTTCTATCCAATCTCAATCTTTATGCCAACTATACCTACACCTTTTCCAAAACGGACAGGCCGGATGACCCGGCACTCGGGACGATCAAACTCCCAGGTACGGCAGAGCATGTCCTGAATACCTCGCTTACCTACAGCGCGCCGGGACTTACGCTCGGACTTGCTTTTAATTACTCCAGTCCATACCTCGATGCCGATGAGCTTGATCTGACGCCGAAACTGGAACGCTATTATGATGCCGTAACGAGGTTGGACTTCAATGGTTCAGTTGCCATTACGCCGCAGATCCGCTTCTTCGTCGAGGCAAGCAATCTCCTCAATCAACCCTTGAGGTATTACGCAGGGGTGAGCGAGCGGACCTACCAAGCTGAGTTCTACGATGTCCGCTACATTGCAGGGCTAAAGTTCGATATGTAAGGTCGCAACTCTCACCCTCTTCGGGCGGACGTTCCAACATCCGCAAAGCGAATCTCGAACAAAGGACAATCGATGAGAATAACCACTCCGCCGATAGTATTTCTCTTGCTTCTCGTTCTGCTTGCGATCGGGTGCGTTGAGCAAAAAAGCGGGGACACAAAGCGTACAGCGACAAAGAACGTCACTCTTTCTGAAAGCTTTGTCACAGATACCACGAGAGCCGAGAACATTGATTCTCCTGCTTATTGGACCGACGGGAAGACCATCCACTGGGTTATAGCAACGGCAAAGGCGACGGATCGGCTGATGGTGTACGATGCCGGCACCGGCGCTTTTCTTAAGCACGTAGGGACAAAAGGAAACGCTCCACGCCAATTTCGATACCCGAACGGCGTTGCTGTTGTTGATGACTTCCTGATTATCGTAGAGCGCGATAATCATCGCGTACAGCTTTTCCATCTGCCGGAATTTACACCGTTGGGGTTTATCGGAGCGGATGAATTAAGAAGGCCGTATGGCGTAGCGGTGTTCAGGGGAAACGGCTTTTTCTACACTCTGTATGTGACGGATAATTACGGAACGGATGGCGAAAGCGTTCCTCCGGATTCACTTCTCGGTGAGCGGGTAAAGCAATACTCTTTCACCGTTGCCGCCGGTCGTCTGCAGAGTAAGTTCGTACGGGCGTTCGGCGAAGTTACGGGAGGAGGCGTGCTTCGAGATGTGGAATCTATCTACGTAGATCCTGAAAACAACACCCTCCTCATTGCCGAAGAGGATGCGAGGATCCGGAACGTCAAAGTATACACCCTCGACGGGAACTTCACCGGCAAAACGATCGGCGACGGCGTCATCGAACATGAAGCAGAAGGAATCGCACTGTACAGGTGTAATGACACGGAAGGATACTGGGTTCTCACCGACCAGTCAATGAGTGCCAACAGGTTTCATCTCTATGGGAGAACAACCTTCACCTATCTTGGCAGTTTTGCGGGAAAGGTTACTCTGAACACAGATGGCATTTGGCTTGTGCAACAACCCGTCGGATCTTTTGAACAAGGGGTGTTCTACGCTGTCCACAATGATCAAGCCGTTGCCGCATTTTCCTGGCAATCGATAGCTGATTCATTGTCGCTGCGCCATGATTGCGGACGTTGAACCAAGCTGAGCGAACAACGGCGACGCGATGGTAAGACCTGTTGCCTCAAAATACAATGTCACCCTGGGGATTGAGGGTTCAGGGGTCTTTTTGAGTTGTACTGAGGTAGGGGTTGCATCCTTGAATCCGATAGTAGGAGGCGAACAAAGCGGCTGACTCAGAAGTAACTGCCGTAGTTCTCCCCTTTACTTGAGGGAGTACAACCGCGAAGGGCGGCCATTTGCCGCCCTTCGGTATTGATGACATCACTGCCACGCCTGCGCCTACTGCCGCTTGTCGGGATAGGGCGGAGGTGGCGGAAGCTTTGTCTGCACTTTCTTCATCTCCTCCTTGATCACCTCAATGGCCTTGTTGAGTTGCTCGTCCTCCCCCGCAAATTCCTTCGCCGGGTCGTTGTCGACCTCAATGTCGGGGTCGACACCGTATCCCTCCATCACCCATTCTTTCCCTTCGATATCGTAGCGCGAGAATTCCGGCCGGTTGAGATATCCACCGTCGAGCAACGGGAGCGTGCCGCGAATGCCGACGACCCCTCCCCATGAACGCTTCCCAATAACCGGCCCAAGTTTGTACTCCTTGAACCGATAGGCAACAATATCGCCATCCGATGCCGAGAACTCATCGAGCAACATGACCTTCGGCCCGAGGACGGTGCCGCTGGGGTTAACGCTCGGGGCGGTGTTGCGCGCGATATCGACGAGCACGATCTCACGGCGCAGGCGTTCGATGATGTGAGGAGACACATTGCCGCCGCCGTTGCCGCGCACGTCGATGATCAGTCCTTCTCTACCGAGCTGGGGGTAATAGTACTTCACGAACTCGTTCAGGCCGGGCATTCCCATGTCCGGAATGTGCACGTAGCCGATGCGGCCGTCGGTGGCCTTCGAGACCTTCTCGATGTTCTCTTGCACCCAGTTAAAGTACCGTAGTTGCTGCTCGCTCTCGATTGGAACGACGACCGTCTCCCAGCTTCCCTGCTCACGCGGCTGGCTGTTGAGTTTCAACTTCACCTGCTTCCCAGCTGTGTTGACGAGGTGCTCGAAGACGTTCGTCATTGTATTCGTCGGCCTGCCGTCCACGGCGAGGATGTAGTCCCCCTCGTTCGCCACAACGCCGATGTCCGTCAAGGGTGAGCGAAGTGCAGGGTCCCAATTCTGGCCTTTGAGAATCGTACCGACCCTGTAATACTTCGACGCTGCATCCCGTACCAGATTCGCCCCGAGATGGCCAAGCTTAATGCGCTCGGGCCGCGGCATATCTCCACCCCCGACGTAGGCATGGCCGGCGTTCAGCTCACTCACCATTTCTCCGATGATGTACGTGAGGTCAGCGCGATGGTTTACATGGGCGAGGAGCGGCGCGTACCGCGCGCGCATGGCGGGCCAGTCGACGCCGTGCATATTGGGGTCGTAGAAAAAGTCACGCATCTGCCGCCAGCTTTCATGGTAGATCTGCTTCCACTCGGCCTGGCGATCGAGATTAACCGTGAGGTCGGAGAGATTGAGCCGTTCTTTGATGTCGATCTTCGCCGTCGGCAGGTCGATGATGGCGTAGGTGTTTTCCTGTCGGACGAGCATTTTCTTTCCATCGGCGGAGATTTCATAGCCGTTGAATTCCCCCAGCTCCGTCTCCTTCTGCTTGTCCAACTCGTAGAGGAACAGCTTCGCCTTCTGGTCGCGCAGGCCCTGGCGGATGTAGTAGAGCTTGTCGCCGACGGAACTGAGCGAGCGGTAGTTGGCTGGTGTTATCGGCAGAACGGCAATCCTCGTCTGAATTCCGTCGACGTCGATACGCACTGTCGTGGCTTCCCCTTCTTTCTTCGCGTCTCTGGAAGTCGCTACTGACGGTGGCGCCGTCATTACCTCATCACTCTTCGGTTCAAACGGAGACTTCACGTCTTTGCGGAGTGTAACCAGGTAGATCCGCGCCATGTCGATGTACGCATGGTTCCATTCGATCTGGCTATAGGTGGGAGAGAACGAGCGGTTGGAAACAAAGAACAGATACTTTCCGTCGCTGCTGAAGGTAGGGGCGTACGACGAGAACCATCCGTCTGTCACCGGGATCGTCTGTTTAGAATCAAGCGAGTAGAGATAGACCTTCGTCATCGCGCGTTCTTCCGGACGTGCATAGGCGATCCATCGGCTGTCCGGCGACCAGGCGTATTGTGTAATCTCGAAGGCTGTTGCGCTGGCGACTTCCGTGATGCGCTTTGTGCCGACGTCGATGACGTGCAGTCGTTGAAGGCGGTCGGACCACAGGAGCTTCTTGCTATCGGGCGACCAGAGCGGCTGATACTTGTAATTGCTACTGCCGCTGGTGAGCCGTATAGAAAGGCCGCTCCCGTTTTGCGGCGTAATGTAAAGCTCATCCTCGCCTGTCGCATCGGAGATGTAGGAAATCCATTTGCCGTCGGGCGACCAATTGGCGTTGCGTTCGTGAACGCCGGGGGTTTGCGTCAGGTTGCGCGTGTTGCCGTGCTTTGCCGGCACGGTAAAGATATCGCCCCGTGCGCCGAAGACGGCGCGGTTGCCGTCGGGAGAGATGTCGTAGTTGGTGATGTTCTTGCTGACATCCGTGAGTCCGCCCCGGCCGGTATTGGAGTCCTCATTGATATGCACCGTGACCTTGGTGGTTGTGCCGGTGGCAAGGTCGTAGCGATACAGAAATCCTCCGTTCTCAAACACGATGGCGTCGTTGCCGAGTGAGGGGAATTTCACGTCGTAATCGGCAAACGTTGTTAGCGCTCGGGTCTGTTCCGTCGTCAGGTCGTAGGCATAGAGATTCATCCGTCTGTTTTCATCGCGATCGGAGAGGAAGTAGATCGTATCGCCGTGCCACATCGGGATGATGTCCTGTGCGGGGTTGTTCGTAATGTTGACTGTTTGTCTCGTTTCAAAGTTGTAAATCCAGATATCGTCTGCCTGGCCACCGCGGTAACGTTTCCACGTTCGGAATTCACGGAAGACGCGGTTGTAGGCGAGCTTCTTTCCGTCCGGCGAGAAGGAGCCGAAGCCGCCGCGGGGGAGCGGGAGTTGTTCTGGCTTCGTGCCGTCCACCGTCACGAAGAAGAGCCGCCCCTTGAAGGGGTTGGCGTCGTGCATGCGGGAACGAAACAGAATGGTGCGGTGGTCCTTCCATGTCATGACGATGTTGTTGGGACCCATGCGGTCGGAGACATCGTCGCGGTCAATCGTCGTAGTGAAGGTCAACCGTTTCGGGACCCCGCCTTCGGCGGGCATCAGGTAAACTTCGGTGTTGCCGTCGTACTGGCCGGTGAAGGCAAGCCATTTGCCGTCGGGAGAGAAGCGTGCGAACATTTCAAAGCCGTTGTGGCTGGTGAGTCGGCGTGCGACACCACCCGCTGCTGCAACGGTGTAGAGGTCGCCGGCGTAGGTGAAAACGACCTGGTTTCCATAAATGGCTGGAAAACGGAGTAGCCTCGCCTCTTGCTGTGCAGCAAGCGAGGTGGCGAAAAAGAGAATGAGAAGAAACAAGGACCGAAGCGAGTTAGGGTTCATGGTGAATCCCTTCGATTCATCGCGGAACGTGAGGGAAGATGACTCAGGCAGTCGACGAGGGCTGCATGGTGGTGAGATAAAAGTACGAAAGCAATATTTCTTTGTCCAGATGAAATCGTATGGCATGAAGAGAAGTTGAACAGCTTATCGGCGACGCCGCGCCGAACGACGACCTCTCGCTCGTGATTATCAAGAGCGAATAATGGTGAGGCGAAACGAAAGAGGAGAATCGCTTACCGAATGTGTCCGTTATGAGGTGTGTGACTTGTTAGCGCGTCGTCGGAGGATTGCATCAAGTCCATATTTCCCTGAGCCAATCAACAGGAACGCCAGAGCGACAACTCCAAACAAAAGCGCTTTTTCTTTCATCGAGAATGGGTCGTCGGCATGCCGGATGAACGCTGCCACGGCCATGGTGATGATGATGAACACCGAAGCGGGTCGCGTCATCAATCCTGCGGCAAGCAGGAAGCCGCCGGCAAACTCAGCAAGACCCGCCGCCCACGCGAACCATTCCGCGAGGGGAAACCCCATCCGGGCAACGCCTTCGATAAACCGTTCGGACGGCGGAAGTTTGCCAATTCCGTGTGCAAGTGCGAGCGATAAGCCGGCAAACACGCGCAGCAATGCCAAGCCCGTGTTGGCCAATGGTGATGCAATCTCGGTACCGCTAAACAGCCATCTCACGTATCGCATTTCAATACCTACTTTTTGTACCGCTCAACCATCCTTCCACCCAGGCAAGCTTGTCGCGATATTGCGCTTCATCGGGTGGCTGCTTGCTCATGACGGGATGAGGCAACTCGAAGAACGAACCCTCTCCTCGCACCGCCTTGTTTCCTCCTGTCTCAATATAACAGAACCCCTTCCCGTCGAAATGCTCTGTGCTGGTGGTTCCGAGAATGCTCGCGGCGATTTGTTTGGCGGCGGTCAGACCCTGTGACGCCGCGAAGACGCCGGCCTTGGGCAGCACCAGCGGCACATCGGGCTTATATCGTCCGGGCAGTGGCACCGACGTGATATCCCCCACGGCGTAGATTGGAATCGCTGCATCCTGTCGATTGACGCGCATGGTTTGTGGGTCGACCGGAATCCAACCCGCTTCATGAACAAGACTGGACTCCCGCACGGCTTGCGGAGCAACATGCGGCGGGATTACAATGAGGAGACCGTAACGCGCATCACTGCCGTCCTCAAATTGAATACGGCGGCGTGCACCATCGACGCTCGTGGTTTTCTTGAGGGGATGGTACACAATCCCGCGCTCCTCAAGTATCCCGCGGATAAATTCTCCCAACTCCGGTCCAGCCGTCGGCATTGGAGCCGGCTCGATGGTGTAGATGCTCAGCGAGACGGTATCGCGCAAGCGCTGTTGTCGAAACGCATGGTCGAGCAGAAAGGCGGCTTCGTAGGGTGCAGGTGGACATTTGAAGGGCGTTCGTGGAATCAGAAAAACAATCTCTCCGCTCCTGAATTCTTTGAGCGCATCGTGCAATCGCACGGCATCGTCAACGGCGTAGAACGAATGTGCCGCATCGCGAAGTCCGGGGATGGGCTCCATCGTCATGTCGGCGCCGAGGGCGATGATGAGATAATCGCAACGCAGATCGCCGCGGGATGTTGTCACCACCCCCCGTGCAGGATCAATCCGCTGCACATCGGCGTTGATGAACTCCACCCCATCGGGAAGGAGCGAGGCTCGGTCTGTCCTGATAGAGTCTGCCGACCGTTCTCCTAACATCACCCACGTTTTCGAGGCTCCGACATGGAAGTGCGGCGACCTGTCGACAACCGTGATGGAATGCTCCTGCGGAAGAAGTTGACGGAGCGTTGTAGCGGCGGCGAGTCCGCCGAAGCCCGCGCCTATGATGAGAATAGACGATGACATCGTGTGAAGATGGTAGGGAAGAAGTGGATGAATATCAAGACATTCATAACAGATAACAACGAGGAAAATCAGAAGCGCGTTTCATCGCGACAGTTGATTCATCAAAAGAAGTACACTGCTATGAATCAATCAGCGGCTGGAATCGAGCGATAAACTCTTTTGGAGGGATATAGCCGACGACGCGGGCGCTCTTGAGTTCATCGCCGTTTGGGTCGAGGAACACAATCGTCGGTACGCCGGCAATGTTAAACTCGCGCCGGATTCGCTCGGCCTCCGGTGAATCGAAATGCGTGAGGTCGACTTTCAGCCGCACAAAGCCATCCGCTGCCGCCATCACGTCCGCATCGGTAAACGTCTTGCGCTCTAATTCAAGACAGGGGATGCACCAGTCTGCATAAAAATCGATCATCACCGGTTTGCCTGCCGCGCGTGCTTCCATAACCCGCTGCTCGCTGTAAGGCTCCCACGTTAACCCGGGTTCGCGCAGTGCGTTGAATCCCATCGCACTGACGACGAGCGCGACAACACCGAACGTGTATTTGAAGCGTCTGATGGCCGGCCGGTCTTTGCCGGATGGTTCAAGGAATCCTAAGTAGATGCCGCCGATGAGCAGCGTGATCGGCACCATGTGTGCAGAGTATTTCGGCAGGAAGGCAAGCGAAAGATAAAACAACGCCGCGCCGACGAGCACCACGCCGAACAGTCGTTCCACCCACACCAACCAGACGCCGGACTTCGGTACCTTCTTCAACAGTCCCGAAAACGTTCCCAGAATGAGATATGGAAATCCCAATCCCAACGAGAGGATAAAGAAGACCCAGAACCCAAACAGCGGGTCGCCCTTCGCTCCGACGAACGCAAGCAACGCGATCACCGGCGGGCCGATGCACGGCGCGGCAAACACGCCCACGACAAGTCCGGAGAGGTACAGACCGATCAATCCCGTTCCCGTTGTGCCGCCGAGTTTGCTCGTAAGCCAGTACGGCACTTGAATCTGATACAGTCCGAACATGCTCAGTGCCAATCCGAACAGCAGCGCGGCGATGCCGGCAAGCACCCACGAACTCTGCAGCCAGCTTCCGAACAATCCGCCGCTCAGTGCCGCCGATACGCCGAGCAAGCTGTACATCGTCGCAATGCCGAAGACGTACGTGGCGGCTTTGAGTGCGACGCGGAGCGTCTTGGTATCCGACTGCGCGCCGAAGAGCGAGACGGTTACCGACATCATCGGATAGACGCAAGGGGTGAGATTCAACGCGAGGCCGACGAGGAAGATGGCGAAGAACGCGACAAGTGCGTTCTCGCTTTCGAATGCGCGCGCAAGACTATCGTCTGCTCCTGCTGGAAGGGTGTCGGCAGGCGAGTACTGAGCAAAGAGTTCCTCATGGATTACTGTTATGGTCGCCCCGCTCTCTGCTACATCAACGTCGATGCGCACAGGGATCGTCGAAGGAGCAAGGCAAACTTGATCGTTGCACGCCTGCACGACGAGGTTGCCGTCGAGGGTGTATGTGCCGGGAGCGACTTTGTCGGAAAGCTTGAGCGAGATGAAGATAGGCGCTGTTCCCTCGTACACATCCAACGGATCGTCGGCGAACTCAAACTTGTATTGCTTCCCCTTGGGATACTGGAGGTCGGTAACGATGAACCCTTCAACCGGCTTGAGGTCGAGCGATGTGGCAATGAGATAATCGTACGTGGGGGTATTCGAGTTGATGTGCCAGGTGTCGGCAATCGTCATGACCACAGCGGCCTGAAATGTGGAACCGGGAAGCACGCGATCAACCGAGAGCTTCGTCTCGACGCTCACATGCTGCGCGCTCGATGCGAACGCGCCGAACGAGGACTGAGCAGGTACTTCGAGAACGAAGAATACCGCGGCGAGAACGACGGCAATGAAGCGGCTCAGATGCATAGGCGGCTATACGAGGCTGTAATGCTCCCCAAATATCGTTGAGTGCAGATAGTCCTCATTGTAGAAGCGGAAACGGTTTGCTGGATACGCTAAAGTTACTCCTTATCCTCTGCTAAAGCCTGCGCCAACGTCCTCTTGATCTCTTCAAGGCTGTTCTGCTGTGTGATCTTCCCCAAAGCTTTCTTGTTCTCAACATCTATGAGCAACATGTAGCCAGTCTTGCCCGCATTCTCTCGGTAGTAGTTTTCTATGCCAAGCAAGGAGGCGTAGCGTGCCGATTGATCTGTAGTGAATTCATCCGTCAGATCAAAACGGGTGAAAAGAATCGGCTTGCCCTGGAAGTCGCGCTTCACTTGATTAAGCTTCGGCTCAAGCACTTTACACGCCTTACACCAATCGGCGTAAAACAACAAGGCGAGCACCTTTGGCGGCTTAACCTTTTGTTCTTTCGCTTGCTCTTGCGCCCGCAAGCCGAGTGGCATACTCAAGAGGACGAGTGCCCAAACTGCTAATGAGAGTCTTCTCATATTTTCATCTCCTTTCATATTTTCATCTTGCAACCAAGTTGTGTGCCACCATGATAATCTCGCCGAACACAGATGTCAGCGTCCGTTATGACTTTCGTCACGGAGGGGTTCGATATTCAAGTATGCCGCCCCTAACGAGAGAAAAGTCTGTGCCAATGTGAGCCTTCCCTGAACTGACAACCCTAATATAAGAGGCCTTTCACTTTGGCTTCGAGCGCTTCTTTGCGAAGAAGTCCCACATGCACATCAACGATCGTGCCGTTCTTGTCGACGAGGAAACTGGTCGGGATGGCTTGGATGTTCCCGTACGCCGAGGCGAGCTTCCCATCGTCGATCACAACGGGAAAGTTAATCTTGTAGCGCTGGAGAAAGGGCTTCACCACGTCCCACCCTTCGTCGTCGAGCGAGATGCCAACGATCTCGAATCCCTTTGACTTGTACTGTTCATACACTTCCACGAACCCCGGCATCTCTGCGCGGCAGGGTGCGCACCATGTCGCCCAAAAGTTCACGAGCACCACCTTCCCATTGAGCTTTGAGAGTTGCAGGGTTTTTCCGTTTTGATCTTTCAGTGTGAAGTCGGGGGCTTTTTGTCCCTTCTGGGCGGTTGCATCGTGTGCGGCAAAACTGATGAGAAGGGCTGCCAAAACGAACGACGTGATGAGTTTCATGTGTGTTCCTTCGTTATACCAATGAAGTGAGGACAGATACTATAACATCAATCGCGGTCAAATGTTTCCCGAGTTCACATTCGGATGCAGCACAATATAGGAGTGCAATGCCTGAATTCCAAGAGAGGCCACGCACGAACGTGGCTGTATTCCTTGCATTTCCATCCAAATCTGGGTATTATCGCTCACACTTCATGGCGCGCAAACAATGTGTTCTCGGCATTGATGGTGGAGGAACCAAAACGGCCGCGGTGCTGGCCGACTCGTACGGCAACGTCCTCGCGGAGGACGTTGGCGGCCCATCAAACTTTCTCATGATTGGCGTTGAAGAGGCTGCAGCAACAATTCTCGCCGTTGCGGAAGGATGTTGTGAGAAAGCCGGACTCTCACTCGGCCATATTCACACGGTGATCGCCGGGCTTACGGGTGCTGGAAGGGCATCTGAACGTGAGCGGATGGAGACGGGGCTGAAGAATGCGGCGGAAGCCAAAGGCGTTTCCTTCGAACGAATCATTATTGAAACCGACGCACGCATCGCGCTCGAAGGTGCTGTGGGGAAGCAGGCTGGAATGATTCTCATCGGTGGAACCGGCTCGATTGCACTCGGCAAAACGCACGATGGAAAGGTTTTTCGCGTCGGCGGTTGGGGACGCATCCTCGGCGATGAAGGAAGCGGGTATGCGATCGGCAGGGATGGCCTCAACATTGTTACGCGTCAACTGGACGGCCGGGGGAAGACAACGCTGCTGACCGACTTGTTAGCCCAGCACATGAATCTGAAAACGCAGGATACCATTATCACGGCGGTCTATCGTGAGAATTTCGATGTAGCGTCCGTAGCGCCGCTGGTTATCGAGGCGGCAGAACAGCACGACGCCGAGTGTGAGCGCATCCTCAACAAAGCGACGTTTGAGCTCACCGAACATGTGCGGGCATTGACGCTTGCACTTGAATCGGCAATGCGCGACCGAGCGCGTCGCAAGCTTCCTCTCGCATTCATCGGCAGTGTCATTTCCAATCCGAGCGTGTTCACGAAGATCCTCGAACACAAAATCACGTTTTCGCTTCCCCAGGTTGTCATCATCAAACCGCAGCACCCGCCCGCCTATGGCGCCGTGCTGTTGGCCCTCAACGAATCCCATCAAGAAGGTTCTGAGTCATGAAGCTTCCTATCTCCTTCGTTTTCTCATTCTTATGCTCCATGTTTTCTGTTTCCCGCCGTTTTTTCTGGCGGGACGCGTGGAAATGGCAGATGCTCCGCGTCGTAGCCGGACGCTGGAGCGTCCGATGCAAGCGTTCCGACGCAGAGCGTCGGAACGAGCTCAAACATTGTATTCTCCTTCTTGCGTCTCTTCTTCTCTTCTCGTGCGGCAGCCAAGCTCAGCGTGCTGAGCGTATAGATCGTGAAAGCGCCGTTGCCCCCACCATTGATTCCGATTGGGTTGAGTCGACATTCCGGCGCCTTTCGCTTGAGGAAAAAGTCGCGCAAATGATCTTCGAGCGTGCCGATGGCGTGTACTTCAGCGCCGACGACGAGCGATGGCTCCACCTCGAACGCCTTGTGCGGCAGCGAAAGATCGGCGGGGTGGCGTTCTTTCAGGGTGATGTATATGAGTACGTCATGAACATCAACGCGCTGCAGGCGATGGCGGATGTGCCGCTGCTGATTGCTGCGGACTTCGAGTTTGGCGCGGCAATGCGAGTGCGTCGCGCAACGCTTTTTCCACGCGCCATGCTGGTTGGGGCTACGCGCAACCCACACTATGCGTATGAGATGGGCAAAGCGATTGCGAGGGAGGCACGAGCGCTTGGCGTGCATCAGGTGTATGCGCCGGTGGTTGATGTGAACAACAACCCGATGAACCCGGTCATCAACACGAGGGCGTTTGGTGAAGACCCGCGACTGGTAGCAGAGATGTCCGCCGCCTTCATTCACGGACTTCAAGAGCATGGCGCGCTCGCAACGGCAAAGCACTTTCCGGGCCACGGCGACACGGATATCGACTCGCACCTCGACATGCCGACGCTGCCGTTTCCCCGCGAGCGGCTGGATACGCTCGAACTCCTCGGCTTCAAACACGTGATTCAGCAAGGGGTCGCATCCATGATGATTGCCCACTTAGCTGTGCCGTCGCTGGATACAGCGCGTGGGTTGCCCGCAACACTTTCTCCGCGTATTACTACCGACCTGCTGCAGGGCGAGCTTGGCTATCGGGGGCTTATCGTTACGGACGCCATGGAGATGCGCGGCGTAACAAAAGCCTTCTCAACGGCCGAGGCCGCCGTGCGTGCAGTGAAGGCAGGGAGTGATCTTGTTCTGCTTCCTCCGAATGTCGACGTCGCCATCGATGCTGTTGTGGGAGCAGTTCGGCGCGGCGAGATTTCAACAGAACGAATCGACAACTCCGTACGCAAGATTCTTGCGGTGAAGCATTCGCTTGGACTTTCCCGCTCGCGACGTGTGGACCCACATGCCGTTCCCTCCGTCGTCGGCACGCGTGAGCATCGGCGATTGGCGAAGACGATCGCGCGGGAGGGAATCACCGTGGTCAAAAACAACGCAATCCTCCCGCTCCAGAAGAACAATGAACGACGGATCGTCGGGATTACGTTTGGCGATATAGAAGACCCGACGGCGGGCACAACATTCCGCGCACTGGTGCGCGAGCGCGTGCAGCGCTTCGAAGACCTGCGCGTCGACCAGCGCAGCAATGCCATCGAATACGATTCTGTGCTCGCCCGTGCACGAACGGCGGATGTACTGCTCATCCACATGTATGTCCGCACGCGCTCCGGGCAGATGACGGGCTTCCTCATGCCGCAGCAGGCCGCGTTTCTTGATAACCTTCGCGCGCTCAACAAGCCGATGGTGGTTGTGTCGTTCGGAAACCCGTACATCATCAGTGCATTGCCGACGGTGGATGCGTATGTGGCGGGCTACAGCGAAGCGGAGGTCGTGGTCGGAGCCGTGGTTGAAGCGCTGTTCGGTGAGATTGCAACGCGCGGGAAGCTTCCCATCACTATTCCCGGAGCTTTTGAATACGGAACGGGCGTCGATCTTCCACGGGTTTCGCTACGGTTCGACGAACCGATTGCAGCGGGCTTCCATCCCGAAAAGCTCAGAGACGTCGATGAAGTTATTGTACAGGCCATCAAAGATTCGGCATTCCCCGGCGCCGTCGTGTTGGCGGCGCGGGATGGCATCGTGGGATATCAGAAAGCATTCGGTACGTACGAGTACGATCCGTACTCACGCCAGGTCGATGTGAACACCATCTTCGACCTCGCATCCGTCACCAAAGTCATTGCAACGACCGGCGCGGCGATGCGGCTGGCCGACGAAGGGAAGATATCGCTTGATGATCCGGTGGTGAAGTACATTCCACAGTTTGGACAGAACGGGAAAGACAAGATCACTGTCTACAATCTCCTCGTGCACAACAGCGGACTGCCGGCATGGCGGAGGTATTACGAGTTCTGCACAACGCCGCAGTGCGTATTGGATTCGATTTATGCCTCGCCGTTAGCGTACAACGCCGGCGACTCGACAATCTATAGCGACCTCGGATTGATTACGGTGGGCAAGGTGATTGAGCGTGTTGCTCGCACGAGACTCGATACGTACGTCGACTCTGTGTTCTTCAAGCCGTTGGGGATGACGAACACGATGTACAATCCGCCGCGTACGTTGTGGCCTCGCATTGCACCGACAGAGGTGGATTCGTTCTGGCAGCGCACCTACACGGCTGTTCGCGGTCGCGTGCATGACGAAAATGCCGCAACGCTCGGAGGTGTTTCCGGCCACGCGGGACTATTCTCCACGGCGTCCGACCTCTCCATCTTTCTGCAAATGCTGTTAAACGGCGGCACGTATAATGGCAGGCGCTACATCAGTGAGGAGACGGTGCGACGGTTTACGCGCAGGCAATCACAGCACAGCACGCGAGCCATCGGTTGGGACACGAAGAACCTCCCGATGAACGTTCGTTCATCGGGACGCTCATGGGCAGGCACGTTGATGTCGAACCAAACCTTTCTCCACACCGGCTTCACCGGTACATCGGTTGCCGTTGATCCCGAGCGCAAGCTCATCGTTGTGCTCCTGACGAGCCGTGTCTACCCGACGCGCAACAACGTGAAGATCTTTGAGGTGCGTCCGAAGGTGCACGATGCCGTGGTCAGGGCGTTGGTGGAGTAAGGGGGTCAGAGATGCTGGATAGCCGAAAGCAAATTGCACAGTAGTTTGCGGTGAGGTTGTGGTGTTGCCAGCCGTTGGACTGCTTCATCGGGGTGAGAAGCGATTGATAATGCATTGGGGATTCGCTAAGTTTGAAATGCCATGAGTGAGCAACCCAAATCGGCTATCGAGCGGGCGAAGGAGTACGGGATTGATGTGACGCTGTTGGAGTCGTCGCTGAGATTGACTGTTGACCAGCGAATTCGACGTTTGCAAGATTGGATCATCTTCCAAGAAGAGATTAAGAAGGTCAGAAAGCAGTTGTATCCAGACCAGAGTGAACATGACGCAAGTCGAAAAGTTGCTGAAGATTCTGACACGTGAGCGTATCGAATTCGTTGTCATTGGAGGTCTAGCTGCAAACATCCATGGCGTTACGATTCCTACATACGACGTTGATATCTGTTACAATCGCGCCGATGAGAACCTTCAGCGTCTTTCACTTCTGCTCAAACGTATTCATGCTACTCTTCGCGGCGCTCCACCTGGACTTCCATTTCAGCCCGATGCTGTAACACTCAAGGCGGGTTTGAATTTCACATTCAGTACAGACCTTGGAGACTTGGATATCCTCGGAGAAGTAGGCGGAATAGGGTTCTATGCTGACGTAAAGAAATGCGCGCAAGAGGTTGCCATGCTTGGCGCGAAAGTTTTTGTGCTTGATATTTCAGCCATTGTCAAAGCAAAGAAATTTGCCGGTCGGAGAAAAGACGAAGAGATGATACTTCAGCTCGAAGCGCTTCAAGAGATGGAGCAACGAAAAGAACAGCACGGGGATTCGTAGAGCTTTTTCCCTTCCTCCCTCTCCCAAAATCTTCGTATATTTCAACCCCGTAGCATTCCGTTTTATCTATCCCAAAGGACATCAACATGCCCATCAAACTGTTCAAGAATGAACCCCTGACCGATTTTTCCAAACTCGTAAACCACAAGGCATTCCAAAAAGCGCTCGAGACCGTTGGGAGACAGTTGGGGAAAGAGTACCCCCTCGTCATCGGCGGGAAGGAGATCACCGCGCCCGAGAAGTTGCGGTCGTACAATCCGTCCAAGCAGAACGAAGGCGTCGGCGTGTTCCAGAAAGCCGATACCGCGCTCGCCGAACAAGCCATCGAAGCCGCCGCTGCCGCGTTTGAATCGTGGCAGTGGGTCGAGGCGAAGAAGCGTGCCGACTATCTCTTCAAGGCCGCAAAAGTCATGCGAAAGCAAAAGCACGAGTTCAGCGCGGTGATGGTGTATGAAGTCGGCAAGACATGGCCCGAAGCCGACGCCGACACTGCTGAGGCCATCGACTTCCTCGAGTTCTACGGCCGCGAGATGTTGCGCCTTGCCGGCAAGCAGCCGCTCACAAAAATTCCTACCGAGAAAAACGAGCTCTGGTACATCCCGCTCGGCGTTGGTGTGGTTGTGCCGCCGTGGAACTTCCCGCTGGCCATCCTCGCCGGCATGTCGTCAGCAGCGGTCGTGTGCGGGAACGCCATCGTCCTCAAACCGTCCAGCGATTCCCCGCTCACGGGGTGGATGTTCTTCAATCTGATGCGCGAAGTCGGTTTACCTGACGGAGTCATCAACTTCATCACCGGTCCCGGCGGGTCGGTTGGAGACACACTCGTGGCGCACCCGAAGACGCGGTTCGTCTCGTTTACCGGTTCACGCGAGGTCGGCACGCATATCTACGAGCTTGCCTCTAAAGTCCAGCCCGGACAGAAATGGCTCAAGCGCGTTGTTGCAGAAATGGGAGGCAAGGACTCGATTGTGATCGATGACCAGA
>JBGFRR010000081.1:0-6215 GCA_041695045.1 Bacteroidota bacterium
GCACGGTGGGCAGCGCAGTTTCCCTACCCGGAATTTGAGCAGGACTATGAATTCGTCGCCCTCCGTCATCCCGATGAATACGCCCTGAATGAAGGGCGCCTGGTATCGAACAAGGGCCTTGATCTCGCCATCCCAACGTACGATGACCACTTTGTTGAAGAACATGTCGAACACTCGAACGCTCTTCACTCGGTCCTCAAGAGGGGCGGCAATTATTCCGTCGGTCCACTTGCACGCGTCAATCTGAACTTCGATAGACTCTCGCCGTTGGCGCAAGAAGCCGCGCGCGAAGTCGGAATCGGCCCCGGCTGTCGGAACCCCTTCAAAAGTATCCTCGCGCGAGCCATCGAAGTTCTCTATGCGTGCGACGAGGCACTGCGGATCATCGATCAGTACGAGATGCCCGACCGGCCGTTCGTTGAGATGGAGCCTCGGGCATCCGTGGGCTTTGGATGCACGGAAGCTCCGCGCGGCATTCTGTACCATCGCTACAAGCTCGACGAGCGGGGGATGGTGCTCGACGCCAAAATCGTCCCCCCGACCTCTCAGAACCAGAAGACGATCGAGAACGACCTGCGGCATGTTGTTCCCTTGCACCTCAAAATGGCTGATGATGTACTCACGTGGCTGTGCGAGCAGGCAATCCGGAATTATGACCCCTGCATTTCCTGCGCCACGCATTTCTTGAAACTGACGATCGACCGCGAATGACGAGTGTGGGATGGTCAAAATTATCGGCATAGGAAATCCGTTGCGCTCCGACGATGGTATCGGAAGGTACATCGTGAGACGGATGCGCCAATTCCCCGGCGTCGAGATTATCGAGTCGGCTGGAGAGGGATGCGATGTGATTGAGCTTTGGAATGATCAGGATTACATTATTGTCGTCGATGCAGTTTCATCGGGGAACGAGCCCGGTACGATTCACCGATTCGATGCGCGGGCCGGGCAAATTCCATCGGGTTTGTTTCATTGTTCGACCCACACCTTCGGCGCGGCGGAAGCGATTGAGCTTGCACGGGCGCTCGGGAAAATGCCCGAGCAATTGATCGTGTATGGGATCGAGTGTGAGAAGTTCGATTATGGGGAAGGTATCTCAGAAGAACTGAGAGAGCCGATGGAGGCGCTTCTTCATCGCATCGCACAAGAAATACAAGCCGCCTCAGGCGTACGCGGTCGGATGACGTCTCAGCAGAGAGTTCTCCCGATCATTACTAACGGGCAAGAACGATCAACCCTCCCATGAACCAACGCATTCATATCGTCATTCGGGGCGCCGTGCAGGGTGTGGGCTTCCGTCCCTTCATCTACCGGCTTGCAAAGGAGATGGATTTGCCGGGGTGGGTGTCGAACTCCACTCAAGGCGTCTTCATTGAAGTCGAAGGGCCGAAAGAGCGGCTCGATGAGTTTGTGCTGCGCATCGAAAAAGAGAAGCCTCCCCGCTCGTTCATTCAGTCTTTAGAGTTTTCCTATCTTGACCCGATGGGCTTTACAACGTTTGAAATTCACACAAGCAGTTCAGAGGGAATGAAAACGGCCCTGGTACTCCCAGATATTGCCACATGTCCTGATTGTCTGAGAGAAGTGTTCGATTCCTCCAATCGCCGCTACCGTTATCCGTTCACGAACTGTACGAACTGCGGACCCCGGTTCAGCATCATCGAGTCATTACCGTATGACCGGCCGAACACTTCGATGAAGAACTTTCCGATGTGCCCGGAATGTCGGAAGGAATATAACGACCCGATGGACCGACGGTTTCATGCACAGCCGAATGCGTGTCCGATATGCGGCCCGCACCTCGAATTGTGGGATGAGCATGGAAGCATGCTCGCCGCCGTAGATGACGCCCTGCTGAAAGCTGCCGAAGCAATCCGTGACGGGAAGATCGTTGCCCTCAAAGGTATCGGGGGTTTCCAGCTTCTTGTTGATGCGCGGAATGATGAAGCCGTTACGAGATTGCGAGACCGGAAGCACCGGGAAGAAAAGCCCTTTGCGCTGATGTATCCCGGGCTTGAAAGCATAAGGCAAGATTGCGAAGTCTCAGAGCTCGAAGAGCGAATCCTTCTCTCACCGGAGTCCCCCATTGTTCTCCTCCAACGCAAGACCCACAATCCGCAATCCGCAATTCGCAAATCACAATCTGAAATCTGCAATCCGCGATTCCCAATCGCCCCCTCCGTCGCTCCCCGCAACCCGTATCTCGGCGTCATGCTTCCGTACACGCCGCTCCATCACCTGCTCATGCGAGACCTCGGATTCCCGGCCGTCGCCACAAGCGGCAATCTGTCGGACGAGCCGATCTGCATCGACGAGCACGAGGCGTTGAAGCGGCTCGGTGGAATTGCTGATTGCTTCCTCGTGCACGATCGTCCGATTGTCCGGCATGTCGATGACTCCATCGTCCGGATTCTTCTTGGCCGGGAGCTCGTGCTGCGTCGCGCACGTGGATATGCGCCGCTGCCGTTGACAATCGTGACGAGCCTTCATCAGCCTCTTCTTGCGGTCGGTGCGCATCTCAAGAATACCGTCGCGTTGAACGTGGAGAACAACATCTTCGTCAGCCAGCACATCGGCGATCTTGAAACTCAAGAATCGTTACACGCATTTCAACGAGTCATTCACGACTTCAGACAGCTGTATGATGTGGAGCCGAAGACCGTAGTCTGCGACCTGCATCCGGATTATCTTTCGACGCAGTATGCTCGTCAGTCCGGACTCGACACGGTCAGTGTTCAGCATCATTACGCCCACGTGGCGGCGTGCATGGCGGAAAATCAAGTGGAAGGAGAGTTGCTAGGAGTTTCATGGGATGGAACCGGTCTCGGATTAGACGGAACAATTTGGGGTGGGGAGTTCCTGTTGACAAATGCTTCATCATTCGAGCGGGTTGCATCGTTTCGAACGTTTCCGCTTCCGGGTGGAGACCGTGCCATCAAAGAACCGCGTCGTTCGGCGCTTGGTGCACTCTACGAAATGTTCGGCCCTGCGGCGCTTGACCGGCAGGAGATTGTCTCCGTGGCTTCTTTCATAGAACAGGAGAAGAGACTCATCGGTCAGGCACTTGAGAAAAAAATCAACGCGCCGTTGACATCGAGTGTCGGAAGATTATTCGATGCTGTTGCTTCGCTGGTCGGATTGCGGCAGCAGCTCGCCTTTGAAGGTCAGGCAGCGATGGAGTTGGAGTTTGCCGCAACCCGTGGAGAAACCGACAGACGGTACGAATGCACGATCGCATCGTCAGGAGCGCTCTTAGCCGTAGACTGGGCGCCTATGATTGAAGAGATGCTGACAGACGTTGAGCGATCTCTCCCGATTCCTGAAATCTCAGCAAAGTTCCACAACACACTTGCTTTTTCGATTCTCACCGTGGCGCAGAGAATCGGCCGGAACCGCGTTGTGCTTACCGGTGGATGTTTTCAGAATACGCTCCTGACCGAGAAGGCCGTTCGGTTGCTAACGCGCAATGGGATTCGACCTTACTGGCATCAGCGCATCCCGCCGAACGACGGAGGAATTTCGCTAGGACAAATCTATGCGGTCGCACGCATGGCAAGAAAGACCCATGGTCAACCACAGGAAGCGGAGGTAATCCTATGAACATCGTCTCAGGAGAAATTCGCGAGATATATGTGGAGGATGGTACAACGACGGCTCGCGTGAACGTGCGGGGAGCGGTTCTCCGTGTGCCGATCATCTTTCTGCCGCATGCCAAGGTAGGAGACACCGTCCTGATCGAATCGGGAGTCGCCATTTCCATTATACAACCTGATACACACAAGGAGAATAAACATGTGCTTAGCCATTCCGGGAAAAGTGTTGGAGATTGACCGTTCCGTTCAGCCCGCAATGGGGAAAGTAAGTTTCGGCGGGATTCAAAAACGCGTCTGCCTCGATTGGATCCCCGATGTTGCGGTCGGCGAGTACGTTATCGTTCACGTCGGATTTGCCATCAGTAAGATGAATGAGGAGGAGGCACAAGAGACGCTCAGGTTGATTGAACAGATGGAGGGAGGGTTGGAAGAACTGAATACAGAGGAACCGCGCGAGGAAGGCGATGAGCAGAAGTGAGAAGAATCACCTTGCGCAGTCGTTACGGCTCAGGTGTCGCCGCGGGGAAAATCCTCTGTCCCCAATCCGGTAGAGAGTCAATAACGTTCACCACTATTGAAGCACCTCAATGTCCCATGTCTCTGAAAGGTTCGCAACCCCACTCTTTGCCGGGGTCGACGTCGGATCGGTCAGCGTGAAGCTTGCTGCCCTTGGTGTCGGCGATATTCCCGATGTGCGCCTTCCCGGATTCTTCTCGATCCGGCAGGGGCCATACACCATCTTTCTGTCGACATATCGAAGAACTAAGGGGGAGATTCTCCAAACGGCGCTCAACATGCTCAGCGAGTTTACCGACCAACTCTCGTTCGGCATGGTTAAGGCTCTTTGCACGACTGGTTCTGGGGGAAAGCTGCTGGCGGAGCGGCTGGGCGTGCCCTTCGAGAACGAATTCAGGGCGGTTGCAATGGCTGTCGGCACCCTCTATCCAGAAGCGCGCACGGTGTTCGAGATGGGCGGCGATACGGCAAAGTATCTCCTGCTTAACCCGGATCCCCTTGGCGGCACGGTGGGAATCGTGGACTACGAGAAAAATGGAGATTGCGCCGCAGGGACTGGCTCGTTCATGGACCAGCAAGCAAGCCGGCTAAAATATAACATTGACGACGTCGGCGAAATTGTCTTAAAAGCAGGGAAGGCAGCGACCATTGCGGGGCGGTGTTCGGTGTTTGCCAAGAGTGATATGATTCACGCTCAGCAAAGAGGCTTTCACCCCCCGGAAATCTTAAAAGGGCTCTGTGAAGCGGTCGTGAGGAATTACAAAAGTACGATCGTGAGGGGAAGAACAGTGGTGCCGAAAGTCATCTTCGTCGGCGGAGTGGCTGCCAACAAAGGCGTAGCCCAAGCGATGAAAGACGTATTCAACCTCAATGAGGATGAATTCAACATTCCTGAATGTTATGCCTGGGTTAACGCCATTGGAGCAGCGTTGCTGGCGCGGGAATCACAGCAGGAAAGCAAGTCGCGCGCCGTGCAGGTCGCCTCACGATCCGGTCGCTTGCCGGAGGAAGAGCGCTCTAACACGCTTTCGCCTCTGGATACCAAACGGGTGATCTTTCTGCGTGACCGCGTCCGTCCGTACTCCTTCCAAGAAAACCATCTCCCAGTCGACGTGTATTTAGGAATCGATATCGGTTCCGTAAGCACCAACGTGGTTCTTCTTGATGACGACAACAACATCGTCAAAGAAATGTATGTCTATACCGAGGCACGACCGATCGACGTGGTCAATCGGTGTCTGAAAGAACTTGAAGACCAGCTTGGCGACCGCGTTCTTGTGAAGGGCGTGGGCACAACAGGGTCCGGACGTGAGTTGATTGGCGAGCTGATAGGTGCGGATGTGATCAAGGATGAAATCACCGCGCATAAGACCGGCGCGACGGCTATCAGCCGTACGCTCATCGACCGACGGGTGGATACAATCTTTGAAATCGGCGGACAGGATTCCAAGTTTATCAGTCTGGACGATGACGTCGTCGTGGATTTTTCGATGAACGAGGCGTGTGCCGCCGGCACAGGGTCGTTCCTGGAAGAACAGGCTGAACGACTCGGCATCAGCATCAAAGGGGAATTCTCGAAACTCGCCTTCGAATCGCGCAACCCTATTAAGTTCGGAGAGCGCTGTACGGTGTTCATGGAGAAAGATGTCAACGCCTACCTCCAGCAAGGCGCGTCCAAAGTCGACCTGGTCGCGGGATTGGCGTACTCGATCGTCTTCAACTATCTCAACCGAGTGGTCCGCGGGCGACGGATTGGCGACGGTATCTACTTCCAGGGTGGGACGGCGTATAACGACGCCGTCGCCGCCGCGTTTTCTCTTGTGCTGGGAAAGCCGATCATTGTTCCGCCCCACAACGGCGTCATCGGCGCGATCGGCGCTGCGATTCTGGCTCGCGAGAAGGCGACGGCGCTGAACGTTCCGACAACATTTCGCGGATTTCGGCTCGATAATATTCAGTACACCGTTCGCCACTTCACCTGCAAAGCCTGCTCGAACTACTGCGATATGCAAGAGATCAAGGTGAACGCGGAGAAAACCTTCTGGGGAGACAAATGCTCTGACAAGTTCCGGAAGAAGACGAAGGCTGAAAACAAGCCGGTCATTC
>JBGFRR010000163.1:0-6195 GCA_041695045.1 Bacteroidota bacterium
GAGCTTCTGAGACAGCAACGGAAGAACCACAACAGTCGTAGAGGCCCGGCTCCTCTCTTGAAAAAATCGTCCTGATGAATTTTTTCGCTGTCATAACCACTTTTTCAACAGCCTGCTAGAGGTGTTGCGCCGCCTGAAGCAATTGCTGCGCCCGATATTACAACACCTGCGACAGATAGTCCGCAGCCAACCCAAGACCAGAAAGCACCGCCAGCCACAATCTGCATCTCCACTTGACTCAAACTTGTTGAGCCGTTGACAGACGCAGGCATTGCCGATGCTCCAATGGTGAGCACCAGACACACTGCCAGGACTACCGAAATTACCTTTTTCATAACGTAATCCTCCTTGTTGAAAGAAGCAAGGTTAATGGTTTCGTGATTTAATAGTTCCCGCCCGCTGCGGCCTGTCTGCCAACGATAAATTCCAACAGCGTGGTTCAGCGGCCGAGCCAAACCACACTGTTTTCATTCACCGTTAACAGACCAGCGAGCAAGGAGGTTTTTCAATTTCGGATTTCAAATTGCGGATTGCAAAATGTGAACATAACCAACGTGTTGCGCTGCAATCTGCTCACTGCCGAATGCTATCTGCTCTCTGCATTCTGTTGCCTGCGGTATTCTGCTTGCTGTCTTCTGTCTTTCTACTTCCTACTTTCTACTTCTTACTTCACTACTGCTTCCCAAACACCAACGTTTCCCCACTCCAAATTCTTGGCAGCTTCTTCACCGGCAGCTTCAACTTGCCGAGCGTAGGATCGCGTAAGAAAATCTCGCGGTCCCCCGCAACGCTATCGACCACCGCAAAATGGTCTCCATGCACGAAAACAATTGCAGGCACAGAGACATTAAGAAAGTCCTCCAGAGTATATCGCCACCCATCTGCTCGCAGTCCTTTCATCTCTGCCATCTCTTTCAGGGCAAGCATGCTTGTGCCTTTTTCTGTAAGACCAACTTTGCTTTCAATCTCTGCCAACGTTGAGCTTATCCCCAAATGATCAAACACCATCTTCAGCGCCGCCGGGCCACAGTTGTTGTGCTTATCCTGCAAGACAACTCCATCTCTTCCCAAATATTCTCCACCCATCCATGAGACGCGAAACCGTTTCAACACATCGGGCGAAGAAAAGAGCGTTGCTGCTGCAAGAATGAAAACAGAGAAAAGTAAAATGCTACTCAGTCCGGCAGCCGCCACAATTTTTCGTCGATCGATCTTCATTGGGAGTGTTCTCTCATTGACTCGTTCAGAAATGCAAGAACCGTCTGTTCACCTGCTTGCAGCGATGCCTCGCCAGATCGTCTCTTGCGCAAGACCCCTCTCTCGTCAATAAAAAACAGCACAGGTATGGTCGCAACGCGATAGGCAGTTTTGGCTTTCTTCTGTTCATCAACGGCGACGGGAAAGGAAAATGCTTTTTCGAGTACAAGCTCTTTTGTTTTCATTGCATCGCTTAACGAAATCGCCGTAAACTTCGCTTGTTCCTTGTACCGTCGATACAACACTTCAAAGTTGTACAATTCATTCTGGCAGTGAGGACATTCAACCGTAAAGAATAAAATGATCTGTTTATCACCACCAAGCTGTATCGCTGTTTGATTGTGGAGGGAAGAAAGCTGAAGAATCGGAACCGGCTGCCCTACAGCCAACGGTGTCTGTACAATTTCTGAGCGAAGAAGAGAAGTATGAGCAGAGCAACGGGAACAGAGACGGAAACAACAAGCCCTCCGAACGCTAAGAGCTTTTTCTTGCTGGGTGGATGAAGATCGGACACTTGACCCGGGATCGCTTCTGTGATTGGCATAGCAATCCCTTCAGACATTGAATGGTGGTTAATTGACTAACTGCGAAAATATACTAATGGGGGGGGTAATGTCAAGTATTTTTTTGCGACCTTAATGCCGCTTTCGATTTTGTCCGAAAAAATTGTCGGCTTTTACGTGGGTTTTTCGCTTCTTAAAGTCGCATGACACAAGGCTAAAGACAAATACCGATGATCAACCGCGCTGTCAAAGCCTACGCCCCCGCCAGTATCTCCAACCTCGGTCCGGGGTTTGATGTGCTGAGGCCTGCCAGGGCGAGGAGGCAGATGGAATCGGGACTAACATTTCAGCTCCGCAGCACTGTCGACAATGCACAAGACAACGTTGACGCGTACGTCGCTTCCCTCTTGATCAACGAATTGAAACCTGCATTTGCCATTGAACTCACGCTCGACAAGCGGATGCCGATCGGGGCGGGATTGGGAAGCTCCGCTGCGAGCAGTGTTGCCCCGCCTCTGGCGGGGTTGCGGTGAATGCGCTCCTTCCCAAGCCTTAAGTTGAACCATCTCCCCTAATCCCTTCCCTGCAACTCGCTCGCGAACCGCTCCACCTCCGACCACACGCGTAGCAGGTTCTTACCGCAGATTTTTCGAATGTCGGCATCGGAGTAGCCGCGCACCAAGAGTTCATAGATGATGTTAGGGAATTGCGACACGTCCCGCACATCGACAGGCAGTGAGCCGCCCACGCCGTCGAAATCCGACCCGAACCCAACGTAGTCCACGCCGACAAGCTTCACAACATGATCGATGTGGTCGGCGATGTGTTTTGCGGTGATAACCGGCGGGGGGTTCTCGCGCCAGAAATTCTGGATGAACTCTTGCGCCCGCGGGTCGGAGAACCTCCATCCCTGTGCGGCGACGTGTTTCCAGATGCGGTCCTCAAGCCGCTGGAATTCGCCGCTCAAGAATGACCTGCCGAACGAGATCATGATTACCCCACCGTTCTTCGCAAGATGCTTGATCATGTCGTCCGACATGTTCCGCAGCCAGCCGGGTGTGAAGGCGCGGCAGGAAGAATGCGATGCGATCACGGGCGCTTTGCTGATGCGGAGTGTCTGATAGAACGCGCTGTCCGAGACGTGCGAGATATCCACCATGATGCCGAGGCGGTTCATTTCGGCGACCACACTTCGGCCGAAGGAACTGAGGCCGTTCCACGTGCCGGTTGTGTCGTACGATGAATCACAAATGTGGTTGTCTCGTGCATGCGTCAGCGTGATATACCGGATGCCGCGGTTGTAGAAGTGGCGGAGGTTTTCCAGTTTGCCTTCGATGGGCGATCCGTTTTCCATCCCCATGGGAAGCGAGAGAAGTCCCTTGGCGAAATGGCTGCGCACGTCGGCAACTGTGCGGGCGACGGCAAACTTCTCCGGCCAGTCGCGCTCAAACTTCTCCACCATGTCGATGAGCGAATCGGCCAGCGACTTTGCGCCGTAGAACGCTCCACCCCGCTCCCGGTCAGAGGGCACATAGATCGACATGAACGCTGCGTTCAGTCCTCCTTGCGTTGCGCGCGGGTAGTCAAATTCTCCCCCTTCCGTGCGCTGAGAGATATCCTCCCACGTCTCATTGAGTCGATAGGGGACATCGATATGCGTATCGACGATGATGAACTCTTGCGCTAACCGTTGAGCTTTAGCACGGAGGTCTTCTTGCGCAGTGAGAATGGCCGTGCTGCAAACCAAAGCGATGAGTAGGAAAGATCGAATGCGAAATGACATCATAGGGTCTCCTGTGGTGGAATACTACCGTGTTGGATTGTTGACCGATAACGCATACGCACAACGCAGAAAGGGTAGCTGAATAGGAGTTAAGAGTAGACGATCACAAACGCTACAGGATAGACGAAATGATGAAGAAATGCAAGCGGGAACGATAGAGAGGGAGATAGGAAGGCCCCTGCCGTACCGGACTCACGGCATCACCCCGATGGCGACATGGCGCCACGTCGCCTTCTTATTTTTGGATGGATCATTGCTGGCGATACGGTCAACACTGTGTAGCAAAATATCGTTTGCGTCGCGCAAGAAATTCGCTTTCAACGAGCGCATGATCTTTGAACCTGAATCCGGCGTGAAAACGGACGGTGTAGTTTTGTTTCCCCACAACCCGCGAACACCGTTCCGCTATAGATTTCCCGCGTTCATTGTGGATGGTCGAGTTTATGAATGATTCCCATCATCCACATGCGATTACATCACGTACTGTATTGACATTTTGAGTCGAACAACGTACCATGTTTTCAAAGGTATCATTACAATCATCGTTGTTTAACAAGAACTGCGTCAGGAGTTTGAACGATGCCTCGGTTCCTTGTTGTTCCTCTGTTTCTCTTTCTCCCCCTCATTGCTCTTGCTCAAAACGACGAGCGACTTTTCTGCGCACAGTGCGGCAAGCAGAATGAGCTTGTCTTTTCGTTCTGTTACTTCTGCGGCAGCCGGCTCGATAAGGAAGCTCTCGTTAGCCGATTGAAAGCGCGTGTAACAGCAGCCGAGTCGCTTACCGAGCGACTCACGTTCACTCCCACCGAACTTACTGTTCTTGTGCACTATGAGGCTGAAGCCAAAGCGCGGGAATTACTGCGCTCCGGCGTGAAGCTTCAGCCTTCCCGACCAAAAACACAGGTTGAGAAAACGTTGGATGTCGTTGCGCCGATCCTCGTCGGCACAACAGCGATTTTCCTCATGAGACAGGCTTTTAAATAGTCAACCGATGAAAGGAATGAGCTATGCAGACGCTGATCATCATCCTTCTCGGCATTGCGGTAATAGCGATGCCGGTTCTCGCGCAGGATAGCTCCACGCTCCTCTGCTCCTCCTGCAAACAGCCGAACAACCCGGAAAACAACTTCTGCACGTCCTGCGGCAAAGAGTTGAGCGATGAGACGGTGGAGCTTGTGGACAAACAGCCATTCACCTTCCGTGAACCGAGTCGGCTCTTCTCCGTGCCAAGCGCCACGGTGATTCCGGAGTTGGCCATCGGCATGACGTTGGGGAATTCCTTCGGCCAGCAGGAGCCGCAATCGTTTCTTGGTACTGCCAGTATCGGCATCGGGAATGTTGCCGAGCTTGAGCTGAACACCGGCGGCATGGTGGGCAACATCATCGCCGGAACGACGAGGATGAGCACCTGGGCTTTCAAGGTGCAGGTCTTTTCCGGAAGCGAGGAATGGCCGATGGCGGCGCTCTCGCTCCGCAGCTCGAACGACTGGGATGAGGCGCAATTTGATGGAGAAGTGCTTCGAACCTCGGCCGACGGGCTGTACCGCGAAGGGCTCCGGTGGTTAGATTACCAAATGCGTCTTACCACAGCGTCGCTGTCGCTGACAAAGCCACTCATGCCCCATGCGACGGCGAGCGTGAACATCGGGTATTCCGACGTTCGCTACAGAAACGTCTATTCACGCTGGGTCGGGAACGACGGTAGATACGCTCCGGACGTAGCACGCAAGAGCCAATTCCAGTATGGAGCGGGCGTAGCCATTGCGCTCAACCCACGCACCAAAGTTATTGCCGAAGCGCAGACGATTCCGTTCTTCGATGTAAACGTCGCGAACCGGGAGTTGGTCTTGAAGCACATGTACGTTGGCGCGGCGGGCATTCGGTTCGCGTTAAGTCGGGCTTTCACGCTCGATAGCGGCATCCGTTACCAGAGCAACTTCATAGGACTCGCCGATACACAGGTCCGCGTGGCCTTGAACGGGATTTTTGTGATACCGATGTGAGTTGAGGAGACACTTGCAGTGTTCGTGTGCGTCTGCTATCGTAGCAGGTGTCTTCTCAGAATTTTCAGCGCGCGGGTGATTTGATTCTCGACCGTCTTTGGGCTGATGCCTAAATGTTCGCTTATCTCGTTGTGCGACATCCCCTCCATCCTGCTGAGCAGGAAAATTTCGCGACACTTCGTCGGCAGTTTTGTCCTGACCACCTCGGCTAGTTTCTCTTCCAGCAAGGTCCGTTGCAGCGATTCATCAGGATCGTCTCCGCCCGTCTGCACAACGGTCGGCTCCAGTCGTTTTCGCACCGCCTGGTGCTTCGCGTGGTCGAGCACAAGATTTCGGCTGATCCGGAACAGTAAAGCGAGAAAGGGAAGGTTCGGCTGGAGGGAAGTTCGGTGGGTCCAGACGCGCACGAACGTTTCCTGAACAATGTCGTGCGCTGTATCGACATCGTGAAGCGAATGCAGGACATTACGGAACAAAATCGGCTGATACTTCTCGAACAGAAGTCGAAACGCCTCCTGGTCAGACACCCGCAGGCGCTCAATAAGCAGCGCGTCGCTTTCGATGGGCGTTAACTGTTTCATTCTATTACAAATATAGCAATTTTCCTTCGGTGGTTTGGGGGTATAAGGGGGTGATAATCGTTATTACT
>JBGFRR010000159.1:0-34004 GCA_041695045.1 Bacteroidota bacterium
GGCTCCTCTCTTGAAAAAATCGTCCTGATGAATTTTTTCGCTGTCATAACCACTTTTTCAACA
This sequence comes from Bacteroidota bacterium, assembly GCA_041695045.1. Lineage (GTDB taxonomy): Bacteria > Bacteroidota > Ignavibacteria > UBA10030 > UBA10030 > JBGFRR01. The sequence continues at coordinate 64 of JBGFRR010000159.1, forward strand.
GCCTGCTAGGGATCCCGCTCACAGGCGGGATCCAAAGAGCGGGAGATTCCGCTGCAAGCCCCGTTAACGGGGCAAGCGGGATTCCAAAAGAGCGGAACCGTACAGCGGGACAGGCAGGTGTGGTGGGTTTTAGGTGGTTTGATTCTGGCGCTGAGTATTTACGTTGACTCTCCATTGATTCCTTACTCTATCCTTCCTCATGATGGTAAGCGGATCACGTCACAAAATCCGGCCGGTCGCGGAGTTTGGGTTCGGCGACTGGAAGTAACGAGCCATCCTGAATCGATTCCACCGGCGATGCATCGTTGAACCAACTCGGCGGGGGGGTGTGCCCCCAGAACGTCGCCCGACGCGGGTCGTTAATGTTCCACTTGATGGGTTTCCAATCGGGGTCGGGGATGAGGTAATCGCTTGTATACAGCTCGATGCGGTTGCCGTCGGGGTCGCGGAGATAGAGGAAGAACGCGTTGCTGAGTCCGTGCCGTCCCGGGCCGCGTTCGATGTTTGCGACGTATCCGGCCGCGGCAAGAATGTCACACGCCCTCAGCACGCTGAGCTGATCGCTCACCCAGAAGCCGCCGTGGTGCACGCGCGGGCCGAGGCCGTTCATGAACGCGATATCGTGGACATCTTGTTTGCGGTGGAGCCATGCTGCCCACAGTTGCTCTGGTTGTTTGTCCGTCACGGTATATTCCGAACACGTGAAGCCTAACTTCTGGGTGAACCAATCGTACGCCTTCTGCACGTCGGGCACCTGGCAGTTGAAATGATCCAACCGCATGACCTGCGCGCCGCGGTAGAGGTCGAAGCGCTGGAGAAGCCATTTGCGCTGCGTGATTTCATGAATGAACTCGATCGGTAATCCCGTCGGATCCTGCACACGAACGGCGCGACCCTGCCCCTCTTCTGTTCCTTTCTCCATCCACTTCACGGCACAACCATGCTCGGCGTACAGCGCGGCAAGCGTCTCGAGGTCTGCAGGGTCTGCGACGCGAAATGCAATGTGCCCGACGCCCGGTGATTCGGCTTTGCGTAGGACAAGACTGTAGAGGTCGCGCTCCTCATAACCGCCAAGATAGATGCGTGAGGCATCCCGCGCCGTCTCGATGAAGCCGAGGAGGTCGACGTAGAACGCCCGCGCTCGCTCGAGGTCGGTGACCCGAAACTCCAAATGCGCTGCTCGTGTGATGCTGAAGGGCATAGGGGGGTTAAGGTATGATGATTGATTCGCTGTGAGAAATTCTAAATCCGAATATCGAAGCTCCAAACAAATTCAAAATGAAGAATGAGCGAAACGCTTTGAGAGTTTGGTATTCGTGCTTTCATGTTGTTTCGTCTTTCGAAATTTGTATTTCGTGCTTCTACATCTCATCCCAGGGATCCAAGAACACACTGATATCGGATTTGGCCTGATCAAGGTTGGGCGGGGCGGGCTCTTTCTCTGTCCGGTCAAGTTTCCGATACATCCCGCTGTGGAAGACCAACGGATGTCGCGGTTCGATGCCCAACTCAAGCGCCACGACTTCTCCGAGCACAATCCAGTGGTCGCCTCCCTCGACTAGCCCAGTGCGCTTGCAGCCGATGGCGGCCGCGCATCCTTCCAACCGTGGTCCCCCCATCCACGGCACAAACCGAAACGGCGGCGGTGTCTCCTGTTTCCATCCTCCCGCGAAGTATGTTGAAAGCGCCTGCTGGTCTTCGCGCAGAATATTGATGGAGAACCCCTCTGCGCGTCGGATGAACTCCGCCATCGTAGTTTTCTTTCCGACGCAGAACAGCATCCTCAACGGGTCGAGGGAAAGCGATGTGATGGCGTTGGCCGTCATGCCGTGGATTTTGCCGTCCACCTCCGTTGCAACAACGGTCACGCCGGTAGGGAATTGTCCAACGACCTGCCGGAACGATTTTGCGTCGAGCGAAACGTGCATCAGCGTGATACTCCGGCTTCTTCGAAGGCTTCCGTTTTCATCTTCTCGAGAAACTCGCGCACGCGGTCCATGTACGCCGTACGGTCATGGTTGGCGACTAACGCTCCGGCCATCCGTACCGGATCGCCAAAGAAGAAGCGCTCGTACAGCACTTGCCGTGTACCGAATGCCGAGAGTGCAGTATCCCAGGCGAGCCGGAAAAGAGGAATGCGGTCATGCGCCTCAGCGCGTGCGGCTTGGAAGTACCGCTTGATCTCTTCTGCCAATGGTCCTTTGACGTCGGCTTCGGTCGGTGAAGAAACGAGTCCGCTGGCCCCCATTTGCTGCACGATCTCGACCATGCGCGGATAGAGACGCGGATACAGGTTGCGCGCGGCGTCGAGCGGATCCCATGCGGGACGCATCAGGCCGTACTCGTCGAGCTGCGCATCGGCTTCAGCAGCGCGGAGGAAGGCGCGCATCGCTTCCATGTTCACCCAGATTTCAGCTAACTTTTCATGGATGTGCTGAAATCCCTCGATGCCGATCATGTGCGCCATGAGCGATGTGAGGCCGATGAGGTACTCCGTCTTGGCAAGGTTCTTCACGACAACCTGATGCGACATGTTGACGATGGCGCCGGTGTGCGCGTACGCCTGATTGCACCGCGCAACATCGCGATACAGAAAGATGCGTTCCCACGGCACAAACACATCGTCAAAGATGACCACGGCGTCCATCTCGTCGAAGCGAGAGCCGAGCGGATGGTCGTAGTGCGAGCGGCCGTAGTCGACGCTCTCGCGGCAGAGAAATTTCAAGCCGGGTGCGTTGGTGGGAAGCGCAAGCCCGAACGCATAGGGAGCATCTTCCTCCTGATTCTTGAGCAGTGTGGAGGGAAACACCATGATTTCGTCGGAGGCGGGGAGTGTTGCGAGCATACGCGCGCCGCGTATGACCACGCCGGCGTCGGTTTCTTCTTTCACGCGGGCGGCCAGGAACGGATCTGCTTGCTTAGCTGTATTGGCAGCGCGGTTTGCCTGCGGCGTGATGAGCGTGTGCGTAAGGCAGAGGTCGTTTTCGCGGATGTACTCGTAATAGCGGCGGGCGTTGTCGCCGAAACGCGGGTCGGCTTCACCGAGGAACGCCGCGCCCGCTGCGTACGCTGTCATGGCCCGATTGAGATAATCCGGCGACCGCCCCATCATCCCAAACGTTGCGTCGGCCCATACTTTCATCATCCGGCTGACGCTGCGAAGCTCCTCGTGGGTCTTCGGCATCATGAACGAGCGGCCGACGTTGTTTCCCGTTGTCGGCGAATCGTAGAGCATCACCTCCGGCTGTTGCCACTGCACGTCGTACAATCCCGCTAAGCTCCGGATGCCGTTGCGAAAGGCAGGATGCGCAGTTGCGTCCTTGACCCGTTCGCCGGCGTACCAAATTTCCGGTCCGTTTTCGCGAAGCTTGCGCAGCACGTCTTCACCGCGCCGGGCTCCTGTGCCGGGTTTCATGTTGTCTCTCATCGTTCCTCCTTCATGAACTCCGAGTTTCGTTCTTTCTTCCTTCGACGTGTCAGGTCTGACGTCACGATGTACGGGATTTTCCCATCGTTGGGATGTGGTGCTTCCCGAGCGCTACGTGGATGGTTGTCAGCTCGGTATAAAAGTCGAAGCTGTAATGTCCGCCTTCCCGCCCGATGCCGCTGGACTTGCAGCCGCCGAAGGGCGTGCGCAGGTCCCGGACATTGTGCGAGTTGATCCAGACCATGCCGGACTCAATGCCTTCAGCGATGCGATGAGCGCGCGTGAGGTTTTGCGTCCACACATACGCGGCGAGTCCGTACTGCACATCGTTGGCGATCGTCAGTGCTTCCTCGTCATCCTTGAAGGGAATCACAACCAACACCGGGCCGAAGATTTCCTCCTGCGCCACTCGCATGCTGTTCCGCACGCCGGTGATGAGCGTCGGGGAGAAGTAATTCCCTTCCTTCAGGTGTGAGGGTCGGTCGCCCCCCACAGCGATGGTGGCTCCTTCTTCACGCGCGATATCCATGTAGCTGTGGACTCGCGACCAGTGGTCGGGATGAATGAGCGGCCCGACTTCCGTCTCGGGGTCACGCGGGCTTCCGACGCGGATGGAGCGAACACGGGCTTCTAACGTTGCGACGAAATCATTATAGATGCTCTGTTGAACGAGCAGACGAGAGCCTGCAGTACAGCGCTCGCCGTTGAGTGAATAGACCTGGAAGATGGCGCCGTCCAGTGCGCGATCGAGCTCGGCGTCTTCAAAAACAATGGTTGGGGATTTGCCGCCTAACTCCATCGAAAAGCGCTTGAGTGTTTGCGCGCCGTTCCGGATGATCTCCTTGCCCGTCGTCGTTTCGCCGGTGAAGGAGATGAGCTGAACCTGCGGATGAGCGACGAGCGACGCGCCGGCCGTTTCGCCGAACCCATGCACAAGGTTGAACACGCCCGGCGGCAGGTCGGCTTCTTGCATGATGTGCGCTAACTTGTCGGCAGAAAGCGGAGACCACTCAGCAGGCTTGAGCACGCACGTGTTGCCTGCGGCGAGACATGGGGCAACTTTCCATGTTTCAAGCATGAAGGGAGTGTTCCAAGGGGTGATCAGGCCGGCGACGCCTACGGGTTTGCGGACGGTGTAGTTCATGAACTTGCCGTCAACGGGGAAAACCTCGCCGGCGATCTTCGTGGCCATCTCGGCGAAGAAGGAGAAGTTCTCTGCTGCGCGCGGGATCGCTCCCTTCTTGATTTGGCTGATGGGAATGCCGGTGTCGTCGATTTCGGTTTCGGCAATCTCGTCCGCGTGCTTCAGGATGAGGTCGCCGATTCTGCGGAGTACTGTTGAGCGCTCCTCGGACGACATGCGCGGCCAGGGTCCTTCGGCAAACGCTTTGCACGCCGCCTTCACGGCATTGTCGATGTCTGCCGCCGTTCCCGACGCAACGTGCGTGATAGGTTTGTTCGTCGCGGGATTGAGCGTGTCGAACGTTTTCCCCTCGACGGATGGGACGAACTGATTGTTGATGTAATGTTGAATCATCATGGCTCTCATCCGCTTGATTTACGTAGACAGATTCATTGCCGAAGGCAGAGCAGAAGACTTTTTTCAAAATCAAATCTGTGAATCCCTGCCTGCGGTCCCGTGTTTCGGGATCTCCCGCTTCTCAGTCCCGCCTTCTAGGGATCCCGCTCACAGGCGGGATCCAAAGAGCGGGAGATTCCGCTGCAAGCCCCGTTAACGGGGCAAGCGGGATTCCAAAAGAGCGGAACCGTACAGCGGGACAGGCAGGAGTGGTTTGAGTTTTTTGCTGAGCAGCGGTCATGAATCCTGGCTTCTCCGCCAGAGGCGGATCAGCCTTTGGCTGAACCACGCCGGATGAAAAGAGTGCTTAAATATTCCAAATTTTCAAAGATTCACTCTTTTTTCATAGCAGTTATCCAAATTCTTTGTTGACGTCCATCCATCCCACCACTCCATCCTTCCCATCCTCCAACGCCGCGCTCTCTCAGTCCTCTGCCACCACCGCATTCTCCAACGCTCCAATCCCCTCGACCTCTAACCGCATCACATCTCCCGGATAGACGTGTGAGATGCCCTTCGGCGTTCCGGTCCACAGCAGATCGCCCGGCTCGAGCGTCATGATCATCGTGATGAACTCGATCAGCTCCGGAATCGTGTGCACGAACTGCGCTGTATTCCCGCGCTGACGAAGCTCTCCGTTGACGAAGGCACGCAGCTCAACCTGCTCGGGATCCGGCATCTCATCAGCCGTTACGATCCACGGGCCAAGCGGACCGAATGTATCGTACCCTTTCGCCCGAACAGGAGGGCGGTAGAAGTTCTTCACAAAGTCCCGCACCGTGACGTCGTTGCCGATGGTGTACCCATCGATGACACTCTGTGCATGCTCGGCTTTGACGCGCCGGCATCGTCGACCGATGACGACCACTAACTCGACTTCATAGTGCATGTATTCGACGCCGGCCGGATAGACAACCTGCTGCTTGTGGCCGATGAGCGAACTCGGCGGCTTGAAGAACAGCGCCGGGTCTTCCGGCGACTTCATGTTCAACTCTTCGGCGTGGTCGGCAAAGTTCAGCGCCAAACCAATGGCCTTCGAGGGAATGACAGGGGGAAGCCATTCGACGTGCGACGCGTCAAACTCCGCTCCGTCCTTCGCACGAAGCCGTCCCTCTCCAACGACCGTTCCGTCATAGGCCTTGCCGTTGACTGCAAACCGCGCCCGCTTCATGCAGTCCGCTCCCAGGTTGATTCTCGCAGAATCTCCTCAAGAAACGTTTGAATGTGCTGTGCCACGGGAGGATTGTCTTGAATCACAAACGTGTAATGGTTGCCGCCTTCGACGATCCGGTATGTGCACTGCGGGATTTGAGTCACGAGTCGGGACGCGTCTTCATCGCTGTACACATGTCCGGTTGTTCCCAACAATCCTTCCGTTGGTCTGAGGAATAAGACAGGACAGCGCAGAAACGGGAGATGAAACCATACATTTTCCCAGAAGTGCATATCGAGGTCGTGTTCGATGGCCGATGCGGAAGACTTACTGCGCACAGAGCCGTCTTCCAGCCTCATCATCTCGTCGCGCAGATACTTCTCCAGCGCGGGCGTCCACGGTTTATGATACACAACATTGCGCTGTGCGGCAAGATACTCGTTCATCGAGCGATACGTTTTGGAAAGCCGCTTGACGGTGGGATACATCGCCCGCAGCGTATCGTGCGGTGGGTCGGCGCCGCCATCGAGCAAGACGAGTGCAGAAACGCGCTCCGGCTTGAGCGATGCAGTGTACACAGACGTCGTTGCGCCGAACGAATGCCCCACCAGAATAAATCGTTCCAACTTCAACGCATCGGCAAAGGCGAGAATATCGCGCGCATGGTACGAAAATCCATAGCCGTGTGCCTCCGACAAGTCGGGGCTATCGCATCGGCCGCGCAGGTCGAGTGAAAGCACACGAAACTGCGGTGCAAGTTGTTCGGCAAGCGCCGTGAATGTTCCCTTGTGTCCGGTGATGCTGGGGATGCACACCAACGGTCCGTGCTCGCCGGCCCAGTCGTCGTAGGCGAGCTTGATGCCGTTGGCGCTTATGTATTGCACTGGAGGATTATTCATGGTTCACTGGCAAAGATAATGTAACCGCCAAGGACGCAAAGAGCGCGAACCGAAAAGTAGAGGTTTTCCCGGCATTCTTTGAGACTTCTTGGCGAACTTTGCGGTTTGCTTTTCACTCATCCTTTACCAAGCCATACTTCGTAAGAATTGCACGCAGCTTGTTCTCATTCTCTTTGGAGAGCGGAGCCAACGGCAAGCGGACCTCCGGCGCAATCTTTCCCATCATCCCCAACGCAGTCTTGACCGGCACGGGATTGATCTCGATAAAGACAGCGTCATTCAGCGGCATCAGTTTGTAGTGGAGGTCTTGCGCTTCACGCCACTTGTTCGCGGCAACAAGGTCGTACAGCTGCGCGACTTCTTTCGGCATCAGGTTGCCGGTGGCGCTCACATGCCCCGCGCCGCCGATGGCAAGCAGCGGGAAGCAAAGAAGCTCGATGCCGGAGTACACTAAAAAATCTCTGCCCAATGTGCCGATGAGCCGCGTGATATGGGAGAAGTCGTGGTTCGCTTCTTTGATGCCGATGATGTTCGTGCATGCCTCGCGCAAACGGGCGACCGTGTCGATCTCTAAGTTGATTACCGAGCGGCCGGGGATGTTATAGAGGATAACAGGAATCTCAACCGAATCGGCGACCGCTTTGAAGTGCCGGAACAGCCCTTCCTGACTTGGCCTGACGTAGTAGGGAGTGATGAGAAGAACGGCATCGGCTCCGACCTGTTGAGCGAACCGCGTGAAGTGGAGCGTCTCGTCGAAATTGTTCGAGCCAGTTCCTGCCACAAACGGAACGCGCCGCGCAATCACGTCAGCCGCAAGTTGAATCAGACGCTCCCGCTCTGTGCGCGTGAGGGCTGTCGGTTCACCGGTGGTGCCGGCGACAGAAATGCCGTGACTGCCGCTAACAATCTGCCATTCGATGAGCGAGGCAAGCGCGTGTTCGTCCAGCGCGCCGTCTCGAAACGGAGTGACCAACGGGACGATCGAGCCGCGCAGACGGTCAGTTGGATTCTTCATACGTTGTGAGGGGTGGTGATCGGTGTCGCTGGCTCGAAGCTTTCGTACGGGCTTCTCATCGTGCAGCGGATTTGGAGCTGGGATGAATTGAGTCGCTCAATGTCCTCGGTAGAAAGGCCGTTGGGCAGGACGCTGTGGCCCTCTTTGATTCGCGTATGGATTTCCCGCCTTGCATGCTCTTCGAATACCCGGCGAGGGTGTGCGTGCGCATGCTCAAGTACCCTCCGCGTCCAGGCCCGGACTTGTGTGTTCAGTGCATCGAGTATGGCGTGTTTCTCTATGGGCACCGTTCCTAAAACGAGAAGGCCAAACAGTCCCGCATTGCCCGAGTTGGCAATCGCATCGGGTATGACAATAATGCCTCTGTGGTGGAGCGCCTCCTCCGTTTCCTCGCGAAATGGGTCGTTTGCTCCTTCCACAATCAGCTTCGCATGCACGCGGTTAACATCAATCTGAATATCCGAGCCGGCGGCAGGGATGAGTATGTCGGCATCGTGATGCAGAATGGCATCGCGATCCACGAACTCATAATCGTACTTCAACCGCACGGCGATTCTCTCCACAACCTTGTACGCAGGCGGTGTGCGGATTTTGAGTAAACCGGCAACGTCGAGCGCGGAGCCTCGTGGTGCGACGATAGCCCCCAATTCATCCGACACGGCAACGACCTTCGCACCGGCTTTGGACAAGAACGTTGCGGCGCTGCCTCCGACGGCTCCAAAGCCCTGGATCGCAACGCGCTGAGTCTCGATCGGCTTGCCCATGACGGCCAAGGCTTCCAATGTCGCCGCGCAGACCGTCCAGCCCGTGACGGCATTGCTCATGATGAGCCTCGCCGAATTATCGACGGCCAACGATGTTCCTTCTTCTAATCGTCGAAGCCCTTGATCAACAGCAATCCCGTTGACGCCGCTATATGCCCGCACGAGAGCGTACTGAGGATGAGGAATCCCCGCATACGTTCGACATGCCGCGACAACCCGAGACCAGTCTGTGCCGAGGTCTGAGCCGGTTACCCAACATGTTCGAAGGAAGGGCGCAAACGCCGAGATTACGCGACCCAATACCTCCACTGCATCCTGTGCGAGCGAGTTATAGCGAATGCCGCACTTTGCGCCGCCCAGTGGTGGTTCGACGATTGCGAGCTTTGTGGACATGGTGGAAGCGAGGTTGGTTACCAGCTCTTCCGTAACGTCTGGTGCCATGCGAATGCCGCCGCCCGCAACGCCGTGTACGAAGGTATCGACAACGAGCCAGGCTTCCGCGCCTGTTGGCCGGTCGGTGTAGTGAGCGATGAGCATAGGACCGCTGACAGCATTCGCCATGCGAGTGGATCCTGTCGGAAGGAAACAAATCGTGGATGAACGCCCGAACTTGATGAAAAATCCGTTGAGAAGCAAGGTAAGCCCGTGCGGTCCGCCGACGGCGGACGGCAGCGCATCGAATGATCCACGCACGGAATCCCGTTCTCCTGTATCATCAATTCACTCCCATTCCAACGCAGCGCAACGGATTCCTCGTTCGCATAGAGGAAGCATTACGTTCTTGCCAAAATCTCATCAAAGGCGTATCTTCGTTTCGACGTGAAATTCCTCGGTCACGGAAACAAAGTGCAACTCACGATACCGCTCTAACGGTCGCACGCTTGGCTGAAATCCTTTTTCATGCGACGGCATCACACACCTCGGGAGTGAACGCTCCTCGCCGCACCGCGTATCGGTTTCATCAACGACTCCCGTTGTATCAAGCTACTCCGCTCCGACCAGTACGGCACCTGGCCCGCGGTCTCGGTGTTGCCGAGCTTTGGGTGAAAGACGAATCCAGTCGCTTTGGACTTCCCGCATTCAAAATCCTCGGTCCATCCTGGGCAATCCCCACGATTCTCTCGCAACAGTTCGGGTTACCGCTGCGCGAGTTTGCGCGCTTCGACACGATCCGACAACGCCTCGCGACGATCGGGAGGGTCACGCTTGCCTGTGCGACCGACGGCAATCACGGCCGTGCAGTCGCGTTCATGGGACGAATGCTTGGGCTTCCCACACGCGTCTATATGCCCGACGGAACGTCGACAGCGCGTGTTCAAGCCGTGGAATCCGAAGGGGCAACCGTGATTGTCGGTGGGACGTACGAAGAAGCGATTGAACGAGCCGGTGCGGAGCTTGAAGACAACGGGTTGTTGATCCAGGATAATGCATGGAAGGGCTACGAAGAGATTCCACGGTTCATCGTGGAAGGGTACTCGACTATGCTGTGGGAGATTGAGGATCGATTGCGTTCCCTCCGTGCGCCCGACCCAACGCATGTCGTTGTTCAAGTCGGCGTCGGTTCACTGGCCGATGCTGTTGTGCGTCATTACCGTCGTCCGGGCCTCAGTCAACCACCTGTCATTATTTGTGTCGAGCCTGTGAAAGCGGCATGCTTGCTCACATCGGTGAGGGCGGGCGAAGTGGTCAAGATCGGTGGCCGGCAGAATTCCATTATGGCCGGATTGAACTGCGCCATCCCTTCGACCATCTCATTTCCACTTCTTCGACGCTGCGTGGATTGCTTCATGTCTGTTGAGGACGATCGTGCGCAGGAGGCGATGCGCGAGTTTGCGGCGGAAGGAATTGTTGCCGGCGAAACGGGCGCCGCGGGCTTCGCGGGTTTGCTTGAGTTAATTTGCGGTAGGCACAACCTTGCCTCTGCCGGTTGGTTAGGGCTGGACAATGCGAGCAGGGTTCTGCTCCTCAACACCGAAGGGGCGACGGATCCTGCGTCCTTCACACACATCGTCGGCCGCTCTCCGGATACGATTCGCTAACTCTCGTCGTTTCTCTTCCTCGTTCCTCCCCGAGTTTCCTCTCCATGCAATGGAACACTTTCCCCTTCATCCACGTCTATCTGGCTGATTCCGAATTATTCACATCCTACGGAGTGGGCAATGCTTGCAGCGCTATTGATTACCGTGGTTTCAATGATGCCACAGGCGAGTGGAGACTGGCCGCCTGCCGGTGATGTGCAACGTGCGATTGTCGTCGATGACTCGGTGCGATCGGCATGGATTGGGGTCTCGATTCAAGATATTACCTCTGAGCTTGCGAAGGCAATGAAGCTCAAATCGGATGAAGGTGCGCTTGTCAATGAGGTGCACCACGACAGTCCGGCTGAAAAAGCGGGAATTCAGGAGAAGGATGTTGTCATTGAGTTTGATGGGCGGAAGATTTACGATTCGGACGACCTGGTAAAAGCTGTGAAGAAAACGAAAGTCGGTACGAAGGTCAAGGTGGCCTTACTGCGCAACAACGAGCGGAAGACCGTGGAGGTAACGGTTGGGGAAACGCCGAGGCGCATTGCACGATTGTTCTCGGGTGCCCCGCGAGTGCCGTTGTTTGCGTTGGGAACGACAAAGAACAGCGGCATTCAGGCACGCGAGTTGAACGAACAGTTAGCAGAGTATTTCCAGGCGCCGGATGCCCAAGGTGTGTATGTGGAGTGGGTCGAGAAAGGAAGCACCGCAGAGAAAGCGGGGATGAAAGCGGGCGATGTGTTCGTGTCGGTGAACAGGAAGAAAATCCGTTCGTTGCGGAACCTCTGGAGGGCGCTGGACTACTTCGACCCGGGGGAGGCAGTGGAAGTCGAGGTGCTTCGGAAAGGATCGCCGGAAACGTTAACGCTGGAGGTCGAAGAGAGGCGGAGTTCGTGGTTCGAGTTTGAAACCGGACCGCGGATGTTCAGACGCAATGTCCACCCGAACCTTGAACATCTCGACGAAACCATTCGATTTCATCTTGATACAATGAAGGGTCGGTTGAAAGAATTAAAGCATCGCTTGCCTAAACGCATCGAGCTTGACATTCGCAAGCACCTCCCGCATCGCATCCGACACATCAGCTATGAGAGGCAGCAATGTGCCGCCTCTTGAACGCCCGGCGGTGGGCTCTGGTACCGGGCTTTGTTATGCGCATCGACAAAACGAAAACGCCCGCCGGAAGCGGGCGTTTGTCGTTCAATGGAAGAATCGTCAGAGACGCTGTTCCCAGTAGACCTTGTTCTCCTTCGTGTTGACGAGCTGGATGTGCTGAGGGACGAGTGTGATTCTCGCTTCGCCGCGCACCTCGTTGACCGAGACGTTGATCCTGAACCGCACGCGGAAGTCGATATCGCTTTCATTCGCTTTTGCCTCGCGTGCTTCTTCCCGCGATACCTGCCACCGCAGTTGATCGAGTTTGAGATAGAGGCTTGATGTCCGGTACCCTCGCCGCACGGAATCTGCAACGGCCACGTACTGGTTCGGTGCAACCGTTGTCTGCAAGCCCGGGATGTTGTACGGCAACTCGACGTAAAGTTGTGTGGCGACCGAATAGATCTGTGTATCGGCGTTGTACGAAGGAAGTGTTGCCTGGAAGAGTACACCGAGCGTTCGGTCATTGAGTTGCTTGTCATTCACGAACTTGATGACTCTGCTCAACAGGTTGCGTCGCTGTTCAGCAACGCGCTGGCCGAATTCTCCCGAGGTCTCAAACTCCTTCTTCGTCTTTGTGGCATCGCGGAACTTCTCTAACTCGTCTTTCAGAAATGTCCAGGCCTCCTTGAGAATCTCAGTGAAGTCCTGCGGCGTGAGGAAGTCGTCCGCTTCGCCGGAGGTTGCCCCCGTTTGCTGTTGCTGGCTGTGCACCGGCTCAACCGATGCGACAAGGACCAATAGGGCAACGACTCCAACAATGCATCGAAGAGAGATGTTCATGATCAGGCCCCTTGATTGTTCATAGTTCCCGTGTGAGAGTGTCGGAGAATTCGTTGTGCAAGGCCGTGTGCGCTTACAACGCAGTCACCGACGGCAATCCCTCCACGGAAGTTGCTGCAGAAATGCAGTCCCTCATACTTGGTCTCGAATCGCAAAAACTCCGCAAGCGTCTTTCCGTATCCAACCTCATACTGCGGAATTGCCCGCTCGATGCGAGACACCCTCCAATATACAGGATTTCCGGTAATATGCATCAGGGATTTCAGCTCCTGCACCACAAGGTGCTGAAGCTCACGATCATCCCGTTCTACGAGCTCAGGCTGGCGCAATCCGCCTACAAACGTTGTGAATGCGACTGCTCCTGCGGGCGCCCGGCCGGGAAAGAGGCTGGAGGACCACAGGCAGCCGAGGATGGTGCGCCGCTCGAGCGCAGGAACGAGGAATCCAAAGCCGTCGAGCGGATGATTCACGTCGTCAGCGCGGAATCCGGTGAACACCGATGCCACCGGAGCGCATCGGACTGACGCGAGAACATCGGCCGTGCGCGGGGAGATTGCGCGCACAAGCTCTGCTGCGGCGAATGCTGGAACGGCCAGGACGACATGCTTCGCTTCAACGCGATGGAGGTTGCCGCCAACTCGATAGTGTACTTCGTACCGCTGACGATCATTTGTTGTTTCGAGCCGAACATCCTCAACCCCGCACACGACGGCATGACTCATGCGCGAAGCGATCGCTCGTGGAAGCTGCTGCATCCCAGATCGGAAGGAAAACGATTCGCCCCGCTTCTCAGCCGAAAGTTTTTCTCCGCGTGAGCGTTTTCGGAACATCCCCCGGATCAGGCTTCCGTGTTCCTGCTCCAGCGCATAGAGTTTTGGGAACGCAGCCTGCACGCTGAGCAGTTCCGGTTTGCCGGCATAAATTCCTGCAACGAATGGGTCGATGGCGTAGTCGAGAAATTCGCGACCTAACCGGCGAACGACAAACTCTGCGATACTTTCTTCGCTCGTCGCTTTTCCGATAAACGGCTCAGCAAGGAGACGAAGCTTCGCCGGAAGAGAAAAGGCCGGTGTTGTGATAAACGACTGAGGACTGAGCGGAAGTTCGTAGAGTCTCCCCTTGCGGAGGATGAACCGCTTCTTGCCGGAGGGATTCGCGTAGAGAAACTCGTTCTTGAGACCAAGGTCGTCCACAAGCTCGCGAATAAGCGGCGTGGTTTCGAGCGCGCTGTTCGGACCTTCTTCGCACAGAAAGCCTTCGTCGAGGATGGACTTCATCGTTCCTCCCACCTCGGCGTTGCGCTCGAACACCATCACGCGCTGGCCGCCCTTCCTGAGCCAGTGCGCGGTTGCGAGACCCGAGATTCCCGCACCGATGATGACTGTGTCGACGTCGTGGTTCATCGCACTACACATACCACGGACAGAGGGTTGGCTTCGGACGCGAGGAATATTCCTTCCACAGCCGCACACACTTTGAGGCCTGCGTCCCGCGCTGGTTGATGCGGGCGAGCACGAGGTCGGTGAGGCACTGGATGAACTTCGGATGGTCGTTCAGCGCCGGCATCATTTCAAACTGCTCGACGCCCAACTCGTTCGCATGCTCGCGCTCTTCAATGTTGATCTCGTGCAGCGTCTCGATGTGCTCTGTTACGAACGCGATGGGTATCACAAGCATCCGTTTTCTTCCCTCGCTGGCAAGGCGCTTCACGGTTTCGGTAAGCCCCGGCCCCAACCACAGCTGCGGTCCGACTTTGCTTTGATAACACAGGATATGCGGCGACTTCCACCCCCCGCGCTGCATCACCTGCCGCACGGTTTCCTCAATCTGCAACTGATACGGATCGCCCTTCTCGATAAATTCCACCGGCACGCCGTGAGCGCTGAAGATGAGGTCGATTTCTTCCTCAGCCACAGCCCCAAACCGACGCATCGTGGTGTTGATGTTCTCTACGAACGCTTCGATGAGCTGCGGGTGATTCGGATAGCAACAGATGAGTTGTGCGGGAATATCCAGACCGTGTTCGCGTACCCGTCGATTCCACTCGTTGGCGCTGGAAAACGTGGTCGCCCGTGAGTATTGCGGGTAGAGGGGGAGCAGAATGATGCGGTCAGCGCCGGCGCGCTTGATTGCCCGCACGGCTTCGTCGGTCAGAGGGTGCCAGTAGCGCATGGCGATGAACACGCGGGCATTCATACCGCTGGACGTGAGGCTCGATTCGAGCGCATCAGCCTGGCGCTGCGTTAGTTCAAGAATTGGGGACTTTCCGCCGATTTCCCGGTAGTGCTCGCCGATAGGCTTCGAGCGGAAATGAGCGATCGTTCTCGCTAACAGGCCGCGCGCGAGAAAGGCCCCCGGAAAGTCGATGATGTCTGCATCGCGGAAGAGATTGAGGAGGAATGGCTTGACTGCTTCGACGGAATCCGGACCGCCGAGTTGAAAGAGGACGACTGCAAGACGTTCAGACATGCGTTATAATGTTCCTTGGATGCGCGACCCTGTGCATCCCGCTCCGATAAGCATCGGAGCGGGACTTCCGATGATTCCCGCGTGCCGGTTACTCAAGCCAGTCGCGGGGAGATTTCAAGACGCCGAGAAGTGCAGCTTCCGGTGAATGAGGTTCCGGTTGTGTGTTGTAGTCCCACCGAACGAGCGGAGGGAGGGAAATCAAAATCGATTCGATGCGTCCCTGTGTTTCCATGCCGAACAAGGTTCCGCGATCGTACAGCAGATTGAACTCGACGTACCGCCCCCGTCGCTGGAGCTGCCAGTTCTTCTCGCGCTCGCCCCATGGCTCGGCTCGGCGGCGTTCGACGATGGGGAGGTACGCATCGAGGAACGCGTTGCCGCAGTCGCGGACGAACGCGAAGAGTTGCTCAAAGTCACCCCGCTGATAGTCGAAGAATATCCCTCCAATGCCGCGCGCTTCGTTGCGATGCTTCAGGAAAAAGTACTCGTCGCACCAGCGCTTGAAGCGCGGATAGTATGATGCGTCATGCTTGTCGCACACGCTCTTCCACACGGCATGGAAGTGTCGGCAGTCCTCGTCGAACAGATAGTACGGCGTCAGGTCTGCGCCGCCGCCGAACCAGGAGTCGCCGCTTGCGAGTTCGATGCAGCGAAAGTTGGCATGAACCGTCGGAATCATCGGCGAGTTCGGATGAAGGACGAGCGAGATGCCCGTTGCGAAGAAGTCCTGCGGAGGAACATCAAGACGGCTTGCGAGGAGCTCGGTCAATCGTCCTCTCACCGCCGATGTGTTGACGCCGGCCTTCTCGAACACTGTGCCGTGCTGCAACACGCGCGTTGTCCCACCGCCCCCTTCCCGGTGCTGCCATCGATCTTCACGAAACCGTGCCCCTCCATCGACGGCTTCGAGGGAGCGGCACATGCTTTCCTGCAATTCCTCGAAGTATGCTTGTGTGCGGGCGTTTGGTTGTGTTTGCCAACGGCTGCTCGCGGTGGTCATCGCTGCCGGTCGTTTGGTTATCGAGATCACTGATCTGTCGCTCCTTTTTTCTCCGGTTCTTGTTCTTCCTTCAGTGTCGAAATAAGTTCGTTCCACTCGAACCATCCCGGCTTCCCGTTGATCCACTTCTCCATCCAGTTAAACTCGGAGACCATCTTCACGAACTGGTTGCGCATCTCGGTGATGCCGTGAGTGTTGCCCGGGTAGACGAAGAATTCCGTCGGTACGCCGAGTTTCTTCAATGCCATGTGGAGTTCTTCGCTTTGCGGTCGCGGCACACGCGGGTCGCCGTCCACAACGTGGATGAGCGTGGGCGTTTTTGCGTTCTTGATGTACTTCAGCGGCGAGACGTCCCAGTAATGGTCGAAGCGGTCGTACGGCATGCCTTTGAAGTAGAACTCGCGGATACGCTGCACATCGGTTTGGGCGTACATGGAGATCCAGTTCATCGCGCTTGCGCCGGAGGAAATGGCCTTGAAGCGGTTCGTCTGCGTGAGGATCCAGTTTGAATAATGGCCGCCTGCGCTCCAGCCCATCGCGCCCAACTTGTTGCCGTCGACAAGTCCCGTGGCGATGAGGTGGTCGACGCCCGTCATGATGTCTTCAAACCCTTTGCGGAAGTAATCACCGGAGGTTTCCATCCGGAATCGCTCACCGTAATTGCTGGAGCCGCGATAGTTCGGCAGGAAGCAGGCGTAGCCGGCGCCCGCGTACACGTGCGAGTAGTTGCCGTAGCTCGCGTTGAAGGCAAGCGTCGAAGCTGCAGCCGGCCCGCCGTGGATCTGCACGATGAGTGGGTAACGCTTGCCTTTCACATACCCGACGGGCTTGACGAGCACGCCTTCAATCATCTTCCCATCGCGCGATTTCCATTGCACAACCTCCGTCTCGCCAAGAGCAAGTTCAGCAACCTGCGGGTTGGAGTCCGTCAACTTGATCCAGGCCGACTGATCG
Source organism: Bacteroidota bacterium (assembly GCA_041695045.1). Lineage (GTDB taxonomy): Bacteria > Bacteroidota > Ignavibacteria > UBA10030 > UBA10030 > JBGFRR01. The sequence goes on from JBGFRR010000159.1 coordinate 17,286, forward strand.
CCGATGCGGTCGAGAGATCGAACGGTGTAATAATTGAAGGGCGTTGAGGAATCAGAATAACCGATGAGCAGATGCTTGTCATCGTCATCCTGCTGAACATTGATGACGCCGTTGAGGGAGGTGAGGTGGGTGACGGCACCGGTTTCCGTTGACGTTGCGAACACTTGGGCCGTTGCGCGCCAACCCTCGTTGCTGTAGATCGTCTTCGCATCGTCCGACCAGAAGCCGATGCTGAGCGATTCGTCGAACGACGCGCCTAACGTTTTCCATCGTCCGCCTGAATCGGCAATGCGGCGGATGTAGATCTTCTGATCGCGGAAATACGTGAAGTCATTCGGCGCAGTGAATGCGACCCACACGTTGTCGGGTGAAAAGCTCAACATGCTCTCACCGATGTCGTTGTTGTTCGTCAGCCGCTCGATGTCGCCGGACTCGACGTTGAGGAGATAGAGGTCGCTGTAGGTGTTGGCTTCCGTAATCGTTCGGACAAAGCGGTCGTTGGGAATGCCGCGAAATCCAATCCATCGCGAGTCGTCTGAAATACGTATATCCGACACGCTATACTCGGCGCTGGAGGTGATCCGGCGTTCCTGTTTCGTGTCGATGTCAAACGCCCAGAGGTGGACGGGCGGACTATCCTCGTTGCGGATGCGCACGTCGAACTTCTTTTCTTTCCGCTCCTTGTTTGCTTTGTCGACGCTGTCGGTGGCGAGGAAGTAGATGCGTTTGCCGTCCGGCGAGAACTGCCAGCTGGTGATCGCCGTGGCATGCTTGGTAAGCTGTGTGGGTTCGGATGTTCCAAGCCCTTCGACGCGCACGCTCCAGAGTTGCCACTCGTCTTCCTTGCCGGCGGCAAACGCCAGCCATTTCCCGTCTTTGCTGATTGCGAAGTTGGTCACGCCGTCTTTCGCGTCGGAGATCCGCATGGCTTCGCCGCCGTCGATGCGCATCCAGTAGAGCTGGTTCTGTGTGGGGCGCGCTTCGGGCGATTCGCGATTCGAGAGGAAGAGGAACGATTTGCTGTCATGGAGCCAGCGCGGGGAGGTTTCGTTTTTGTCTTTCGTAAAGGTCATCTGCCGCGTTGATGGGACGCCGTCTCTGGTGGAAACAAGGTAGATGTCCGAGAATCGCTTCGCCGCTTTCCAGTCGGTTGTGGTCAGCGTGTAGAGCATCCACGCGCCGTCGGGGCTGATCGTCCCGCTGCCGACGGAGTTCATGGTGATGATGTCCATGAAGTTCATCGGCCGCTTGGTCTGGGCAACGAGGCCGGCGGAGAAGATGAACAGGATGGAGAGGGTCCAGATCGATAACCGTATTCGCATAGCGCACCTCCACAGAAGGGTTATAGGATTCAGATTGAAGACGTACGTCGATCCCGCTCCTGACGGAGATCAACGGTGAAGTTGTGAGGGAGTTGCACTCCCGAACAACCAAGTCCCCTTGTCCTCGGGAGTGCAACTCCCTCAGAACAGAGGCCGTTCCCACGCGGGAGCGTGGGAACGAGTTAAATGGCTCCGTAGGAGCCAGATGCCTTAGCTACCGAGCAAGCCATGGAGCTCCACCGGAGCGCAAGAGTCTCAAAATGACATTTGATTTATCTGTTCCGCCTCGGAACCGGTTCACTGAATTCTAGTCTTACGCCGGGTTGCCAAAATCCTAAACTTCAGGCAGAATTGCAATCTCGTTACGTGTGGAATTTCTTGCTCTCGTCTTTGACCGCTTGCACACATGCCTTCGCATGGTCGACCGGGATATCCGGCAAGATGCCGTGCCCTAAGTTGAAAATGTGGCCGGGTTCTCGGCCGAATTTTTCCAGAATTTTTCGCACCGATTTCCGGATTGTCTCCGGCGGCGTGTACAACACGGTGGGGTCAAGATTGCCCTGCAGCGCGACCTGCGAGCCAATCATCATGCGCGCCTTGCCGAGATCGACGCTCCAATCGAGGCCGACAACGTCCGGCTTGAGGTCGGCGATGGCTTCGAGCGAGTGTGCCGCGTCTTTGCAAAAGACGATGACCGGAGCGTCGTTGCGCCGGAGGAGGTTCAACACCTGTTCGATGTAGCGGAGGGAGAACTCGCGAAACTCATCCGGGGGCAGCAGACCGCCCCATGTGTCGAAGATCTGCACCGCTTGAGCGCCCGCTTCGATCTTTGCGCTCAGGTAGGATGCAACGGCCCGCGCAAGCTTCTCTAAGAGTGCGTGGGCATCCTTGGGATGAGCGTAGACGAGTTCTTTGATGTGGCGGAAGTTTTTCGACCCCCGCCCCTCAACCATGTACGCGGCAAGCGTCCATGGCGAGCCGGCGAAACCGATCAACGGCACGCGGCCGTTCAATTGTTTGCGGGTGAGGCGGAGGGCATCGAGAACGTACTTCAGCTTCGACGTTGGGTCGGGCACGACGAGGCGGTCGATGTCGGCGCGCGAGCGAACGGGCGTCGGAAAGCGCGGCCCGCCTTTTCCTTCTTCGACGATGAGTTCCATCCCCATCGCTTCCGGCACGACGAGGATATCGGAGAAAAGAATGCACGCGTCAACGCCGATGATGTCGACCGGCTGAATAGAGACTTCCGCGGCAAGCTCGGGTGTTTTACAGAGCGTCAGGAAATCCGTACGGGCGCGGACGGCGCGATACTCCGGTAAATAGCGTCCCGCCTGGCGCATCATCCAGACGGGCGTTCGCTCAACCGGCTCACGACGGCATGCGCGGAGAACAAGGTCGTTCGTCATTGGTTTGGTGAGTTGTTCGTGGTGAGTGAGTTGGCAATTGTGCGCATCGTACTTTGCTGTGTTACTTGACTCACCGCTCACCACTCACAAGTTTCTGAAGTAATCATCAATTGTTTCGACGAGCGATTCTGCTGTGGCGTGACGAGCAATGATATCCACCTGCATGCCGAGCGATGCTGCGGCACTCGCCGTGGAATTGCCAATCACGGCGACAAGCGTGCGTTCCAGCGCCTTCGTCCCCATCATCTGGTGGAAATTCCGAACCGCTGAGGGGCTGAAAAACGTTGCCACGTCAATTTCGCCGTTGAGTAGGGCGTGTCGTATTGCATCTAACTCCAGCTGCCGGGGCGGAACATTCTTGTACACTACAACCTCATCCACCACAGCGCCGAGCTCGCGAAGAAAGTCGGGCAAGATATTGCTGCCGATACTGCTGCGCGGGAACAAAAAGTACGTTCCCAACAGGTCTTCCCCCTCGAACGAGTCCGCTAACGCCTCCGCCGAGTACACCTCCGGTGTTCCGGCGACAGGAATTTCCTCTTCCTCTAACGCCGCTTCGGTTTTCTCACCGACAGCGTACACCCGACGCTGTGCGAGAACCCTCCGCGCATCGACATTAATGGCATCGACGCGACGGAGGAAGCGCTCGACGGCATTGCGGCTCGTGAAGAGCATGCCGTGGTACTGTTTCAGGTTGATGATGGCGTGGTCGCACTCCTCCCACGAGTCGGGGTCGGTGATGACGATCGCCGGCAGAAGCATCGGAATCGCACCGCGCTCTTCGAACAGAGCCGCAAGTTCAGCGCTGTCCTCGCGCGGTCGCGTAATCAGCACGCGCTTGTCCTTCAGTCCCGCCATCACGCCTCCGGCACAGGAGCGGAACGCCCTGCCGCGTTGATCTCGTCGAGAATCTCCTGCCCGCCGCGTCCTCGCAATTCGTTCGCTAACGCAATGCCGAGCGCTTCGGCTCGCTCCGGCACGCCGCTCATGCTTCCCCGTACAACACGCGTCCCCTCCAGACTGCCGATGAGCGCATCGAGTCGCAGTTCGTTCCCCTCCATCCTTCCGTATGCGCCGATGGGGACTTGGCATCCACCTTCGAGCCGTCGCAGGAGCGCACGCTCGCTCCACACGGCGGAAGCTGTGGCGTCATCGTGCAGGAATCGAAGAAGCTCGGCAACGCGCTCGTCGTTCTGGCGAATCTCGAGCGCAAGCGCCCCCTGTCCCACGGCCGGCAGCATCACGTCGAACGGAAGAATCTCGCCGATGCTTGCTTCCAATCCCAACCGTGCCACACCGGCGCGGGCGAGGATCATTCCGCTCCAGTTGGATGCCGTAAGCTTTTCGAATCGCGTGTTCACGTTCCCGCGAATGTCAACAATACTGAGGTCGGGACGATGGCTCAGGAGCTGGCATTTGCGCCGCAGACTTCCTGTTGCAACGACTGTGCCGTGTGGAAGGTCGTTGAATGCACGATGGGAAGATTCGGGATGGGGGATGAACACATCGCGCACGTCTTCTCTCTTTGTCACCGCGCCGATGGCAAGGCCTGCGGGAATTGCGGTTGGCAAGTCTTTCAAGCTGTGCACGGCGAGGTCGATGCTGCCGTCAAGGAGGTGGCGTTCCAATTCTTTCGTGAAGAGTCCCTTATCGCCGATGCGGCTGAGAGGGGAGTCGAGAATCTTGTCGCCGAGCGTGCGGATGGTCCGGACGTCAATCTCGAGGTCGGGGTAGCGTGCAGTAAGCTGTGCTTGGATGAAGTTCGTTTGCCAGAGTGCAAGCTGGCTGCCTCGCGTCCCCATCACCAGCCGCTTACTTGTCATCGGTAGGCTCCTTGCCCGCCTTCGGCGGGTCGATGCCGAAGAGCTTCCGAACGATGGAAATTTTCTGCCGCTGCTCGGTGGCGGTTTCATCATACCCGTTCCGTAGGTTCACGATGGGCATGTGCAGCAGCTTGTTGACGATGCGCTTGGTGACGATGTCCATCAGCTCGCGGTCCTTCGGCTCGAAGCGGTTGAGGTTGCGCTCGACTTCTGCCTGGCGGATTTCCTCAGCGAGCTTCGTCAGCGCAGCGATGGTGGGGTGGCTCTCGAGGGACGACGTCCACTGCTCAAACGAGGCGAGTTCTTCGGCGATGATGGCTTCAACCTTCGGAATCTCCGCGCGCCGCTTCTGGAGGTTCTCGGTCACTAACCCCTGCAGGCTGTCGATGTCGTACAGAAACACATTGTCGAGCTCGCGTGCCGTGGGCTCGATGTTCCGCGGCACGCCGATGTCGATCACGAACAGCCGCTCGTTGCCACGCACGCGTTGGATGGTTTTCATTTCACGGGTTGTGAGGACAAACTGGTCGGACTGCACGGATGAGAGGACGATGTCGACGTCGCGCAGGTGGTGGTGGAATGATTCGAACGGAACCGGTGTGCCTCCAACAGCGCTCGCGAGCTGTTCGGCTTTCTCCGGCGTGCGGTTGGTAATGAACAGCTTCCCGATGCCTTTCGACTTGATGTGCTTTGCGGTGAGGTCGGCCATCTTGCCCGCGCCGATGACGAGAGCGGCCTTCTCTTCGAGGTTATCGAAAATCTTGCCTGCAAGCTCCACGGCCGCGTAGCTCACGGAAACAGCGCCTTCCGAGATTGCTGTCTCTCGCCGCGCACGCTTACCGACGTGAAACGCCGTTTGAAAGAGACGGTTCATTGTTGTGTGGGTTGTGCCTGCATCGCGCGCCATCATAAACCCATCTTTCATCTGATACAGAATCTGCACGTCGCCGATGACCATCGAGTCGATACCCGAGGCCACGCGGAAAAGGTGTTCAGTTGCCTTCGCTTCCGTCAACACAAACATGTCGCCCGGCCGGACGCTCGCTCCGGCGCCCTTCGCTTCGATGAGTAAGCGTTTGAGGTCTTCGGCAGCTCTATGAACATGCGAGAACGTGTAAAGCTCGGTGCGATTGCAGGTGGAAAAGAGGACGCTTTCTTCCAGCCCGTTGCTGCGCAAGTGTGGTACGAGGGCGCGAATCTCATCGTCCGAAAACCAAAGCCGCTCGCGGATATCGATGAGAGCCGTGTGGTGCGATATGCCGACGCAGGTGATGGGCATGCGCTCAGTGGAACTTATGGAAATCCGTGAAGAAGACGTTGATGAACGTGAGCGAGAACAACGCCAGAGCAAAGCCGCAGATGGAAAGAATCATCATCCTGCGGCCGCTCCATCCAGCCGCCGCTTTGGCGACGATGCCGATGCCGTAGAGTCCCCAGACGATAAGCGTGCCGATGAGCTTCGGGTCGGTGTACGAAAAGTCATCGAACGCCTTCAGGAGCCAGACAAACCCGGACACAATGGCGAAGCTCAGCAGGACAAAGGCCATCTTCACGGCGCTGAAGTTCATCCGCTCTAACGTCTCAAGGTTCGGGAGCTTCTTATAGATCACGCCGAATCGGTTTGCTTTAATCTGATGATACAGCATAAGAAAGAGGAAGCCGTAGACTGCGGAAATTGTAATGGCAGCATAGCCGAGCAGTGCGGTGGAGACGTGCAGACCGAAGAGATTGCTGCGGAGAACGTCAGGAACATCAGTCAAATCCTCAATGAAGATCGATGAAATGGCCTGGAACACGAATGCAATGTTCAGGATGAAATAGCCGGTTTCTTTTGTCTTTGAGCGATACTCAATGACCAGGTACGTAACCGAGACGGAAAACGCCAGGATGGTAAGCACCTCAAAGGCCGTCGTGGCCGGCGGGTGGTCGAACTCGACCGTGCGGAGTATAAGATAGAGAAGATGGATGAGAACGACACCGAGCAGGGCTGGCGTTTTTATGCGCTCGGCAGACAGTGAGTCAGCAAAGAAGGCCTTCCCGTACGTCCACACGAGCGCGAAGTAAAGCAGCGGAAGGATGACATTCAAGAGCGTGATGAGCAATTGCGGACGGTCCTCACGAAGTTTGATACGCACTGCATGCAACAAAAAGTTAGCCAAATGTTGTCCGACATGCAAGGAAGCGAAAAATGCGAAATCGGCGCTCGAAGTTCTCGATTTTTGGAATGGACATTTCTTGTGTTTGGGAGACACTCTTCCTATATTCATCCCGCAACAAACGATTGTTGAACTACTCTCTAAGGAACAAGGATGAACGATCTACTCGCCTACATTGACCAGAATAAAGACCGCTACATCAAAGAGCTGACGGAGTTTCTTGCCATCCCCAGCGTCAGCTCGCAGAGCAATCACACCGCCGATACACGTCGGGGCGCCCAGTGGGTTGCCGACCACCTTCGCTCCATCGGCATGCAGGAAACGAACATCTATGAAACCGCCGGCCATCCGATCGTCTATAGTGAGTGGATGGGCGCGCCGGGCAAGCCGACGATCCTCTTTTACGGCCACTACGACGTGCAGCCGGTGGATCCCGTAAACCTCTGGACCTCACCGCCGTTTGAGGCCACAATCCGCGGCGAGAATCTCTACGCCCGTGGTTCTGCCGACGACAAAGGTCAAATCTACATTCACTTCAAAGCCATCGAAGCCTACATGAAGAATCACGGCAGCCTTCCCGTGAACCTCAAGCTCTTGATTGAAGGGGAGGAAGAGGTGGGGAGCGTGAACCTTGAGAAGTTCGTGAAGGAGCATAAGGAGTTGCTGAAAGCGGACATCGTGCTGATCTCGGATTCCTCCATGTTCAAGAAGGGTGTTCCATCGGTGTGCTACGGTTTACGCGGGCTTGCTTACATGGAAGTTGAAGTAACCGGGCCGGACAGAGATTTGCACTCGGGTACATTCGGCGGCTCGGTGCACAACCCCATCCAGGCTCTGAGCGAGATGATCGCTTCGCTGCACGATAGGAACGGCCGCGTGACGATTCCCGGATTCTACGACGATGTGCGTCCGCTTACTAGAGCCGAGCGCGCGGCGTTCAAGAAGTTGCCGTGGAACGACCGGCGGTATGCGAAAGACCTCGGCGTGAAAGAGTTGTATGGCGAAAAAGGATTCTCGACGCTCGAGCGAGTGTGGGCACGGCCAACCGTAGAGTGCAACGGTATCTGGGGAGGATATACGGGCGAAGGAGCGAAGACTGTTCTTCCCTCCAAGGCATACGCGAAAATTTCCATGCGGCTTGTACCGGACCAGAAATCGGCACGCGTGGCGAAACTGTTCGAGAAGCATATCCGCACGATCGCGCCGAAGACGGTGAAAGTTGCGGTGCGGACGCTGCATGGCGGTGAAGCCGCTCTGATGCCGATCGACAGCCCGGGTGTGCAAGCTGCTGTCGCTGCGTTAGAGAAAGGGTTCGGCAAGAAGCCGCTGTATCAGCGTGAGGGCGGGTCGATTCCCATCGTGGTGCAGTTCAAAAAGATTCTGGGTCTGGACACTGTGCTGCTTGGCTTCGGTTTGCCGGATGAGAATGCTCACGCACCCGACGAGCATATCAATCTTGATAACTTCTACGGCGGCATTCGCACATCCGTCCACTTCTACAGTGAGTTTCCGACGTTCTGGAACAACGGCACGTGAGCGCACGCCGAATCGACCAGTGTCACATCAATGAGCCCCGCATCACACGCGGGGCTTTCTTCTGGCTTTAGCATTTCGTATTATGTGCCTGTCCGTAACTGCCAATGAACCTGTCGGTTCATTCGAAAGATAGATCAAACCTCCGGTTTGATAAAATCCTACTCAGTGAACAACTCAAACCACAGATTCACAGATTAGATTTTGGGAAAAAATCTTCTGTCCTCCCTTTGGTGAGGAGTGTCATTGGGTTACTGCAAGTGCTCCCAACAGACACAACAATATCTACAGACAGGATTGAAAAGGAACAGCGTTTGTCGACTGCGCTACCATAATCAGTGAATCTGTGGTAACGTTTCAAGTTTTTTTTGCTGAGTAGTTACGCCTGTCCACTGAATTGTAACCCCGCATGGATACCCACGACGTCTTAGCCCGCATCTCCATTTTCGAGCGTCTCACGCCGAGCGACCTCGACGTCCTTGCTAAACTCTGGAGCATCCGCACGCTGCGGCAGGGTGAGGTTCTCTTTTCGAAAGGCGAGACTGGCAACTCGATGTACGTGATTGAAGAAGGAGCGTTGGAGATTTTTGTACCCGTAGGAAGTTCCGTCAATGAGGTGCGTGTATCGGTGCTGCAAGCCGGTGAGTTTGTCGGAGAGTTATCGCTGTTGGATGGATTGCCGCGCACGGCCACTGCCCGCGCGATGAAACCGACTCGTTTGCTCAAAATGAAGCGGGAGGATTTTGTGGAGCTGTTGCTCAAGCGTCCTGCGGTCGCTGTTTCGATGGTGAGCGAGATCGGCAAGCGGCTCCGCTCCACCAACGAACTCGTGTCGTCGCTGGCGTCGAAGAACGTCAATGTGGAGATTGAGGAGCGACTCAGCTTTGGCGACCGCATGGCCGACAAGCTCGCCCAGTTCGGCGGAAGCTGGGGGTTCATCTTCTCGTTTTTCTTCTTCATCTTCCTCTGGATGACGCTGAACTCCATGCAGCTCATCTTCAAGCCCTTCGATGAATTCCCCTACATCTTCCTGAACCTCATTCTCAACTGTCTCGCTGCCATCCAGGCGCCGATCATCATGATGAGCCAAAACCGGGCGCAGGCCAAAGACCGCCTCCGTTCCGACCTCGATTACCAGGTGAACGTCAAATCGGAGTTGATGATCCAGCAGCTGCACACGAAGATGGATGAGCTTCGCAACGCCGACTTGCAGACGCTGTATGCGTTGCGCGAGGATATTGCCCGCCTCCAGGAACACCTTGACGAGCTGCAGCAGCAGAAGAACGGACGAACCAAGTCCAAAGGCCGGTGATGAAGATTTACACGAAGAAGGGAGACGGCGGAACCACATCGCTCTTCGGCGGTGAGCGTGTGGACAAGGACTCCCTTCGCATTGAAGCCTACGGCACGGTGGACGAGTTGAATTCACAGCTCGGCGTCGTGCGGTCGTTACAGCCTGCCAAGGTTCTCCTCGAAATCCTCGAGCAACTTCAGAATGATCTCTTCGTGCTCGGCGCCGACTTAGCAACGCCGAACGACACGGGGAAGAAAGGCATCAAGCGTATTGGTCTGCACCATGCTGAAGCATTAGAGAAGCACATTGACCGCCTCGATGTGGAGTTAGAGCCGCTCAGCTCGTTTGTGCTGCCTGCTGGTGGTCGGGTTGCTGCGGCGCTGCATGTTGCGCGCACGGTCTGCCGGCGCGCGGAGCGGTCTGTGGTGCGGCTGAAGAAGGACGGAAACATTGGTGATGCACCGGTGGTGTACCTCAATCGCCTCTCCGACCTGCTCTTTGTAATGGCGCGCTATGCGAACAAGCTGGATGGCGTAGCGGAAACGCCGTGGCAGCCGGGGTGAACCCCTGCGTACGCAGGGGTGAAGAATGGTGATCGCTCGTTCGAATCTTGAATCATGATGAAGAAATGCCGATAGTTCCACGAGTATCTCTCGCACACAGAGGGTGGTGACAACAACTCACGAATGGCTACGCATCATACAATCATCATCGGTGACTCTCGGAGAATGGCTGAACTTCCCGATGAGTCCATTCATGTCGTCATAACTTCGCCACCGTACTGGCAACTAAAGGACTACGGGGACGAAAACCAAATAGGTTTTCACGATTCCTATGAGGATTATATCAATAATCTGAACATTGTTTGGAACGAATGTTTTCGAGTCTTACATAAGGGTTGCCGCCTGTGCATTAACATCGGCGATCAGTTTGCCCGCTCTGTTTACTATGGACGGTACAAGGTCATTCCTATCAGAACTGAGATAATCAAGTTCTGCGAAACTCTCGGAATGGACTATATGGGAGCTGTCATCTGGCAGAAAGTAACAACGACAAACACCACTGGCGGCGCTACTGTCATGGGATCCTTCCCATACCCACGAAACGGAATCCTCAAGATCGACTACGAGTTCATCCTGATTTTCAAGAAATTAGGTGATCCACCGAAGGCGAACAAAGAGGCAAAGGAACTTTCCAAACTTACTACTGAGGAGTGGAATACGTACTTCGCAGGACACTGGAATTTTGGCGGTGAGAAGCAAGACAAGCACCTTGCAATGTTTCCGGAGGAGCTTCCCCGACGGCTTATCCGAATGTTCTCGTACGTCGGCGACACTGTTCTTGATCCCTTCCTTGGCAGTGGAACCACTTCACTCGCAGCCAAAAACCTTAGCAGAAACTCAGTTGGCTATGAAGTGAATCCAAAATTTACTCCGATCATCAAAAGCAAACTCAAGGTTTCTGAACACGACATCTTCGGCGATGCAACCTACGAGTTCATTAATCAACAAGCACCCACCGACGACTTCTCAAAAGTCATCGACTCATTGCCATACAAATTCACCGACCCGCACGAACTCGACAAGAGAATCGATCCTCGACAGCTGAAATTTGGCTCAAAAATTCAAGAAAGCGACAATGGAAACAAAGTTGAACTCTACAGTACCAGTGAGATCGTAAGTCCTGAGATTCTCAGGCTCAACAATGGACTTTCTGTTCGTTTGCTGGGTGTTCTTGAGGAATCTTCTCATCGTCACGAGGCAATGTCATTTCTGGCTGAGAAAACAAAGGGTCAAAAGGTGTTTCTAAGATTCGATAACCACAAGTATGATGAGACCGGCAATCTTCTTTCTTACGTTTATCTCAAGAACAAGACCTTTCTTAACGCACATCTCATTAAGACCGGGCTTGTGTCTGTTGATACTCAAAGGGACTACAGGTATAAGCAGCGTTTTCAGCAGATGCTCCACGAGAAAAAGAAATCGCCAGTTTAGCAACAAACTCTAACCGCTCTGTGAATGCCCACATCATAAATGTCTCCGACGAAGACGTCTTCCGGCGAACCTACCTTCCAAACGGCTATCTCGGTGTTGGCCTTGTCTTAAACGGCTATACCCCTCAGGCCCTCAGCAACGCTTGTAAAGCTAGCTACAGCATGTATGCGGATATGAAAACGATTCGTAAAGGAGACTTCATATTTGTCCACGCCAGTCAGCGAATTTATGGCGCCTTCACAGCCGAGTCAGAGTTCTTAGAAGACGCCACTGTTAATCCTCTGTTTCACAGTTTGAACATTCATTACTTCGCTAGTCCTAACAACGCTCAATCCGGTTGGCAAAACAACATCCCGGCGATACAAGCTGCTCACGCTAATGCAGCCGACTATCGGCAAATTGCTATCTCTCATTTCGTGCATAATGGAGTTAATCTTTGCTTCCCAAAAGGGATCGATTCAAGAGAGGTGTTCAACATCCGGCAAAAGCGGAGAATCTTCACTGTACCAGAGAAGTGGGAATATCCCGACTCTCGAAGAACCATACGACCATTCTTAACTTTTGAAGCATGGGAACTTATAAGATTACTCGAACGAGAGAACTCAGATTCCACGAATCGAACGCTGGTTGCTCCGAAGAATCTGAACGCTTTCTTGCCGATCAACTTCATATTAGACCCGAATGTAGTCGAGGATGAAAAGATTATCGAAGGCTTCCTTTGCGCCAACTTTGGAAGAAACGCACCTATTGATGCAATAATTGGCCCCTTCGACTCGTTTGGCAACAATGTCCCCGCTCCTGGAGGATATACAAAGATGATGGACATCTTTGGCTATCAAACATTCTCACTCGATGCGAAGAAGTTCAAGATTATCGAAGTCAAGAAAGGGCCCTCTGACTTTCCCGGCCACATTCAGCAATTGGCTGAATACATGGATCTTGTTACTGAAAACGTCGCTGCCGGGGAGCTAAAAAACGTCGAGGGAATCTTAGTTGCAAGAGAATTTACCCCCGACGCCATTTCATTCGTCACGAACTTCAACCAATTTGGCAGGACCATCAAGCTTGTCCAATTCGATTATGTCCCTCCTGCATATACGTCTCTCAATTTCAACAGAATAGTCTGAACATGTCAAAAGAATGGATCCTCAACAGCGCAACCAACCGCTTTCAACTGAACTTCAAGCGAAATGTTGGCGCCGTGTCTGAAGCAATCCGCCGATGCGCCCCAAAGAACGTCGAAGAGTGGAGGGACTACTATTTCAAGCATATCAAACCCAAAGAACACATCGAACAGCTTGGTAGAAAACTTTATGTTAAGATCACCGAGGTCATTGCAGCCGAAGTCGAAGAAGTCTCTGAAGAAGATTGCATCCGATATATGTTTCAATTGGTCATTGACCGAACGTACGATGGATATACAACCGAGATTCGCACGGTCTATGGCCAGCTTCAGACTGTTCTCGGCGTCAAGATAGAACCGGCTCCCGACGAGTGGGACAGACTTTTTAACGTGGATTTCTTCATCAAAGTCAGAGACAAGTACATTGGTCTGCAAATCAAGCCCGCCAGCGGTGTTTCTCATATCCCTGAGATTTTCAAGGAACGCAATCAACAGGAGGCAACCCACCAGAAGTTTGCAGAGCGATACGGCGGAGAAGTTTTCTACGTCATCTCAGTGAAAGAAGGAACGAACAAAGTCATTGCCAACAAAGAAGTCATTGAAGAGATTCGAGCCGAGATAAAACGCTTAGGTGGCTGAAACGAACGTTGATTTTGCGTTGTGACCTTTGGTGCCTCGACTTTTCCCATCACATCACGCAAACACGCGTGCCATCAGCTTGCGCTTGGCGACCGGCAGGATCGTTTCTGCAAACGGAAAGTCGAGGTCAGTTTCGAAATGGAATGTAGCCGGATTCGGAAGGTCCTGATGCTCCTCGACGAGCTGGAGCTTGATGGATTCCGGCGATGCGTAGACGAGATGCTGGCGGACGGAACGAAGCCAACGCGTCTTCACCGTGCGGAAGCGTTCTTGTGCTGAGGAGAACAACGAGACTTCATAGCGGAGGAGATGCAACAAGCAAGCGCGGTGCTCGGGAATGAAGCAGTACCCCTCGTCGCGATACATCGGTAGTAATCCCACCTCTTCAACCCGTAAGTTCTCTTCCACAAAATCATAGATTCGTGCCCCTTCCTCAATCACACTCGGGGTGCGCGGCAGTGCCCATTCCATGAGTTCAATCACCCGATGGAATTCCGGCGAGTCAAACTGTATCGCCTCAAACACGAGTCGTCGGTTGACCAAATCGATGGATTTCAACTCCTGCGGCAATTGTTGCTGCAATCCCGCATGAAGTCGGAGAATCTCCTCAAGCGTTGTTGCAAGGCCGATAAGCTCGCCGAGCGCGGGGTAGAGACGGTTCGCGCTGAACCCATGGCGATAGGATTGCAGGCACGCCATGATCGGAAGCTGGTTGGTTTCAGCATCAGGGCTGGCCTTGAGGAACAGATCGAGCGTAAGGTGTTGCATGGGGTCTCCCTCGAAGTGTTCGTGGATTCGTTCACGGTTGAACAGATACAATCTATCGGCAGCGGTGAAAAAATTCAAGACCTATGCGCTTTGTCGGTACAAGTATTTTCGCTGACGGCTCTTGCAATTTCCAAAGCAGTTCTCTATAATACGGCACCTGTTTGCGCCGCAGGCCTGACGCGGCAAGGAGGAACAATGAGCCAAGAAATGATCGACGACGAACTGAGCCAGATGTACGAAGAGGTGGAAAAGGTTCGTGTGTTGGATTCCTCCACATTCAAAAAGCCCATCAAGCAGCTCCGGGTGAAAAAGCCGGTTACCGTTGCCCCTGCTCAGTCGGTTGCCGAAGTTGTCAAGTTGATGCAGAAGAAACGGAGTGGCTGTGTGTTGGTGGTGGAAATGGGCAAGCTGGTCGGCATCTTCACCGAGCGCGATGTGCTGATGAAGGTGGTGGGCCGCACGGATCTGGAAGCGATAACAATACAAGAGGTGATGACCCCCAGCCCGCAGGCGTTTCAGGCGGAGGATTCGGTGGCCTTCATTCTCAACGCCATGCACGTCGGTGGCTACCGGCATGTGCCGGTGTTGGATGAGAACAAGAACCCGGTTGCCGTCGTCTCCGTGAAGGACATTGTGAGCTTCATGCTCGAACATTTTCCCGAAGACGTGCTCAACTTGCCGCCCGAGCCGATCCGGAAAACGGAGCAGCGCGAAGGCGCATAACACCCTGAATCCGATATAGAAACGTACAGGAACAGGGGGTTATGCGTTTGCGGAAAGTGCGTGGAGTCGAAATCACGGCCTGTGCGTAGGAAGCGATGGCGTGCGTTCAATTCTTGGCGCACCCCAGTTTACCGTCAAAGGCTACAAGGCATTTGGGTGCCAAGAATTTCGGATTGCAGCGTCGGCAAGCCATCGCGTGCGTTTTACGCCAAAGGCGTATCCGCCTCTGGTGGAGATTTCGACATGGTTTTCTTTTCTGCCGCTTTTCTTTTGCGCAAAAGAAAAGCGGCACAGCGGCCCTGAATGAGTGTTCACCCCGTTAACGGGGTTCACCCATTGGGTGAAGAATCAGATGATAACGAACAGTTGGTGGCAGTCGGTGGGGAGCAAACAGGTGTGAGGTGAGCACTGCCGCAGGGTATCCCATGGTGCGACTGAAATCCCCTGCTATATCGGAATTAAGGTAACATGGATCCATTGTTCATTCATCGACCAGTTGCAATTGCCCGCCTGTCGGCGGACAGGCCCGTTACAATTTGCTTGAAAGGGGAAATACCTATGAAAACCACTCGACGAATTTTTTGGGTCGTATTGTGGGCGACCGCTAACATAACCCCACTGCTTGCCCAATGGGTGCAAACCAGTGGACCCTATGGCGGAACCATTAATGCTCTTGCCGTTTCGGGCACGAATCTCTTTGCCGGGACTAATGGCGGCGTCTTTCTCTCGACCAACAACGGCAGTAGCTGGACAGCAGTCGGCTTGACGAACACCCTTGTCCAGTCTCTTGCCGTTTCTCCCGCCTCTGGCGGGACAGGTGGCACGAATCTCTTTGCCGGGACTGGGGGGGGGCGGCGTGTGGAGGCGACCGCTGTCTGATATGATCACATCGGTGGAAGTGGTCTCTGCAAATGTGCCGGCGCATTTCAGTCTCAGCCAGAACTATCCCAACCCATTTAATCCAACCACAACTATTGCATTTGGTCTTCCATCACAATCATTCGTTTCACTGAAAGTCTTTGATGCGCTGGGAAGAGAAGTTGCGACTTTGGTCTCCCAGGAATTATCTGCCGGCACCTACGCGCAGCACTGGAACGCTGAAAGCTTGCCCAGCGGAGTGTATTTCTACCGTATGTCCGCCCGCCCGATTTCCGGCGGGGAAGCCGGCTCATTTATCGAAACAAGGAAACTCATTCTCAGCAAGTAGCGGGCAACTGCAGCCCTGTGATCGCCGTTCCCACGCGGGAGCGTGGGAACGAGTTAAAGGCCCATAGTTGTGAGGGAGTTGCACTCCCGAACTACATAGGAGTGCTGTCGGGACTTACGTCCCGACAGATAAAAGCGCAATCAATGGGAAGACGCGGTCGATCTGTTTTCGGTAAGCAAGGGTTTGTCTTTTTCGTCACCACCACGGTGATGAATTTCGATAAGGTCTTTGCTGGTGCCGAAGCATGTTATCATATACTGCTCGAATCGCTCAAACATCAGCTGACAGAACACCGGGCAACGCTTGTTGCTTATGTCTTTATGCCTAGCCACATTCACTTAATCGTTGCCATGCCCGAGGGCGAAGACCTTTCTGCTTTCATGAGGGACTTTAAGAAGTTTACATCGACAAAAACTCGGCAACAATTGGAAAATGACCGTCAGACGTTCTGGGTCGATCGTCTGAGAAAAAACACGGCGGGGAAGAAGAATCAAATCTTCAAGCTGTGGATGGACCGCTTTGATGACGTGGTGATAGAAACAGAAGAAGTCTTGCGTGTGAAGATTGACTATATCCACCAGAATCCGGTCAAAGCGGGATTGGTAGAGAGGGCAGAGGAGTGGAAGTTTTCAAGTGCTCGCAACTATTTGTACGACGATCATAGTCTCATTGAAGTAGCAACGGATTGGGCGTTTGATGTGTCAGGACGAAAGTCCTGACACCACAAAAAA
>JBGFRR010000055.1:0-6127 GCA_041695045.1 Bacteroidota bacterium
GGCACAATGAGCCTACTCAAGTCAGAAATCTCTGAACTCAGAAACAAGAATTGGAAAGCGATTCATTCAACATGACAGCAGGACGCAAAGTAATAACCGACAACAAAGATTGGTGCACGCCACCCAAATATGTTGAAGCCATCACGGAATTCTTTGGCGGTACTATCCACCTCGATCCCTGTTCGAATCGCTATTCCATCGTGAATGCCAAGGTCGAGTACACTTTGCCAAAGCACGATGGCCTTCGTGAATCTTGGGACTATCCCACGATATACGTCAATCCACCGTACGGTATCGACCACAAGCACGGCACTACTATCCGTGATTGGCTACGCAGATGCGAAGAAGCCAACCGACTTCACGGCTCAGAAGTTATCGCACTAGTTCCCGTCGCGACAAATACCGGCCATTGGAAGAAATACGTTTACGGTAGAGCTACTGCCATCTGCTTTCTCTATGATACACGACTACGATTCCTTGTAAATGGAAAACACGGCGGTAAGGGGGCTCCAATGTCTTGCGCTTTGATCTATTGGGGCAAGAATTATCAACGCTTTTTTGACTACTTCCTGAAATTCGGAGCTGCTGTGAACATTGAAAACCTGAAGGGACAAACTATAGGCGAAAATGGAAATGGCAATCAAATTGAACTCGAGATGCAACATTGAAGGTGGCTCACATGAACGCATAGGAGAAACGCATGAACGTCGACCTCAAAAACGTTGAGCAAGAACGCCGGCGATGGGAGGAGCGATACCGGTCGAACGGACGGCTACGAGAGGCCGTGTTCACCACGGTGAGCGGTGAGCCGATCGAGCCTCTTTACACGCCGGAGGATGTGAAGGATATCGATTTCCATCGTGATATTGGTTTTCCGGGAGAGTTTCCCTACACGCGCGGCATCCACATATCGGGCTATCGCGGAAAGCTGTGGACGATGAGGCAGTTTGCCGGCTTCGGCACACCGGAAGATACGAACGCGCGGTATCACTATCTGCTTGCCCATGGACAGACGGGACTGTCTGTTGCCTTTGACCTCCCGACGCTGATGGGGCGCGATGCCGACGATCCTCAATCCGAAGGCGAGGTCGGTATCTGTGGCGTCTCGGTGAGTTCGCTGGCCGATATGGAGGTGCTCTTCCGCGGAATCAATCTCGGAGAAATCTCCACCTCCATGACGATCAACGCTCCTGCGGCAATGATGATGGCATTCTATCTCGCGGTGGCAGAGAAGCAGGGGGTGGATTTCAAGAAACTGCGCGGCACAGTTCAGGCGGACATTCTCAAAGAATATATTGCTCAGAAGGAATGGATCTATCCGCCGCACCCATCCATGCGGATCATTGTCGACATGTTTGAATACCTGACGGAAGAGGCTCCGCAGTGGAATCCTATTTCCGTCAGCGGTTATCACATCCGCGAGGCCGGTTCGACCGCCGTGCAGGAGCTTGCCTTTACGTTGGCCGATGGGTTCGCATACGTCGAGGCAGGAATCGAGCGAGGGTTGGATGTTGATGAATTTGTTCCGCGCATTTCGTTCTTCTTCAACTCGCACATCGATTTCTTTGAAGAGATTGCGAAGTTCCGTGCTGCCCGCCGCATCTGGGCGAAGCGGATGCGCGACAAGTATGGCGCGAAAAATCCGAAATCGTGGATGCTTCGGTTCCACACACAGACGGCCGGATGTTCGCTGACGGCGCAGCAGCCGGAGAACAACATCGTGCGGACGGCATTCGAGGCGCTCGCCGGCGTTCTGGGCGGGACGCAATCGCTTCACACCAACTCGATGGACGAAACGCTCGCTCTGCCGTCGGAGAAGGCGGTGAAGATTGCTCTCCGTACCCAGCAGGTCATTGCGTACGAAACCGGAGTTGCCAACACGATCGATCCGCTGGCGGGGAGCTACTTCGTCGAGAGCCTAACCACCAAGATGGAGCAGGAAGCCGAACAATACTTTGAGAAGATCGACGTGCTGGGTGGCGTGATTCCGGCGATCGAGGCAGGATTCTTCCAGCGGGAGATTGCCGACGCCGCATACCGCTATCAGCGTGAGTTAGACCGAAAGGAAAAGCTTATCGTCGGCGTCAATGAGTTTGTCGAGGAGGAGGAGAAGATTGAGATACCGATCCTGGAGATCTCGCCGGAAGTCGAGGTAAAACAACGGAAGCGGTTGGCCGAGCTGCGGCAGAGTCGGAACAACGATGCCGTCCAACGGTCGCTCGAGGAGCTTCGTCGCGGCGCCGCCGACGGAAAGAATCTCATGCCCTTGCTGCTCGATTGCACCCGCAGCTATGTCACGCTGGGTGAGATGTGTGAGGCGCTCGCGGAGGTATTCGGAGTCTACGAAGAGCCGGCTGTGTTCTAATCCCACAACCAAGCACGGAGTCACTTGACCGCCTCACTCCGATCCGTCATCACCCTTCTTCGCATCCCGCAGTGGGTGAAGAACTTTTTCCTCTTCGCCCCGCTCGTGTTTTCCCAGCACCTCTTCGACGCGTCGTATGTCTGGCCTTCGATCCAGGCCTTCTTCGTGTTCTGTTTGATCTCGAGTCTAGTGTATGTCATCAATGATATTGCCGACCGGGAGATCGACCGCCTGCATCCGGTCAAGAAGGCGCGACCGCTTGCGGCGGGCGAATTGCGCGTGCCGACTGCCATCGTCGTTGCCGTCGCTCTGCTCCTTGGTGCTGTGCTGATAGCGAAGGATATGGACCCGCGCTTCCTGCTTGTCGCAGGGGTGTATCTGGTGATGAACGTGGCATACTCATTCTGGCTCAAGCATGTATCGCTGCTCGAGGTGTTTCTCGTGGCGGCCGGTTTCATGCTTCGCGTGGTTGCCGGTGCATACGCCATCGATGCACATGTTTCACATTGGCTCATTTTGTGCACGCTCTTTGTCTCCCTCTTCCTTGCATTCTCGAAGCGGCGCGGTGAGTTGGTGCTCAGCTTGCAGACGGAGGGATATGTCGGTCGCTCATCCTTGAAGCACTACGGCCGCGAGATGATCGATCAGATCATGACGATTACTGCCGCAGGAATGGCAATCTCGTACGCGCTCTACACCGTCTCGGAGCGGACGGTTCGGATGTTCGGAACGGAAAACCTCATCTTCACGACGGTGTTTGTCCTTTTCGGCATTTTTCGGTACCTTGTGCTCATCCGGCAGCGGGAAACGGAGGACAATCCGGTCCGCTTGCTGCTAAGCGATGGCGTGATGATGGTCAACGTGCTGCTGTGGTTCCTTCTCTGCGTTGCCATCATCTACTTTGAAGACATTAAGAGTTGGATGTTGTAAGTATGAAATTGCCTCAACCGAAATCCCCAACGAAAATCTCCGGCCTACCGCGCGTTGAGCCGAAGGTCGCTGTGGTTCCGACGACGCCCGCGACGGTGTTAGACGACATCCAGCGTGCGATGGAGCTTGCCGGCCTGCACCACGCGCTGTCAGCCGGAACGCCGACGATCCTCAAAGACAACATCTCCTGGCATTTTCCCTTTCCTGGAGCGAACTCCACACCGTGGCAGCTCGAAGCGACCATCCTCGGTCTTCGCAAATCCGGGTTCAACGAGCTTGTCTGTGTTCAAAACAAGACTGTCGTTACTGATGCGTTCAAAGGCGAAGACCTGAACAAATACACGCCGCTCTTCCGGAAGTACAACATCCCAGTCCTCTTCAACTTCAAGGAAGAAGACATGCGATGGGTGCCGTACACGCCAAAGACATCGCTGCTTGTGCTCGACCAAATCTATCCCGAAGGCATTCACATCCCGGAGTTTTTCTTCGGGAAGAACATCGTCCACCTTCCGACGGTGAAGTGCCATATCTACACGACGACGACGGGGGCGATGAAGAATGCCTTCGGCGGGCTGTTGAATACGTATCGGCATTATACGCATTCGTGGATCCACGAGACGCTCGTCGACCTTCTCGCGATCCAACGGGAGATTCACACCGGCATATTCGCGGTGATGGATGGAACGACGGCCGGTAACGGTCCGGGCCCTCGGACTATGCACCCCGAAGAAAAAAACGTTATCCTCGCCAGTGCCGATCAGGTTGCGATTGATGCAGTGGCGGCAACAATGATGGGGTTTGATCCGTTTGATATTCGCTATCTTGCCTTAGCTCATGAGCGCGGCCTCGGTTGTGCCGATCCGCGGGGCATTGCTGTGGTCGGCTCGGACGTGTCGAACGTCAACTGGAAGTTTTCGGTGGGGGACAATGGCGCAAGCATGGTGGGAGATGTGCTGTGGTTCGGGCCGCTGAAGCGATTCCAGCGATTGTTCTTTCGAACACCGCTTGTGCACTTCTTCATTGTTGGTTCAGAGTTCTACCACGACTACTATCGTTGGCCATTAAGAGACAAACGTGTATTCAAGAAGTGGCTCAACAAATCCCAGTGGGGAAAATTGTTTGCCTCGTATCCGCCAGCCAATGCCGTGTAATCGACACCGCATCCGTTCCGTTGTTCCTTCTTCCAGTCGTTTCCTCTTCCATTCTCCTGCTGCAAACATCCTTATCGGTGGAATACGGTGAGCACACGGACACGAGCGGAGCTTTTCCTTCTCTCCTGCATGATCATCTGGGGCGGAACGTTCGTGGTCTCAAAAGGCGGGCTCGTCGATTCTTCCCCGATGATGCTCATCGCGCTCCGGTTTGCGATTGCGGGCGTTCTCTTCACTGCTCTTGCAGCTCGCTCTCTGCGAGGAATGAATCCGGCAATTGTGTTGCGCGGTGTTATTCTGGGAGTTCTCCTGTTTGCAGGACTTGCGACGCAGACAATCGGCCTGCAGTACACGACAGCGTCGAAGTCCGGCTTCATCACGGGCTTTCTCGTCATCTTTACGCCGCTCTTTCAATTCTTGATCGAACGATGCCCCCCGCGCATCGGAAATGTCATCGGTATCGTGCTCGTTATGATTGGGCTGTATCTCCTGACTGCGCCGGAGGGGGCTGAGTTTAATCTCGGCGATGGCTTAACGCTTGTGTGCGCCATCATGTTCGCGCTGTATATTGTTTACCTCGATATGTTCACTCAGTCGCACGACGTCGTCCAGCTCACCTTCCTGCAGTTTCTCACGACGGCCCTACTCGCGGCTGTGGGAGCTGGGTTGGAATCTCCACATTTTCAATGGACGGAGAACCTTGCCTTTGCCTTAGGCTACCTCGCAGTTCTGGCAACGCTCTACGCACTTTTCATTCAAACGAAGTATCAGAAGGATACCACCCCGACGCGGGCGGCCATCATCGTTTCGATAGAGCCGGTGTTTGCCGCGATCTTTGCCTATCTGATCCTCGGCGAGATTATCGGAGCCGTTGGTGTGTTGGGGGGTGGGCTGATTGTTGCAGGGCTGCTGGTTTCAGAGCTTGCCGATGTGATGTTCCCTCGTCAGAAAATGAAGCTTAAGAGAGAAAAAAAAAGCATCACATAGCGATAGCGTTTGTGTGATACAGAGTACCCGCGTACGGAATCAGTACTGAAGCGAGAAGAAAGAGCTTGAGTTTCAGTCTTCGTTCAGCTATATTTAACCCACATGATGAAGCACACATCACGATATGTTTGGATTGCCGCACTGCTCATGCTCGTGGTCGTTAGTCTGTACGCGAACGTCATTCGTGAGCGACCGACGGCAGAGAACAAAAGTGGACACATCGTCATCCGGTGGTATACAGTGGATGAAACCGGAGTACAGAAGTTTGAGGTCTTGCGGCGTGCGGGAACGACGGGCGATTTCAGAATCATCGGTGTCGTTGACCAACTCAAAGGTAGCAACTCGATGTATGAGTTTATCGATAAGGATGCCTTCAAAGTAACAGCGGGAATCTACCAGTATAGAATCCGGGTCATCAACGGACAGAACCCACCGCCCGAAACCGAAATTGTTACCGTCTCACACCTTTCTTCCGCCGCCAAACGCACGTGGGGAAGTATTAAGGCGATGTTCCGATAAGTGCAGGCGTCATTGTTCCATTGAGCCATGAAAAGCGATACATGAGTTATCGCTTTTTTTGTTGTGTGCCGTGCAGTATCATTAGCTTAGAGGTTAAAGTCCTCTCATAATCGAACGCAAGCCGGGTTATGGAGCCAAGCGCAGGGTGTCTGTCGTGAGACGGAATCTGAAGGGC
>JBGFRR010000039.1:0-33526 GCA_041695045.1 Bacteroidota bacterium
TGTATGAAGTCCAGTGGACCGGCACCGATGGAGGAGGTAGACGCGTCGCATCCGGCGTCTACTATTACCGCATGGAAGCCGGCCCCTTTACCGAGACGCGTAAGATGCTGTTGACACATTAGCAGGTTGCTGAAAAAGAAAACCGCGAAGGCGCCAAGGACGCCAAGACGAAAATAGAGTGTCTATTTCTTTCTGATTTCAACATTGTTACTTCGCGATCTTGGCGTCTTGGCGGTTCATCTTTCATTCGTAAAACGAACTTGCTCAATGCCGATGAGAATATTCTTGTACACGTTGGTATCGCTCGTTCTGACTGCGTGCGGAGGATCGCGATTGTCCGACGCTGAGCGATTGAAACTCGACCCCCTGCTGCAGCGCTTGGTGAGCGATGTGCGCGTGGTTGAGGACGACTACTCGATCTCCACGCGTCCTGACGGCGTGAAAGAATATGGCGTTATCATCTACACGGATAAGCTGGAAGAGTTGCGAAGCGCAGGCATCCCCATCAACAGCGTTGTGCGGGACTTTGCCACGGCACGGCTGACGGTAGAAGAGTTGAGGAAAGTCGTAAAGCTCCCATCCGTGCGGGCTGTGAGGAATAGCGGGAAGGATGGGTTGTGGTGAGGGAGGGGGAGAGGGCAGATTGCGGATTGCAGATTGTCCCGCGAAGCTGGATCCCGTACACCGGGACAGATTGCAGATTGTAGAAGGCAGATGGCGAATAACGTTAATAACTGCCAATGAACCTGTCGGTTCATTCGAAAGATAGATCAAACCGCAGGTTTGATAAAATCCTGCCAATGAACCTGTCTGGGTGAGTCAAGCGGTTGGAAGAGGTACCAATGCGAATCGGTTCATTCAAAAGATAGATCAAGCCTCAGGTTTGATAAAAATCTGCTCAGTGTCTTCTGCCGGTGATACCTTGAAAAACAAACCGCGAAGGCGCAAAGAACGCAAAGGGAAAATGGGTTATGAAAGAGACGAAAGACATTGAAGAGATTGCGGCAATTGTTGTTGATGCAGCTATAAAAGTACATAAAGCTCTTGGGCCCGGTTTGTTGGAATCTGCCTATCAAAAATGTCACGCCTATGAACTTCGAAAACGCGGCCTCAAAGTAGAAACGGAGTTCATCGTCCCCGTCATCTACGATGGCGAGAGGATTGATGCTGGCTATAGGATTGATACATTGGTCGAAGAAATCGATTGAAAACAAGGCCGTTGAACAGCTGTTGCCGCTGCACGAAGCTCAATTGTTGACGTATATGAGATTGAGAAATTTGCGTCTGGGGTTTCTTCTCAATTGGAATGTTGTCTTGATGAAGAATGGCATCAAACGCATGGTGAATGGGCTGTAAAACCGTCATGCCCACTTTCTTCGTGTCCTTCGCGTCTTTGCGGTTTTCCTTTGGTGAGTAATTACAAGGAATCGATGGAATCATACTTCTCATATCTCCCCGCGTATGCTGTCGGTGTGTCGCTGTTGGCTGTGCTGTTCATCCTGGCCAGTACACGAACGCCGAACCTGCGCGAAATCTGGACGCTCGCCGCGGCGCTCATCAAGTTTGCCATCGTCTTTTCCCTTCTGCCGGATGCGCTCGAAGGAAAGGCGGCGGAAGTTCGACTACTCTCCATCGCATCGGGCATTGACCTTGTCCTGCGCGCCGATCCGTTCGGTGTATTCTTCGCACTCATTGCATCGGCGCTGTGGATTTTCACATCGATTTACTCCATCGGCTATGTGAGAGGATTAGGCGAGAAGCACCAAACGCGCTACTTCGCGAGCTTTGCCGTCTGTCTCTCGGCAACGATCGGTGTCGCGTTCGCGGCCAACCTTCTCACGTTCGTACTCTTCTATGAAATCCTGACGGTCGCAACCTATCCGCTCGTCATCCATAAAGAAACGTCCGAAGCCATCAGTGGAGGAAGGAAGTACCTCGCCTACACGCTGAGCGCAGGGGTGGTATTGATCGCGGCGACAGGGTGGACATACGTTGCGGCGGGCTCGATGGACTTCAAGCCAGGAGGACTGCTGCACGGAGTGGCCGTTGATTCGGCGACAACTCGGTGGTTGTTCGTGCTGTTCTTGGCCGGTGTCGGAGTGAAGGCGGCGATCATGCCGTTGCACAGTTGGCTGCCGACCGCCATGGTTGCGCCAACGCCGGTGAGTGCGTTACTGCACGCGGTGGCGGTGGTGAAGTCGGGAGTGTTCGGCGTTGTTCGCGTTGTGGGATTCGTGTTCGGACCGGTGCTCCTGCACGAGAACGGTTTGCAGACGTTGGGACTTGTGCTCTCCGGTGTTACAATTATCGTCGCTTCGTTGTTAGCATTGAGCGAGGACAATCTTAAGCGTCGGTTGGCGTATTCGACGGTAGGCCATCTTTCGTATGTCGTGCTTGGCGCGTTTCTTCTCTCGCCGACAGGATTTACCGGAAGCCTGATGCATATCGCCTCTCACGCCAGCATGAAGATTACACTCTTCTTCTGTGCGGGCGCGATCTACGTCAATCTCCACAAGGAAAACATTAGCGAGTTAGACGGAATCGGGAAAACGATGCCGTGGACCATGGCAGCGTTTACGATTGCCTCGATTGGTCTGGCAGGAATTCCTCCCGTGAACGGCTTTGTGAGCAAGTGGTATTTGGGGATGGGGGCGATCGAGTCGCATGAATACATTGCGCTCGCCGTACTCGTTGTGAGCGGCCTGCTGAATGCGGGATACCTCTTTCCGATTGTGTACCGCGCATTCTTCTACGAGGGTGAAAACGGACACGGCGAAGCATCGCCGCTCATGGTTGTGCCGCTTGTCGTAACGGCTGCCGTGTCGATCCTGTTTGGTTTAGCACCGAATGCGTGGTTCCACTTCTATGAGTTGGCGGCAAAAGTGACGGCGTCGGTCTTCCACGGAGGCGCACTATGAAACGCTGGCACTGGTGGACGCTCGGTGTGTTAGCGGCCGTCTCGCTCGCGGCGGAGTTTGTAGTTCCGCATGACCCATCGCACTGGTGGACGGTTGTCCCCGCGTTCTACATGATCTTTGGTTTCCTCGGATGCCTGCTGTTCATTTTCTTCTCGAAAGCTCTCGGCAAACTCTTCTTGCAGCAGTCGGAGGATTACTATGGTGAGTGAGTTCGTCATGCCTCCAGCGTTCATCCTGCTTGCGGGCGCTGTTCTCCTTCCGATGGTGCCGCGTGCGTTGCGCTCCGCTGCATGTCTCATCTTCCCGCTCGCGGCGCTCGCTGTCGTCTGGACGTTGCCCACAGGTGTGCAGTTGAGTGTTGAATTCATGCGTTACCAGTTGATTCTTTCTGACGTCGATGCACTGAGCAGAATCTTCGGGGTGATCTTCGCCCTTATTGCATTTGCAGGGGGGATATATGCGTATCACATCAAGGAACTCGGACAGCAGGTCGCCGCGCTGCTGTATGCGGGGAGTGCGTTGGGGGTGGCGTTCGCGGGCGATTGGCTCACGCTCTTCATCTTTTGGGAGTTGATGGCGCTCGGCTCGACGTACCTCGTGTGGGCAAGGCGCACGTCGGCTTCACAGAAGGCGGGGATGCGGTATTTGCTTGTGCATCTCTTCGGCGGAGGGTTGCTGCTTTCGGGAATTCTTCTTTCGATTTCCGAAACCGGTTCAACGGCTATTGCAGGCACGCTTGCGCAAACGTCGCTTTCCTCATGGCTCATTCTCGGCGGCGTGGCCCTCAATGCTGCTGTCCCTCCGTTGCACGCGTGGCTTGCCGATGCGTATCCCAAAGCGACGGTGACGGGGGCGGTGTTCTTGAGCGCGTTCACGACGAAGTCCGCTGTCTACGTGCTTGTGCGCGTGTTTCCGGGTTGGGAGATTCTCATCGCACTTGGCGTGATCATGGCGTTGTATGGCGTTGTGTTCGCCGTGTTGGCAAACGACATCCGGGAAATCCTCGCGTATCATATTATCAGTCAGGTGGGATATATGGTGGCGGGTGTGGGAATTGGGACGGAGCTGGCATTGAATGGAACGACGGCACACGCTTTCAGCCACATCCTGTACAAGGCTCTCCTGTTCATGGGGGCGGGCGTTGTGCTCGAAACAACCGGCCGCTCGAAGCTGACCGAGCTTGGCGGTTTAGTCAAACAGATGCCTGTCACCCTATGGCTCTACATGGTCGGCGCATTTTCGATTTCGGGTTTTCCGCTCTTCAACGGTTTCATCAGCAAGTCGGTCATCGTCAGCGCAGCGGGTGAAGCGCATATCGAGTGGGCGGTACTGCTGCTGACACTCGCGTCGGTTGGGACATTTCTGAGCATAGGACTCAAGCTCCCGTACTTCACGTGGTATGGTGAAGACTGCGGCGTGCGGCCGACTCAGCCTCCAGCGATGATGCATGTGGGCATGGCGATTGTTGCTTCGCTGTGCTTCCTGTTCGGCGTTATGCCGTCGCTACTCTATCGGTATCTACCGTATGCGATGTCGTACGAGCCGTACACCATTCCGCATTTAGTTGAGATGACGCAGATTCCCATCTTCACGTTCGTTGCGTTCTGGATGTATCGTGGCAAGCTTACCGTCAAGCCGACTATCACACTGGACACCGACTGGGTGTATCGAAGGCCGGCATGGTTTGCTCGGACGGTGGTGATAGGAAAGACGGCAGGGTTTTTCCAAGTGACGGAGGACGTGGCGAAGGCCGCCGTTGCGTGGGTGTCCGGACTATTTACAGCCCCGCCGCCTGCTGTCGTGAAGTTGGTCAGTGATGCCCCGGAGGGTGATGGAGGCACGCGCGGCGTACGTCGTCCTAACATGGAGCGGGTGATCACGCTTGTGCTGGCTTGCTTTGTTGTTGTAGCATTGCTGAGTTATTTTTCTGGAGGTTGATCAGTGTTGTATGCTTGCTCTTCATTGCTTCGCGTTGGTTCGGAACATCTGTCTATCTATGGCTTCGCCATCGGAACCCAAGCCGAAGAATCAGCAGGCAAAACCGGCACCGAAAAAACAGCGGAAACATTAGCCATACAGACGACCGAAAGAAGAAGTTTGTTTCTGCAAAAAATCTTTGATAAAATGTAATTACTCAGCGTTAGAATCAAAACCACCTAAAATCCACCACAGATTCACAGATTATTGCCCCGATACATCGGGGTGGCATATACCATCTGTTCCTTTCCAATCCTTTGCCTGTAGATATCGGTGTATCTGTTTGGAGCATGTGCAGTAACCTCCAATGAAATTTCTTGTTGAAGGGGAGAACAGAAGATTTCTTTTCAAAATCTAATCTGTGAATCTGTGGTTTGACTTTTTCACTGAGGAGTTACACACCGTTTCGAGTTCGTCATGGAACTGACCGCATCGGATTTTACTCAGAACCTTCATCTTCTCCTTCTCGTTGCGCTCGGCCTCGCGTTGGTCGTGATCGAAGGCGCGAAGAAATCGCGTGCACCGATTTCATACTGGACGGCCGTCGTTGGACTCTTTGTCGCGCTGGTTCTCACATTCTTCTCGTTAGAGCCCAAAGGGCCTACGTTTCAGGGGATGATGCAATCGGGCGGCTTCGCATCCTACTTCACCGTTGTCTTTCTTCTCGCGTCGCTCATGACCGTTCTGCTGTCCCGCTCGTACCTTGAGCGTATGGAGATGCACTACGGTGAGTTCTATGCACTTGTCGTGTTTGCCGCGTTAGGGATGATCCTCATGGCGTCGGCGCTCGACCTCATCATAGTCTTCCTCGGCATCGAGCTGATGTCGCTTTGTCTCTATGTGTTAGCGGGATTTTTCCGGAAGACGCTCGTCTCGAACGAATCGGCGGTGAAGTACTTTCTCCTCGGTGCATTTGCGACGGGCTTCCTTCTGTACGGCATCACGTTAGTCTACGGGGCAACGGGTACAACAAGCATCGAAGCACTGCGCGAGCGTATGAGTCTGCACACGGGTGATGCGCTGTTTCTCATCGGTGCGGCGATGTTGGTGGTTGCGTTCGCGTTTAAGGCCGCGGCAGTGCCGTTCCACATGTGGGCGCCCGATGTGTACGAAGGAGCGCCGACGGTCGTCACGGCATTCATGTCGACCGGCGCAAAGGCCGCAGCGTTCTCCGTTTTCATCACCGTGCTGATGGGGTCGTCGGAGTTTTCTCACGATGGACTCAACGGCGTCCTTGCACTGATTGCAGCCGCCTCGATGGTCTTGGGAAACATCACCGCCATCGTGCAGAGTAATCTCAAGCGCATGCTGGCGTATTCGAGCATAGCCCATGCAGGCTATATGCTTTCGGGAGTCGCTGCGGCAAACACTGAAGGCCACACCGGGATTCTCTATTACGTTGTTGCGTACGCGTTCATGAACCTCGGCGCGCTCGGCATCATCTCGATGATGGAACACAAAGAGGGGAAGGGGCTGACGTTCGACGACTACGCCGGCCTGGGTACACGACGTCCCGCTCTCGCGGCGATGATGGCGCTGTTTATGTTCTCGCTTGCCGGCATCCCCCCGTTTGCAGGCTTCTTCGGCAAGTATTATGTCTTCCTCGCAGCCATCAAAGCCGATCTCATCTGGTTGGTGATTGTCGGCGTGCTCACGAGTCTTGTGTCCGTTTACTACTATCTCCGCCTCGTGGTGGTCATGTACTTTCAGACGGGTGAAGCCGAAGTGGCGGAACAACCTTCGCCCGCAGCCCTTGCTGCCGTCGGTATCGCCGCGGTGCTCGTTATCCAGCTGGGACTGTTCCCATCCATCGTTGTCAATCTTGCCCAACGGTTGTATTAATCGATCGCGGTCGTCATGCAGCCTGTCATAACAGCAGATGAGATGAAGCAGTGCGACAGGGTGGCGATGCGCGTGTACGGCATTCCCGGCATCCTCCTCATGGAACAGGCAGGCGCGGCGGTGGCGGAATATGTGCGCGGGATGCTTGGTTCCGTTGAGGGCAAGAGCATTCTTGTCGTTTGCGGGAAAGGAAACAACGGTGGCGATGGATTTGTGGCTGCAAGACATCTCGCGAACTGGGGCGCAAAGGTCGAAGTGCTAATCGCCGCCACTTCAGGACAGCTATCCGGTGATGCTAAGAGACACTTTGCGATTCTTGAAAAGCTTTGTCGTTCCATTAAGGATCGCCTTTCAATTCATTTCATTTCGAAAAAAACCGGGAAGCTTCCGGGTTGTGATATCATCGTGGATGCGCTGTTGGGGACGGGCGTGACGGGTGAAGCGAGGGAGCCCTACGGGTCGCTCATCCGAGCGATGAACGCGGCCGGCGTTTCGATCGTCGCAGTCGATATTCCTTCTGGAGTGGATGCAACGACAGGGCGCGGCACGAATGCTGTACGTGCTACCGCGACCGTGACGTTTGGTGCAATCAAAACCGGATTGCTGTGCAACGAAGGGCGCGACCTCACAGGTCGGATTGAAGTGGCTGATATTGGAATTCCACCCGCGGCGTACGAATCCGTCGGTATCAAAACATTTCTCGTACATGCGTCGGATGTGGGGCGAATTCTTCCCACGCGTCCGTCCACGGCGCATAAGTACAGTGTCGGAAAGGTGCTCGTTGTTGCGGGTTCACGCGGGTACACCGGTGCAGCCGCGCTGGCGACCATGGCTGCCCTTCGTGCCGGTGCCGGTGCGGTGATGCTGCTGACGCCCGAATCCGTCTATCCGATTCTCGCTCGCAAGCTGACGGAAGCCATTGTTCACCCTCTGCCTGCGACGGAGGAAGGTACGCTCAGTCTGAAGGGAATCGAAGCTCTCAAAGAACGAATCTTGTGGGCTGACGTAACTATCCTTGGGCCGGGACTTTCGCGGAACAGGGAGACTCAACAGGTGATCCGCGACCTCGTCCAATCCACCCGTGCGAATATCCTCGTTGACGCCGACGGATTGAACGCAGTGGACATGCAATTGCTCCGCCGCGCGAAGGGAGTCTTCATCCTCACGCCACACGCGGGGGAGTGTGCGCGGCTCATTGGTTCGACATCGCGTGAGGTTGAGACGAACCGAGTGGCCGTGGTTCGTGATTGTGCCCATAATTCCAACTCCGTTATCGTTCTCAAGGGTGCACCGACGGCGACGGCAACTTCTGAGGGGAAAGTGTATCTTAATACTACAGGGAACCCGGGTATGGCTACGGTCGGCTCGGGGGATGTTTTAGCCGGTGTCATCGCCGCGCTCTGGGCACAAGGAATGCCGCCGTACCAAGCGGCGATGTCGGGCGTCTTCGTGCATGGGCGCGCAGGCGACCTCGCTGCTCAACAGCTCGGTGAGCGGAGTATCGTTGCACAGGATCTTGTTGACTTCTTGCCTATGGCGATGCAGTCGATAGAGCGGGGAGGGGGGAACTGAAGATGTTTTGGAAATACCAGTTCCCTGCGTTAGCGTGGGCAATTACGATCTTTGTCCTGTCGTTGATCCCCCGCATGGAGACGCCGCCCTTGTTCCCACATCAGGATAAGGTCGCTCACGCGGCAATGTTCTTTGTACAATGCTGGCTGTTGTGGCGTGCGTTCACGCATCAGCAACGACTCCGCCGGTTGAAATCGTGGGCTTTGTTGCTCGCTTTTCTCGTCAGCACGGCCTACGGAGCGGTGCACGAGTTGTATCAGCGGGATGTTCCTGGCCGGACAGCCGATGTCTACGATGCGGTTGCCAACGGAACGGGCGCCTTACTCTTTGTGTTGTTGCTGCTGTGGCGGCGTCGGTCCGCTCAGGCGAAGATGGAGTTTGACAACGCCTGATTTTCTTACTATATTTTCATTGTTCGTCCGGTATGAAGCCGGGCAATTGATTAACGGGAGAGATGACCTATGGTTCGCAAGAAGCCTGAAGCTGATCTGCGGCTCAAGTACAAGAAGGTGTTCGAGATTGCGCTCATTATTGCCCTTGCGGTGGTTATTGTAGCGTTCAAGTTTTTCCCGGACATCGAGCCGCCGAAGAGGATCCTCCAGGCGAGTCAGGAGTTGGTG
Organism: Bacteroidota bacterium; assembly: GCA_041695045.1. Lineage (GTDB taxonomy): Bacteria > Bacteroidota > Ignavibacteria > UBA10030 > UBA10030 > JBGFRR01. The sequence continues at coordinate 8,930 of JBGFRR010000039.1, forward strand.
GATGTCGAGGATATCGACTTGACAAGGCAGGAGACTCGTCCGCCCCCACCGCCGCGCCCGCCGATTCCGATTGAAGCACCAAGCGACGAGGCGTTAGAGGATGTCGATATCCAGAGTACCGAAATCGATGTCACACGGGATGTGCCTCCTCCCCCGAAGCAGGACGACGATATGGATACCTACTTCGTGGCTGTGGAGGAGTTACCGGAGCCGATCGGAGGCATTGCCGCTATCCAGGCGCGTGTGGTGTACCCTGAAATTGCCAAGCGAGCTGGGGTCGAGGGGACAGTCTTCATCGAAGCGTTTGTCGATGAAAACGGCAATGTAACACGAACGGCCGTTGTCCGGGGTATCGGTGCTGGCTGCGATGAGGCAGCGATGGCGGCCGTGCAAGCGACGAAGTTCAAACCCGGCAAACAGCGGGGGAAGCCGGTGAAGGTTCGAATGTCGATTCCCATTCGCTTCCGCTTGCAGAAATGACCTGACCGTAACGCGAAGAACACTGAAGTCCGCCGTACCGCTTTGTAGGACGGCGGATTTTTGTTTGCCCTCAAGGGAACCTGCGTGCACTTTGAACTCATTGCAACCGATGGCCGTGCTCGCGCCGGTGTTCTTCACACCGAGCGCGGTGACATTCCCACACCTGCCTTTATGCCAGTTGGCACGCAGGGCACCGTAAAGGCTCTTCAACAGCGCGAACTCCACGAAATCGGCGCTGACATCATTCTTGGTAACACGTATCATCTCTACTTACGCCCCGGCACAACTGTGCTGCAAGAAGCCGGCGGTCTCCATCGGTTCATCTCCTGGCCGAAACCGATCCTGACGGATAGTGGGGGATATCAGGTCTTCAGCCTGAACGACCTCCGCACCGTGCACGAAGAGGGCGTAACGTTTCGGTCGCATCTGGACGGATCGACGCATGTTTTCACACCGGAACGCGTGGTTCGGATTCAACGGGAGGTCGGTTCGGACATCATGATGGTGTTGGACGAATGCACGCCGTTTCCGTGTACCGTCGAGTATGCGCGGCAATCGAGCGACCTCACGACACGATGGGCGCAGCGGAGTCGGGAGGAGTTTGACCGCACAGAGCCGCTGTATGGAACACGGCAGGCGATCTTTGGAATTGTGCAGGGAAGTGTTTTTCAGGAACTTCGCGAGAAGAGCGCGCGATCGCTCTTGCCGTTCGAGTTCGACGGCTATGCTCTTGGCGGGCTTGCAGTCGGTGAACCGGTTGAAACGATGTACGCGATCACAGAGACGACCGAGCAGTTTCTTCCTCAGAACAAGCCCCGCTATCTTATGGGTGTCGGAACGCCGGAGAATCTTCTTGAGTCGATTGCTCGCGGGATGGATATGTTCGACTGCGTTCTGCCGACCCGTAACGGACGCAACGCGAACGTCTTCACGCGCAACGGTCAGTTGAACCTGCGCAACGCGGCCTACAAGACCGACGTCTCGCCGATCGATTCCGAATGCTCCTGTTATGCCTGCAGGACATACTCACGCGCGTATCTACGGCATCTTTTCATGGCCAAGGAGATTTTAGCTCTGCAGATCGCAAGCCTCCACAACCTTGCCGTTTACCTTTGGTTGATGCGGGAGACACGCCGGGCCATCGTTGAGCAGCGCTTCACCGCGTGGAAGGAGCAGATGCTTGAGCGCCTGCGGACGAATGCGCTTGCATCCGAAGAGTCTATTTAACATTTTTGCATACGACAATTGGGAGGTTCATCGATGATTGATCTGTTGTTGTTCATGGCTCCACAGGGACAAGACCCAGCTTCGGGTTTCACCAGCACCATCATCATGTTCGGGTTGATGTTCCTGATTCTGTATTTCATGATCATCCGCCCGCAGCGGAAGCGCCAGCAGGAACGACAAAAGATGTTGGACGGCTTGAAGAAGGGGGACAAAGTGATCACCTCCGGAGGCATTCACGGAACGATTGCCGGGCTGGATGATAAGATTGCCGTCGTGGAGATTGCAGACAAGATAAAGGTCAAAGTGGAACGCGGCTCTATCGCCGGCGTAACCAAAGAGAGTGAACCCGAAAAGAAGTAACGCCGTTCATGGTTCCGTTGAGCGACGGGAACCATTCAGCGCAGCGTTGTATCGGTCGAACAGGTACGAGGCATGAATGACGGGATTTGCGACCATTGAAGAAGCGGTTGAAGACGTTCGGCGCGGCAAGGTGCTGATTGTTGTCGATGACGAGGACCGGGAGAACGAGGGGGACTTTGTCGTTGCGGCGGAGTTTGCCACACCCGACGTGATTAACTTCTTCACGAAGGAAGGGCGCGGCGTCGTGTGCGCTCCGCTCACCGCTGAGCGTGCGCGTGAACTTGCGCTCGACCCGATGGTGGATTCCAACACCTCGCTTCACGAGACATCCTTCACGGTCTCGGCCGACTACATTCATGGCACAACGACAGGTGTCTCCGCTGCCGACCGTGCGGCAACGGTCCGCGCGCTCATCCGTCCCAACACCAAGCCCAGCGATCTTGCACGGCCGGGACATATTTTTCCTCTGCGTGCGTCTGAAGGAGGCGTGTTGCGTCGCGCAGGCCACACGGAAGCTGTTGTCGACCTGTGTAAGCTCGCCGGTTTGTATCCGGCCGGAGTTCTTTGTGAAATCCTGAATGAAGACGGCTCGATGGCTCGCGTCCCACAACTGGAAACCCTGGCAAAGCGTTTCGGACTCAAGATGATTACGGTCAGGGCGCTCATTGAATACCGGATGCAGCGGGAGAAGCTTGTCCACCGTGTCGTGTCGACGAAGCTTCCGTCGAAGTTCGGTGAATTCGAGGCGCTCCTCTACAAGAGCGAGACGGACGACAAGGAGCACATCGCACTCGTCAAGGGAGAAATCCTTCCACATCAGCCAACCTTGGTGCGCGTGCACTCTGAATGCCTCACCGGCGACGTCTTTGGTTCTCTGCGCTGCGACTGCAACGAGCAGCTCATCGCCGCGTTGCAGCTTGTTGAGAAGGAAGGCAGGGGCGTTGTTCTGTACATGCGTCAGGAAGGACGCGGCATCGGCCTCCTCAACAAACTGAAGGCGTACAATCTCCAGGATGAAGGTATGGATACCGTTGAGGCGAATGAGAAGCTTGGCTTCCGGCCGGATTTGCGCGACTACGGTATCGGCGCGCAAATCCTGCGCGACCTCGGCGTGGGAAAGATGCGACTGATGACGAACAACCCGAAGAAAGTCGTCGGCCTGCATGGCTACGGGTTAGAGATTGTGGAGCGCGTTCCGCTTGAAGTCGACCCGAACTTCTTTAACGAGCACTACCTCAAGGCCAAGCGCGATAAGTTAGGCCATCTCATCCTCTTCGAACCGCCTACCCGCGCACAGCGGTAACGTCATTGAACAATCGTCGCTGCCGGTACTTTCCAGCACGTTGACCCATTCTCCTCCATGCTAACGAATGTTCGAACTCTCAGAACACGACCTCAACGCTATTCTCTCAAAAGCTCTCTCGCGCGGAGGTGAATGTGCAGAGGTGTTTTACGAGCACTCGACGGGGACATCGACTTCGCTGGCAGAACGAAAGGTGAAGAGCATCTCGCGGGGGATTGCCGAAGGGGTAGGCATTCGCGTTCTCAGCGGCGAGCGGACGGGCTACGCGTACTCGGACGATTGTTCACTCCCCCGGTTGCTTGAAGCCGCTGAAATCGCAGCGCACATCGCGTCCGGGAACGCCCGACACCAGGTGGCGGACTTGCGGCGTGAGCGAGTCTCTGCACGTTATCCTATCCTTGTGCCTGCCGCGGATGTTGACGTTGCAAAGAAAGTTGACCTCCTCCTGCGAGCGGATGACGCCGCGCGGTCCTTTGATGGGCGCGTGAGGGAAGTCGTCTGCGGGTACGGCGATAACAAGCGTCATGTCGTCATCGCGAACTCGGACGGTCTGTTTGTCGAGCGGGAAGACCAGCTCGTGCGCTGTTCTGTGAACGTGCTTGCAGTCGACCTTGACCGGAAAGATTCAGGCAGCCACTTTCTGGGAGGTCGGTATGGGTTCGAGTACTTTGAGACGAACACACCTGAAGACGCGGCGCGCAAAGCGACAGAGCAGGCGTTGGTGAAACTTCACGCAAAGCCTGCTCCGGCGGGACAGTTTCCGGTGCTCATTGAGGCGGGTTGGGGTGGGGTGATAGTGCACGAAGCGGTCGGCCACGGCCTCGAAGGAGATTTCAATCGCAAAGGGACGTCCATCTATGCGGGACGCATTGGCAAGAAGGTTGCTGCCGACACTGTCACCATCATCGATGACGGTACGATCGCTCATGCGCGTGGGTCGCTTCCGGTGGATGATGAGGGAACTCCTATGCAGCGAACCGTGCTGATCGAGAACGGCGTCCTCATCGGTTTCATGTACGACAAACTCAATGCTCGTCTGATGGGCACGGCGTCCACCGGAAACGGAAGGCGCGAGAGTTTTCATCATGTTCCACTCCCCCGCATGCGAAATACGTTCATCGCAGCGGGGAAGGATAATTTTCGGACACTCCTACGGTCGGTCAAGAAGGGCATCTACGCCAAGGCGTTGGGCGGGGGGCAGGTTGACACCGTGAACGGCAGTTTTGTCTTCGAAATTCAAGAAGGCTATTTGATCGAGAACGGAGAGGTTTCGTATCCCGTGCGCGGAGCAAACCTCATCGGTAATGGACCGGAGAGCATGCAAAAGGTTATCGGTGTGGGAAACAATTTGGAGATTGAGACGCGGACAGGCTCGTGCGGTAAGGACGGGCAGTACGTCCCGGTTGGCGTTGGTCAGCCGACGATCCTCGTTCGCGAAATGACGGTCGGTGGGACGGCGACGTAGGTGCCGGGCTTTTTTGCTTGCGTCTATTCCGTTTTTCTTCTACTTTGACGCAGGTTTCAAATCACTGGCCACCGTCCCGGAAGATTGGGATGATGGCTTTTGTTTTTGCCACTGGTCATCCTGTGGCGGGTGAAAAGCTCATCATGAGGAGGAACTTATGGCAGGCAGCAATAACGGCAAAGTGTATTTAACACGAGAGCGGCTCGTCGAGTTAGAGCAAGAACTGCATCAGCTCAAGACGCACGGCCGTGCAGACATCGCTCAGAAGATTGCGGAGGCACGAAGTTATGGCGACTTGAGCGAGAATGCGGAATACGACGTGGCAAAAGAAGCGCAGCAGCACCTCGAACTTCGCATCGCGAAGTTACTGGAGACGCTCTCGCGCGCGCAAATTCTCGAAAGCTCCGACCTCCCGAACGATAAGGTGTACATTCTCTCCGTCGTGAAGGTCAAAGACAAGAAGGCGGGCGAAGTCATTGAATATCGGCTCGTCGACCCCGAAGAAGCCGACTTCGAAAAGAACAAAATCTCCGTTACCTCCCCCATCGGCAAGGGGCTTATGGGCAAGACGGTGGGGGAAGTCGTGGCGATCAAAGTTCCAGCCGGCGTGTTGGAGTATGAGATACTCGACATCCACCGGTGATGTTCCCTTATAACAAATGCCCCGTAATCTCGAACTCAAAGCCCGCATTTCCTCCCTTCGTCGTGCAGCACGCATCGCCTGTACGCTTACCACGCGCCGCAGCCTTCCACGCCGCCAAACCGACACGTATTTTCGAGTTTCCCGCGGACGCCTCAAACTGCGCGAGCATTTGCCGGGTACGGCTGAACTCATTTTCTATTATCGGTCGAATCGCAACTCCGCCCGCACATCGCAGTACGCCATCGTCCCGATTTCCAATCCCCGTTCGCTGAAGCAGATGCTTTCCGCTGCGCTTGGCGTCAAAGCTGTTGTGAAGAAGCAACGTGCTCTATATCTGTTCCGCAACGCCCGGATCCATCTCGACCGTTTTGCCGGGCTGGGTACGTTCATTGAATTCGAGGTCCTCATCACACGAGGCCGCCGCCAAGCGAGCAGTCTGATGAGAATGCTCTCAAATCGCTTCGGTGTACGGGCTGAAGATCTCGTCGCTGAATCGTACAGCGACCTTCTCCTTAGCACAAAGAAAAGGAAGACCTCATGAATCGCGTCATTCTGCTCCTGGTCTCGTTTTTGATCTTTGGCTGCACCACTCAAGCATCAAAACCGAAAAACATCATTGTGATGATTGGTGACGGTATGGGCGTCAGCCAGGTCACCGCAGGCCACACGGTGAAGGGAGGCTTAGAGCTGAGGCAGTTTAAGCATCTCGGCCTCGTTTTGACGCATGCCTACGGCGACTACTATATCACTGATTCTGCGGCAGGCGCTACAGCATTGAGTACGGGCGTAAAAACGTTCAATGGGGCGATTGCCGTAGGTCCTGATTCGCTCCGTCGGGAAACGATCTTGCAGCGCGCTCAAAAGAAAGGGATGAAGACCGGGCTTGTTGTGGTCAGCAGTATTACTCACGCTACTCCCGCGGCTTTTGTAGCACACGTTCCATCCCGGACGTTGCAGATCGAGATCGCCGAGTATGTTGCTGAGAGCCGGGTTGATGTCGTACTCGGAGGCGGATGGGGATGGTTCTTACCGAAGAACAACGGTGGGCGCCGAACGGATGGAAAAGATCTTGTCCGTCGAATGGTTGACGATGGCTACCGGTACGTTTCTACTGATGATGCATTTCACGAAGCGGTAAAGGGACGTCCTACACGACTTCTTGGACTCTTTGCCGAGAATCATCTCTCCCGTGCGGAAACGCGAAAGCCGACGTTGACAGAAATGACGGTTGCCGCTCTCGAGTTGCTTTCGCGAAACACGAAGGGGTTCTTCCTCATGGTCGAGGGCTCGCAGATTGACTGGGGAGGACATGAGAACAACACCGAGTATATTGCTGGAGAGATGATCGACTTTGACGATGCCGTTGGATCGGTGTTGCGCTTTCTCGAACGTCATCCTGAAACGCTCGTGGTCGTTACTGCGGATCATGAAACCGGAGGATTTGCGTTGAATGATGGCTCGCTTCGCGAACGTCGGGTAAGCGGGGCATTCACGACGGATTACCATACCGGCGCTATGGTGCCTCTCTTTGCAATGGGACCGGCGGCAGAGCGTTTTACCGGTATTCGGGACATTGACGAGATTGGCCGCATCCTGTTAGAACTTCTTGAGTAGCATCTCGAAGTACGACCGGAAAACAAATGAATATTTTGGAGAGGATTTACGCACTCTTCACTGTGATTGCGATAAATTCTCCGAGACCTGAAGATGATCTTGCAGGGCTATTTGAGAAACAGGTCTTGCATGGGCGGGAGGATTTTCCTATATTTCTCACGGCAATGCGGGAATAGCTCAGTCCCAAAATCGCCCACGACCCGCCGCAGGCGGAGAGTGGACGCGATTTTGAGGATCCCGCCGCTTCTTTGGCGGGATTTGTAGAGTGCAGGTGATGATTGCGGGAATAGCTCAGTTGGTAGAGCGCAACCTTGCCAAGGTTGATGTCGCGGGTTCGAGTCCCGTTTCCCGCTCTGCCCCGGCCACGGGGCTTCCTCACCCACCCGTGGGTGGGGATTTAGCAGTTCTGTCCCGCATTGCGAGACAGGAGTGTCGCTGTTCACTTCCTCTATGGACTTGCCCCGTTGCCACCAACCCTACCAGGCAACGGGGTGTTTTTTTCCACTGGCGCCGTACCCAAGTGGCTAAGGGAGAGGTCTGCAAAACCTTTATTCGGCGGTTCGAATCCGCCCGGCGCCTCAATCGATGCAAAGTGAAAAACTAAAAACGAAAACGAGAGTGCAAGGTTTTTTTCGGGGGAGATTTCAGCAGGTTCAGGAAGCGCCAATTAACGATTCGGCGGGCACTCCGAGCGCGTGATGCAGCGCGCGTATCATGTCGACCGTGAGCGGGCGCTTCCGGTTCAGAACTTCTGAAGCGCGGCTCTTGCTGCCGAGGATTTCAGCAATGTCCTTGTTGGTGAGCTGTAGTTGCTCCATGCGAAACTTGATAGCCTCAACGGGATCCGGGGCTTCGATGGGGAAGCGTTGCTCCTCATACTTTTCGATAAGGACGGAAAGGATGAACACAAGATTGCCTTCTCTCGTGCCGGGCTTCGCGTCGAAATGCTTCTCCAGCAGAGCGAGGGCTTGTTTGTAGTCCTTCTTGGTCTTGATAGGTTTCAGAGCTTTCAGAAGGTCAGTCATTATACCTCCTCGGGGTTGATGGTATCATACTCCGTGTGTGTTCCGACAAACCGGATGAAGAGGATTTGCAGTTCATAGTTGATGCGAACGACAAGCCGATATTTGTTGCCTGCGATGTTGAACACAACCCGGCTGCCCTTCAAGATGCTGGCAGACGTGTACTGGTCTTTGACGTCGTTTGGCGTTCGCCAGAAAGCTCTCTTCGCCTCGGCAAACCACGCTTTGAGCGGCTGCTCGGCGTCCTTGTGCTTCTGCCAGAAAGTTCTGAGGGTCGAGCGGGCTATGATTCGCACAGGGAAATATACGAAGTTCCCAGCTTGGGAACAAGGGAACAATGCGAAAAAGAAACCCAGAGCGAAGAAAAAGTTTCAGAATTTTGCCAGCTGTTGACGGTTGAAGTTCTCTCTCTTTCACACTATCGTTTCTCTGGCTTGCCGAGGCGGAGATGAAGGGAAGATAGCAGCACATACGTAGAGTTCACATTCCATTCGCATTGAATGGACAGCGAGCCCGCAGGCAAAAGCCCTCAGCAAGCCTACCTGCGGGTTATTCTGTTCCTAATGCGCCCAGGTGAGGAGGTGCTGAAATGGATATTGCAGAGCGCGCAGAGAAATACGCACAAGAAGTTATCACAGACTGCGAGTTTAATGGCTGGGAACCTCAGAAATCTTTAGTGGGTCTTAGGACGGCGTTTGAAAAAGCAATTAAGGAAGCCCAAGCGGAAAGGAGACAACTTGAATCTCTATTCCCCGCTCAACAGGGCTAAGAACAAAGGGCCGAATTCGTCTTCAAGCCAAATACAAAGATGACAAGAGTGTAGCACATAGGACACATGGGAAAAAGAAATCGCAAAGTGATTCCGAAGAAAGCGGGGGTAAGAAAAAAGGCAAACCGCCCTTCAACTCTCTTCCCCAACAAGAACGGCACTCCTGGCCAACTCGACGTGAAAACTCTCGAAGGCTGGCTGTGGGATGCTGCGTGCAGCATTCGCGGGGCTGTCGACGCCCCGAAGTTCAAGGACTACATCCTCCCGCTCATCTTCGTGAAGAGGCTCTCGGATGTCTATGAAGATGAGGTGAAGCGAGTGGCCGAGCAGTTTGGCGATGAGAAGACCGCAAAGGAGCTAATCGCTCAAGACCATTCGCTGGTGCGGTTCTACATTCCACCTAAGTCAAAGTGGGCGGAGATTCGGAAGCTGACCACAAAGGTCGGGGAAGGAATCACTGACGCACTCCGAAAGATTGCGAAGGAGAACCCGACACTTCAAGGCGTTATCGACATCGTCGATTTCAATGCGACGGTGAGCGGACAGAGAATCATCGATGATGGGAAGCTGAGCAGCCTTATTGAGATTATCAGCAAGCACAGGCTCGGATTAGCCGACTGTGAACCTGACATCTTGGGCCGTGCTTACGACTACCTGCTTCGCAAATTTGCTGAGGGGCAGGGCCAGAGTGCAGGTGAGTTCCTGACTCCGAAAGAAGTCGGTTGGCTGATGGCCTACATCCTTGACCCGAAGGAAAGCCAGACGGTCTATGACCCGACTTGTGGAACCGCAGGGCTCCTCATCAAGTGCGAGCTTGCACTGCAGGAGAAACTGAATGGAAAGAAGGTCTCGAAGCCGTTGCAATTATATGGACAGGAACAGAACCATGTCACCTACGCTATGGCAAAGATGAACATGATAATCCATGACATGGAAGGCGAGATTGCCATTGGGGATACGATGCGTAACCCGAAGCTACTCAACGGAAGCTCGCTGAGGCAGTTCGACCTCGTGACGGCCAATCCGATGTGGAACCAAGATGGCTACGACACGGACTTCTACCAGAATGATACCTTCGAGCGGTTTCAGTTCGGTTTCGCTCCTGCAAGCTCAGCCGATTGGGGATGGGTGCAGTTGATGGCTGCTTCGCTCAATGATAGAGGACGTGCAGCAGTCGTCCTCGACACCGGTGCAGTCTCACGCGGCTCCGGCAGCCAGGGAACCAACAAAGAGAAAGACATCCGCAGAGCGTTTGTGGAGAAGGATTGGATTGAGGCTGTCGTGCTTCTGCCGGAGAACCTGTTCTATAACACCACAGCGCCGGGCATTATACTCGTCCTGAATAAGAATAAGACCAAAGACCGACAAGGCAAGATTTTCCTTATCAATGCCTCTCAGGAGTTTGAAAAGGGTCGGCCAAAGAACTTCATCCCTGACCAGAAGATTAAGAAGATTGCCAGCGCCTTTCATACTTTCAGGGATGTGGAACGCTTTACGAAAGTCATAACAGTTGAAGAGGCAGTGAAGAACGATTTCAACCTCAGCCCGTCTCGCTATGTTGAGACCGGAGCTGCTGAGGAGTACAAGGAGATTCCCACACTGCTCAATGGGCTGGTCAAGTTGGATGAAGAAAGCAAGAAGATTGACAAAGAGTTATCGGACGTGTTTCAGAAGCTCGGACTGAAACCAAACTGAGTATTGTACCAACATAAAAGAAAAAAGCCAGAGGCAGCTTTCGCCGCCAAAGGCTCCGTAGTTAATATAGAAAAACTATATATCGTTGTCAAGCGAAGAATCAAGCAATGAATCAAGCTTTTGTAGAGCAGGCCTTCAAGCATACTCCCATCGGTACCATTCCTGCTGAGTGGGATGTGGTGAGCTTGGGAGACGTCTGCCAAGTAGATTGGGGCAACACTTCACTAACTAAGGAGCTATACAGACAAAGTGGTTATCAAGCCTTCAGTGCTGCAGGACAGGATGGCTTTCTCGACTTCTATGAACACGAGGGCAACGCAGTCATCCTTTCAGCAATCGGAGCGAGGTCGGGCAAGTGCTTCTTTGCATCAGGCAAATGGACAGCTATTAAGAATACAATAATTATCAAGGCCAGTGATAACCAGCGTGCCGACATTCGATTTGTGTACTACTATGTAAACGATGAATCATATTGGAGTCGTCACGGTTCAGGACAACCCTTCATCGCGATAGGTTCAGCCAAAAGGGAGATTCTTCCTCTTCCTTCTCTCTCCGAACAGCGCGCCATCGCAGCCATCCTCTACAAAATCCAGCAGGCGGTTGAAGTGCAGGAGAAGATTATCGAGCGGACGAAGGAACTGAAGAAGTCGCTGATGGCAAAGCTCTTCACTGAGGGCTTGCACGGCGAAGAACTCAAGGAGACTGAGATTGGCTTGATGCCGAAGAGTTGGGAAGTGGTGAGGCTGGGGGACTTGTTCAAGCTATCCAGTGGCGATACAAGACCAAAAGATTTGTCTAACACTGTTTCAGAGACCCATCAATATCCAGTCTACGGGGGGAACGGTATTCTCGGCTACTCTCAACGGTACTTCATAAGTGAACCGACGCTCGTTCTCGGCAGAGTTGGCGTCTATTGCGGTAATGCATACGTAAGTGAAGGCAAATGTTGGATTAGTGATAATGCGCTCTACACTAAAGAAATACTGCATGACTTCAATCTTCTTTACCTGTGCGAGTTCTTGAGGTTCTATGACCTAAATAGGTTTAGACACATGGGCGGACAGCCATTGATAACCCAAGGAATAGTACACCAACAGCGAATTCCAATACCACCCATGTCTGAGCAAGCTGAAATAGCCAAAATCCTTTCAACAGTGTCTGAGAAAATCAGCACTGCTGAGAACAAGATGCTGAAGCTTCAACAGCTTTTCAAATCCATGCTTCACCAGCTCATGACGGGGAAGATACGGGTGAACAACATCAAGATTGAAAACGATGGATAACCTCAAGCTTGAGACTATGAAACCCGATTGGTTTGACAGGATTACGAAAGCTATTCTCGTCGTAGTTGCCGTCCTTGGATTGATACAGGAAAAGACGACATGGTTTCCGTACGTTCTCATCATTGTCCTTCTCCTCTTGAGCTTCCCCTACTTTACTCGAAGTTGGCATCGTTGGAAGTTGAAGTCAAAGCAAAAGCAAGCTCTTGCGCGATTTGGGACGGACTTTTTCAGCTATATTGCAAGAGCACAAGATTTTGTTCAGAGCACCAATCAATACGGCATAGCGTACTATCTCAGAAATATTTCGGTGGACTCAATCCGATTAAGTCTTCACCTCGAAAGTTTTTTCAGTTGGGTTCTTCTGGACGTTCAACTCAGAGCAAAGAATGGGTTCAAGTCCTATGATGAATTTGAGGATGTTGCACGTGAATTTTTTCATGTAATGGAATCCTTTGTCCTGATTTATGTTAATGACGTTATTCGAAATCTTAAGCAGGGCCAAAACCTCGCCACGCTGCAAGCATCCCAATTATCTGGTTTGAAACAAAGATATGCTGCCTTGACTCAATTCATCAATGAGTACAACGGCTTCAGGTCTAAGCTTGCCGCGTTTTGGGGCCAAGAAGTTAGTTGGCTAATCAGCATTCCCACAGAAGCTCTTGACTGAATTTGTTATATCACCGTTCTCCCACAAGTTATGAACTGCCAGATAAATCCAGGCAATACGCTTCATTTTGAAAGGTTTTATCTGGCGGTTGAGCGCTCAAATGCTTGGCATGCCAGATAAAATCTCACAATGTCTAACCCCTTCACCGAAAATAGGGCCGTCCAAAAGCCCATCCTCAAGTACGCAAGCGAAATAGGCTGGCAGATAGTCGGGCCAGAGGAAGCCCTAAGGTTACGCAACGGAGAGACCGGCCTTTTCTTCTATCCCGTGCTTGAACAAAAACTCATCGAACTCAATCCGAACATTGTCACATCTGAGAACGTCAAGGAAGTCATTAAGCGACTCTTGAACCTTCGCAACACCATCGAGGGAAATAAGGAAGCCTTAGACTGGCTCAGGGGCAGAAAGACCGTCTATGTCCCGGCAGAGAAACGCGAGAAGAATGTCCGCCTCATCGACTTCGAGAATCCCTCCAACAACATCTTCCAAGCAACCGAAGAATGGTACTACACCAACGGCGCCCACGGTAATCGTGCGGACGTTGTCTTCCTCATCAACGGTATCCCTGTGGTCATTGGTGAGAATAAGAAGCCCGAAGAAAAAGAAGCGATTGGCATCGCGGTCGACCAGCTTCGACGATACCATCGAGAGACACCTGAGCTTGTTACCACCAGTCAGATATTCGATGTCACGCACATCATTGAGTTTTATTACGGGGTGACATGGAACCTCAGTCGGAAGGCACTCTTTAACTGGAAGGACGAAGAGCGAGGTAATTTTGAAAAGAAGGTGAAGCATTTTTTCGACCGAAAGCGACTACTCAGGGTTCTCCACGACTACATCATCTTCTTCAAACGAGAGGACGAACTTGAGAAGATAATTCTGCGCCAGCATCAGACGCGTGCTGTTGAGAAGGTCGTACATCGCTCATTGGAGCAAGAGAAAAAGACTGGACTCATCTGGCACACACAAGGCTCCGGCAAAACCTTTACGATGATTGTCGCAGCAGAGCGGTTGATTAAGCTGCCTGAGTTTGAGAAACCGACTGTCATTATGCTGGTAGACAGGAACGAGTTAGAGACTCAGCTCTTTCTCAATCTGGAGGCTTACGGATTCGAGAGCTACAAGATAGCCGACAGCAAGAAAGACCTGCAAGAGCTGCTCGCCAGTGATTACCGGGGCCTCATTGTTTCGATGATTCATAAGTTCGAAGGAATGCCGAAGGACATCAACACACGAGAAAACATCTTTGTTTTGGTTGATGAGGCACATCGAACCACAAGCGGAGACCTCGGCAACTATCTGATGGCAGCGCTTCCCAACGCCACTTATTTTGGCTTCACTGGCACTCCAATTGACAAGATTCTATACGGGAAAGGAACATTCAAAGTCTTCGGGAAGGAGGATGAGCGAGGGTACCTGGACAAGTACTCCATTGCTGAGTCCATCGAAGATGGTACCACGCTACCGCTCAACTACACGCTTGCTCCGAATGAGATGCTCGTGCCAAAGGAATTGTTGGAGAAAGAGTTCTACGCGATGGTCGAGGAAGAAGGAGTGAGCGACATCGAGGAACTGAACAAGATTTTGGAGCGGGCAGTCAACACGAAGAACTTCCTGAAATCGAGAGACCGAGTAGACAAGGTTGCGAAATTTGTCGCCCAGCATTACATGCAGAACGTGGAACCGATGGGCTATAAGGCTTTCCTGGTTGGTGTTGATAGAGAAGCCTGTGCGCTCTACAAGAAGGCATTGGACAAGTACCTGCCAGTAGAGTATTCACAGGTCGTATACTCTCCCGCTCATAATGACCAGCCGATGCTCAAGGAATACTATCTCGATGAAGACGAGGAGAAGAAGCTCAAAAAGGAATTCCGGAAGAAGGACACGCTGCCCAAAATCCTCATTGTAACTGAGAAGCTGCTAACGGGATACGACGCGCCGATACTCTACTGCATGTATCTCGACAAGCCGATGAAAGACCACACGCTGTTGCAGGCCATTGCCCGCGTGAATCGTCCTTATGAGGATGATGATGGACTGAAGAAGCCATCAGGCTTTGTGCTGGATTTCGTTGGCATCTTCGACAACATGGAGAAGGCGCTGGCGTTTGACTCAGCCGATGTCGGCAGCGTCATCAAGAACATCGAGGTGCTGAAAGGCCTCTTCGCCAAAATGATGCAGGAACAGAGTAGTGAATACCTCAGCTTGCTCAAGGGACAGTCGGGCGACAAGCTCGTTGAATATGTCATCGAATACTTTGACGACAAGGATGAGCGGGAGGAATTCTTCAAGTTTTTCAAGCAGCTTGAGAGCCTGTATGAAATCATTTCTCCAGACAAATTCTTGAGAGATTATCTTGATGACTACTCACGGCTTTCGCATCTGTACCAGACTGTCTTGAGTGCCTTCCTGCCGAGAGTTCATACCGATAAGGAGTTGATGCGGAAGACAGCCGACTTGGTGAAGACGCATGTCAAAGTGGGACAGATAGCGGAACCTCTCCCAATTTACCAAATCAATGAGCAGACTCTTGAAGCTTTGAAGAAGGACGACAAGTCTGATAAGGCCAAAATCATCAACCTGCGAAAGAGCATCACTGTCTATGTCGACGAAAACTCTGGAAGGATGCCATACCTCATCGGCATCGGTGAGCGGTTAGAGATAATCAACGACCTGTACGAACAGAGGCAAATAGACACCGTCGAAGCATTGCGAAAGCTCGAAGAAATAGTCAGGGAAATCAATCAGGCCAGAAAGGAACAGGCGGAGAAGCAGCTTGACACGAGGACATTCTCAATCTACTGGATACTGAAAAGTCGGTATGTGGGGGCAGCTCAAAAATTAGCAGAGAAGATTGAAGACCTGCTCAAGAAGTATCCGAACTGGCAGGTGAACTCTGAAGAGAAACGCAACCTTCGACTGGGGATGTACGGCCAGCTTATGAAGCCGATAGGCAAGGACCATGTGCAAGAGGTCATTGATAAGATATTGGACATGGCGAAGAGATGATGAAGAGAGAGAAGAAAAACATGGAGGAACGATTTCGAGACCGAGTTCAACACTGGTCGAGGAGAATCGGAGTCAGACCGAAGCTCGTACAGATTCGAGCGATGAGAAGGAAGTGGGCTTCCTGCTCTACGGCGGGGCGCGTCAGCTTTAGTCGAGACCTGCTGAAGAAGAGAGCGAAGTTCAGGGACTTCGTCATAGTGCATGAGTTGGTGCATCTGCAAGTTCCCAATCACGGGAAGCTATTCAAGAGCTTGATGAAGGCGTATGTACCGGAGTGGCAGGAGCTGCAGTTGGAGAGGTGAGCTTGTGCCGTAATCTCGAGATCCCATTTTGCACAGACACTAGAGACGCGGCCGAAAACCCAACCTCTTACCACAAAGACTCGAAGACACAAAGAAAAACGATTTGATTTTGTGGCACTTTGTGCCGTAGTGACTTTGTGGTAACACTTTTCGGCCGGATCTCTAGAAGCTCGGCCGAAAAGCTAAACCACTAAGACCCAAAGTCACAAAGTTTCATAAAATCCTTAGTGTATTCCCGCTTTCAAAACTACGAAAGGCGGGATCCCGTACAGCGTGGACTTTGGGTCGTAGCCCGCCCTCGGCCACGCCTCAGGCGAGGCCGGGGTGACTTCGTGGTGAAAAAAAGAAGTTTTCGGCCGCGTCTCTAGACCTTCTCTGTATTACCGTCTTGAACAGTCAATCTTTTCTCTGTACATTGTAGTAGCTTCATCCCCGGAGAACACAGTAGTGGAGATAATCGGTTGCAGTACGTTCGACGGTCAAAATCAACGGAAGGAAGTATCGAAAACGAACGAATTTCACTCGCCGGGGTGGCGGAACTGGTAGACGCTCAGGACTTAAAATCCTGTGTCCCGTAAACGGGACGTATGGGTTCGACTCCCATCCTCGGCACGGTGGGACAAGGGTTTTTCGTGAAGTGAGGAAAAACCTACCCTTCAAGAAGCAACCTCGCTGCTAACGGAATTGCTAATGGTTTGCCACGATTTTCGCGGCGAACAAGGAGGTTAGCAATGTCCGTCCTACCTCAGCGGTTCTCGTTACTCAAACGTTCCAACGGTGTGTACTACATCCTCTACTACTCGAATGGTAGGCAGAGATGGAAGTCCACCGGAGCCACGACAAAGCCCGAAGCACTCAGGGCGTTGGTAAACTTCAAGCAACTTTTTGAAGCTCGGTTGAAGTCGGTGTCGTTCGAGCAATTCTCTCACCAGATTCTCGTGTCATGCGACATCGCACCTCGAACAGTTGAGCGGTACAAATCCATCTTCAAGACCTTCACGCCGTTCTTGCGCGGTGCATACGTCAACGAAGTGACGCCGGAGACCATTGACGCATACAAGGCGAAGCGGCTCAGGGAAATCTCTCCCGTCTCCGTCAACGTCGAATTGCGGATGCTCAAGGCAGCATTCAGCACGGCGAAGCGGTGGAGAATGACGGCACAGAATCCCTTCGAGGGCGTGAGCTTTGCGAGAGTTCCTGAGCAAGCTCCGTTGGCATTGTCCCGCGAAGATTTTCAGAGGCTTCTCGCCTGCATCCGAGAGAACTGGCTCAAGGAGTTGGTGGTCTTCGCAGTCAATACCGGCATGAGGCGCGGGGAAATCCTCAACCTGAGATGGCAGGACGTTGACCTTGCGCGGCGAACGCTGACCATTCAAACGCGCGAGAACTTCAAGACGAAGCACGGGCGGCGGCGAGTGGTTCCGGTGAACGACGTTGCCTACAATGTTCTCGCGTCGAGGCACGGCAAGAGTCCGTCGGAGTACGTGTTCGAGTTGAACGACAAGAAGATTTCTGAGAGCACAGTAACGCACAAATTCAAAGCGTGTGTGCGAGCGGCCAACCTCACGAACCCGAAGGTCAGGTTCCACAGCTTGCGGCATACCTTCGCAACGAACCTTCTGCGGGCTGGTGAGTCCATCCACATCGTTCAGCGGATTCTCGGACACTCCAGCGTCATGGTAACGGAGGGATATTCCGGCATTGCAGCCAGCGAGTTGCACAGCGCCGTGAACAAGATTACCCTGAACTGAACGCAGCGCCGAGCGAAATAGATTCAAGATTTTCGTATCTTGAGCAAGAAGCAACGTCCGAATGAACAGGCGAAGAGATTTTGAAACGCTTCACCCTTCCCGGCTCACCGGGAGGCCGTTCGCTTGACGGCTCGGACGGGGTGAGGCGTTTTTGTTTTGGGAGGTCGTATGGAGAAGGGAAGGCGCAAAATCCTCCGGAGACTGTACTCAAGCGCGGGCGAAAAATTCTTGCGCCGAGAGTATGAAAGACTCCGCTTGTTCTCTCATTTCGCAGGAAGGACAGGAGAACAAGCAGAGGAAAAACGAGGACTCATTCGTGAGATACTGGCTGAAAGGCAGTTAGGACTAACAGACGGCACTCAGGGTAAGGTCAGGGAAAAACTATTGGACAAGGTTCTAAAGGAATGCGAGGCACGGGAGTTGCCCAAAGGGAAAACAGTATCGAGAGAAACGAAGTATGAAATTGCAAAGGCTATCGGATTAGAAGTTCCTGCGTTTGAATGCTTCAAGTCAGGTGAGAAATCTTACCATCGCATCAGTAAATACCTCTCAGAGGTTCAGCGGTCAAACAAGCCCGTAGAACGGTATCGAAAATGAATTTGTTTCTCCGCGTACAACTTAGGTAACACCTAAAAGTCTTGTTACAATGTGTCCGCACTTTTTGTTCGGCGAGTTCGCCGGGCAGCAGTTGCGGGACACTCCGACGAAGCAAGATGTTGCGAGCCTCGTTGGAACGCTTCGGCTAACAACCGGAGTGTCCCAGCGAGGCTTTTCATTTTCAGTGGGTGCGTTATGAAATGGTTCAAACACTTTGCGGACGCGTCGAACGACTTGTTCGTTCGCGAACTTGCGGAACGCTTCGGCGATTCCGGCTACGCCTTCTGGTTCCGCACACTCGAACTCATCGCGGCGCAAGGGCACGAAGGGACGCTCGACATCCCAGAGACGGCGTGGCGACAGGTCATACACAGCCGACGGACAGACCACCTACGCCGGCTCTACACCTTCGCGACGGAACGTGGAAAGCTCAAGGTCGAGGGGTTGTCGAACGGGCTGCTTCGCGTTTCGTGCCCGAAATTCCGAGAGATTTCTGACGAGTATTCCAAAAAAGTCCGGAGAGTGTCCAGACAAACTCCGGACAATGTCCTCCCAGAACAGAAGGAGAAGGAGAAGGAGAAGAGAGAAGAAGGAGAAGTACATCCTCCTCCTCCAGTTGATGATGAGGAGGAGGACTCCACCTTTGGGGTTATTGAGGACAAAATTGGAAGAAGGCTGACGCCTGCTGAACGAAACGAACTGCAACAGCTTTCGCGTAGTGACGACTTTAGTGAAGCAGTACGGAAACTTCACGGCGGGGTGAAAGCGCCGATTCCGTTCCTTCGGACGATTTTGTTAAACCCGAAAGACTTCTCACGCGG
The DNA here is from genome assembly GCA_041695045.1 of Bacteroidota bacterium. Classification (GTDB taxonomy): domain Bacteria; phylum Bacteroidota; class Ignavibacteria; order UBA10030; family UBA10030; genus JBGFRR01. The sequence continues at coordinate 27,941 of JBGFRR010000039.1, forward strand.
ACCTCGGAACCCTCGCGCAGCGTTCGAGCACACTGCAAGCGACGTTCAGCGCCTTCGAGACCTTGAAGCGACCCTCTCCCAGCGCGACCGAGAACGTGGAGAATATCCCAACGAGAAGGGCACCTCAGGTGGAGGAAAACAACCTTTTCAACGTTTCGGAGAGGAACGGAAGGCGCGAGGCACGCACAACTTGTGCAGCGACTGCGGCGGCGCGTATTGGTCGCTTCAGCGGCACGACTGTCCGGCACTCATGCCGTCGAATGGGGGGGATGAATCGTGAACGGCTTCGTCACCGCTGACCTGCTCGCGCTTTGTCTTGCGAGACACCTTGAAACGAAACACGGCGCTTCGGTGGTGGCTGTCGGACGCGAGCCGCGTTGGGATATTTGTTTCCTCCACGGCGGCGGGTTGGCTGTCGAAGTCAAGTGCGACGCGCGGGCGTGCGTCTCACAACTTTGCGCAGTTGAGTACTGGAACACCCGGAGCGGCGCGTCGGGAATCCTGGCGACGGAAGCGAAGACGTGGATTCATTGCGTTCCCGAAGACGGCGGCTTGCATTGCTACGAGGTTGACACCAAGCGGCTGCTCAAGCTCATTATCGAAACGGGAGAAGTGAAGTCCGGCGGAAACGGATCCGCGTCGTTGATGAAGCTCGTTCCGTTACGGGCGTTGAAGGAAATCTCGAATGAGGACTACATGCTCCGAGGTGAGCTCGTTGACCTCGTTCGGCAAAATATCTTGTCCCGCTCACATGGTCAAGGTTGAGGCTCTCGCGCGCCTGGGCAAACTGCTGAAGAATATGCCGAAAGCGGAGGGGACGCGGGGACAGCTGATTGGACGTGGAATTATTGGCGGTTCACGAACGGTACCGCCAATAAGTACACTGGAACAAATCGGCCTTACCCGCAAGACCTCTGCCGTTGCGCAGCAGTTGGCCGCGCTGCCGAAGGACACGCGCGAGGCCATTGCCAGGCGCGAGGGCAAGAACAATGGCGAGCAAACTTTTCAACTAAACCGGGAGAGAAACACATGACCACGCAAGAAGCAAAGACGGCCATTCAAAATCTCGAAGCGAGGCTCGAAGCTTTGCAGCGACAGAAAACAAAGTTGGCGGAGCAGGTCGAGGCGCGACGGCGAGAAGCAGCGGAGATGCTCGTTGAGGGCAAAGCTTGGGAGAAAGTTCAGGAGAAAATCTTGGCGGGAACTTCAGATCTCGCCACCACTGAAACCGCCATCTCGTTAGTCGAGAAAAAGTTGGAAGAGGCGCGGCAAGCACACGCCGAAGCCGAAGTCCGGGAAAAGCGAGAGCGGCGCGAGCAGATTATCCGGGAGTTCAAGGCCGAGGTTCCCAAAATCGAAGCCGCGTTCAACGAGTTTGCGAAAGCGTCCTCCCGCGCGATGCAGCTTGAGCAGGAGTCGTGGCAGTTGAACATCAGCCCGATGCTCTTTGACCGCGCGGGCGCGCTGCTTGGTTACGACGGAAGGATGCCTCTTAGGCAGGTTCTGAACGGACTTCACGAACTCATCTCGGCGGCGAAGGAAAAATGATAAGCGAGTCCAACCGCATAAAGCTCTACGAGCATCTTGCCCTTGAGCGCGGCGTCAAGTGCAAGGTGAGCTTCTCGTCGGCGCTGCGGGAGTGGAAAATGAACGGGTGTTCTTATTGGGACGCTGCCAGCGGTTGCCACCGCGTCGAGTTGGATAGAAACCTTTCTCTGAGAGAAGAGGTCAGACTCTTCGCTCACGAGCTTGGGCACGTCCTGCTCGGCCATTGCGCAAAGAAAGCTCTCACGCCGAAAGACATGGAACTTGCGCGAGCCTTCAACGTTGCCGTCGGCGAGAACAGGTTGGCTGAAATCGGCATCCTCTCGCGTGCATTCGTCAACCGCATTACTGCCGACTACTGGAAGGAGGAGTCCGACGCCGACACCGCTGGAGCCTACCTGCTCGCCTTGTGGTCAATACAACACGGACTATGTTGAACATGAACAGGACTCAAGACGCGTTCGCCTTTCTCCGGTTGTTCGAGGACGCCGTTTCGGAGATTTCTCCGTACACGGAAGACGGCGAAGCTCTCGAACAACTCCGGCGCCGCGTTGTTGACAAGGTGCTGAAAGAAATCGCGGCGCCGAAGATGCCGCGAACGTGCACTAAAGCTTCCGTGGAGGAAAGCGAATGACAGCCAAGCGACAGGAAACAAACGCGAGAGGACAACCTCGAAGACGCATCGGGAGGCTGAAAACCCCCCAAGACGTGGCGAGATTCATGGCGAAGTGCATCAAGGCGGCGGCACGAGGGGAGGGGGAGAACCGAAACTACAAGCTCGTCAACATGGCGTCTCAACTTCTCAAGGCGATAGAAGTTTCCTCGTTGGAGGAGCGAATCTCAAAACTTGAGGACAAACTTGAAAGAGGACAGCGATGAGCAGCCTGAGAGGGCGGGTAGAGAAATTGGAGCAGCGCAACGGCAACAGAGGCCCCTTTTCGGGGGACTGGATAACCTTCTCGACGCGGCCCGGCGAAGATGTCGATGAAGCAATGCAGAAGGCCATCCGTGAGTACGAGGCGATGCACGGTCGGGAAGTGAGGTTGGACGAGGTCACGTTCATGCACTTCAATGGCTCCTCCAGACGACGCGAACCGAGAGACGAGTAGTTTTCTGGAATGCCTCTGTTTCGCGCGAGGTTCGCATACGCGCGATTTTCTGGCGGCAGGGGGTGTGTGAGACCTCCGTTTCCTTCGCTTCGTGTAATCGCATCCTTGTCATTCGCGTTTCATATTTTTGGTTCGAGGGTTGACTTCGGCTCCATCCTTTCGTATCTTTCCCCGTGCAGTTGAAATTGTTCAAGCGCCGAGTCACCCACTGAAAACTGAATGTCCTCCGTCGGAACTGCATGCCGTTGGCGCGGCGAACATACCGGCGGGGGACGTTCCGTTTTGCAGCGTAAGGTCGCCTGCTAAGGTTTTGCTAAGGTTTCTCCTCGAAAGTCTACCGCGACAGGGCTTGAAACCGTTGAAATTCGCTCAGATTTGGCGGAACTGGTAGACGCTCAGGACTTAAAATCCTGTGTCCCGTAAACGGGACGTATGGGTTCGACTCCCATCCTCGGCACGGTGGGTTCTTAGCCGAAGGGTGATCTCTCTTTGGCACGGAGAGATGAGAGGGGAGTTAGCCAGCCTCACTGTCACGCAGCGCACGACTGCGGTATCCTTGGCCGGTGCCTGAATATAGATTTACAGACTATTTCGAGAAAGAGGTCTTGCGGAAGCGGCCTTATCTCAAGAAAGAATGGTGCACGCGAGTTCTGGATAATCCGATTCGCTCCGAACCTCAGGAGAAGAATCGCTATCGATTTTGGGCAATGATTTCAGAGCTCGAGAACCGTTACCTGAGAGTTGTTACCCTCGACGATCGAGTGACAATTCATAACGCGTTTCTGGATCGAGGTTTTAAACCATGAAGTTGAATTACCATCCCGAAACAGATTCTTTGTATATCGATCTTTCGGAACAGACTAGCGTGGAAAGCCGAGAGATTTCTGAAGGAATCGTTCTGGATTACGACGCTAATGGGAACTTGGTCGGTATTGACATCGACAATGCGAGTGAGAAGGTCGATCTTCACAAGTTAACGATCAGCAGACTGCCGGGTTCTGTCGAAACGCTGGCTGGCTAACAATGGCCTGCAGCCGACAATCGGCGCGCTGCGGGTTTCCGCTGTTTGGTGGACACGGCTGCGCGCTGCTTGCGGCTGAGGCCCAGACCGTTCACGTCATCCCCATCATGCGTTGCAGAAAGGCGACTGATACACTCACGTCTGACCTTGATCTAACTTCCATTGCTCGTCTATCATGACTAAGTCCGAACAATCGAAACTCGTCCGTGCATTGAAGGACTATACAAATCGGATGAACCAAGACGACCGGCGTGATTTTGAGATGATCGCAAAACGCGACCACGATGATGAAGACCTTGATAGCATCGCAGTTCGTCGTTTAGAAGAGCTTCATGAGAAGTATGTTCCTCGCAAATCTAAGGCAGACATCGAAACCTTGTTTAAGAAACACTTTCCCGAACCCCCCGACCATTCCACGAACGGGTAATCCTTTCCTCAATGCAGTATCGAGTCCTCGGCCGCACACAATACCGTGTCTCTGAAATTGGCTTCGGCGCGTGGGGTATTGGCGGCGGACTGTGGCAGGATTCTGACGATCAAGCCTCTCGTAAGGCCCTTCACGCGGCGATTGATGCGGGTGTAAATTTTATCGACACGGCGTTGGCCTATGGGCAAGGTCACAGCGAACAGCTCATTGGGACAGTGTTACAGGAAAGAGGTGAAAGAGTTCTTCTTGCGACCAAAATTCCCCCCATGAACCGACGTTGGCCTGCGCAGAAAGGCACGTCGCTCAACGAAGTCTTTCCTTCAGAGTATATCGTTCGGTGTACCGAAGACAGTTTGCAGAACCTCAGAGTTGATTGTTTGGACCTACAACAGCTTCACGTTTGGAATGATGAATGGTTCGACGAAGATGAGCTGTGGGAGACAGTCGAGTTGCTAAAGGCCGACGGTAAGATTCGATTCTTCGGGGTTTCCATCAATGACCATGAGCCGAATAGTGCTCTCCAGGTCGTCAGTTCCGGCCGTGTCGATACGATTCAGGTTATCTACAACATCTTCGACCGATCGCCAGAGGATAGGCTTTTCCCTCTCTGTTTACAGCACAATGTTGGCGTCATTGCACGGGTACCCTTCGACGAGGGGGCGCTCACCGGCCATATTACGCTTGATACAAGTTTTCCTGAGAACGATTTTCGTGCCCGTTATTTTCGGGGAGAGAGGAAAAGGCAGGTTGTGGAGCGGGTTGAGAAATTGAGGCGGTTCATTGGTGGCGAAGCAGTAGGCTTACCGGAATTAGCTCTGCGCTTTTGCCTGCACAATCGGGCAGTCGGCACGGTGATTCCGGGGATGCGAACCGTTGAGCACGTTCATGCAAATTGCAGCGTGTCTGATGGAAGAATGTTGAGTGCCGGCCTTCTGAGTTCATTGCGCGAGCATCGATGGGAGAAAAACTTCTACCATTAAATGCCGCAAGCATCCCGTTTCGTGATCGTTCCTTGCATTTCGGCTATTTTTTCAGTAATATCTTTCCACTTTGATAGCGCCTTCATGGCGCTGTTCTAATTTTCAAGGGCTCTTAGCTCAGCTGGTTAGAGCGCTACCTTGACATGGTAGAGGTCATAGGTTCGAGTCCTATAGAGCCCACGAAGAGGTCATAGGTTCTCCGCCGAGGGCGGATGCGCCTGCGGTGCAGAGTTCTAGTGTCGCGTGTCAGAAATACGTTGAAAAAGTGGAACCGCTAATCCACGCGAATCGGCGCTAATGGGTTTCAAAAAGAACTCAATTCGCGAGGATTCGCGGTTGAATCTTTTCCATGGATTTATTTAACGAATTTCCGGCACACGACACTAGAGAGCCCACAATCCACAGAACATCGAACGGAGCCGTACTGAATACAGCTATAGAGAGCGAAGTTCGCTCGCTGTTTATCAATCGGAGTGTTCTCCGATTTTTTTTGTTCCGACGAAA
>JBGFRR010000033.1:0-33521 GCA_041695045.1 Bacteroidota bacterium
TAATTAAATAGAGTGTCGAAAACTTGAACACGACGATTCATCATGTCATATACAAACACATGTCTATCGTTTCGTAATATATGATATGGACGCAGGAATTCCCCTGGTCCTTTTCCTTTCCGTCCAATCTTACGAATCAAATTTCCGTTCTTATCGGAAACGATAATGCAATTGTTTGATCTGTCAACTATGTAGATACTGTCGTGAATAACAATACACCCAGTCGGGACCCCAAGAAAAAGTTCTGAGCTCCGGGTGAAGGCTTCTTCTGGTTCAACACTGCCAATAACAAGGCTTGGATAAAGCGTATCTCCTTTGAATCCGTCCAAGTCAATAATAGTTTTCAGAGTCCCTTTGGCTAAGTCGATGACCCTTTCGTTGTTATCAGTGCATCCAGCGAGAAGACCTACAGCGAGCAAGAGGCACAATCTAGAAAGAACTTGTCCGTACATATTGGTTTGACTGTTTGACCAAGGACCGTCCCGACTCATCATAAAGGTTTAACCTCCTCACAGGCCCCACTCCACCCAGTTACCTGACCACCTTTTGTGCATTGCCAACCACAGTCACATGCGATAGCAAAGCAAACTGCTTTGTCGCACCCACTGATACCGCATCCACCGCCTCCTGGACATCCGTCACAGAAAGTCGTGCATGATGCAGCATAGAGTGGATTAATAAAGAGTATCGTGATCAGACTTATTTGCATAATTGCCACCATCATCCACAGCACCAAGTTTGACAATTGTCTTACCATTGTATCCTCCTTTGAATAATAAGATGAAGTTTTAGGTTAACCTCATAGTTTGTAACAAAGTACATCAGGGATCGGATCGAAAATGACAAATAACATTCCCTGATAATACGCTAAGTCTCGGATCGCGGGCTTTAGATCACTGAATTTCTCTGGTGGGTTAAGCTTTAGTCTGAGCTCTATGCCATATTTCTTGTTATCCCCTTTTAAAAAGAAAACGTCGGTCTTATGCGCTATTACTATCCGAGAATCGTCAAGCATCCGCAGAGCATAAAAAAAGTATTTCACCGAATTGCGGGACGACGCTCCTGTCCCCGAGATCCCCGAGATTGGTTCGGTCAAAGAGGCTACCTCTTTACCCAAAAACTGAATTGTAATTACATGATGTCCGTCTCTATCATGCACAAACAAATACGGTAACCCTACGTAACCTACGCAGTACTCGCCTTGCTGATTGATGGCGAATCGGACGAAATTCAAAGCACTTGGTTGTTCCCCTAAGGGAATAACTAATGGAAACTCCGAACGTATTTCCTGAAATGGAGGTTGAGCAGACAAAATTGAGATCAAAGTGCCCGTGCGCTGATGTGAGCGAACGATTAGTGTCTGATCGTTGGCAGCAACACTTGACCCAAATGGAAACGGAAGAAGAAACACGGGGTGCGAAATTTGATAGTTGAACCATGAATCGAGAATCTGAATTCTTGCGTTCTTGAAATCGTGGATGAAAAAATACTTGTCGTTACCCGTAATTGAAACAGGTTCAAGATATTCACCGGGTGCTCTACCGGACCGGCCAATTCGGCGAACCAATTGCCCATCCAATGTTGAGACCATAATTGCGTTATTAACTCGATCGGTAATGTATATGCTGTCTCTCAAAACTGTTAGGCTGGTAGGATCGCCTAGGAAGAGTCTGTTATCATTGCTTCTCTGACGGTCATTGTCTAACGGAAAAACTTCTTTGCGAAAAGCCTTGTCCAAATCAATAAGAGAGAGTTCTGACCTTTTGAGAAGACTATCGATCACTTGATTAGAGAATACCGTCTTGATTGGTCCAATCCTCTTCCCCGTGCATGCGGTTAGGAAAGTGAGAGTCAAAAAAAATACACCCAACTTAACCCTCTGGTTCATCATAGGTTGTGTAAGACCTCCAGTTGTTCACAGAGAGAGTATGGGTTGAGAACAAAAGGATATACTCGCAGAACCAATGCTCTCTCTCTGTCGACTATTACCGTAGCACTACAATGAATCCTAAAACTTGAAGAGATAACCCCATTTTCATCGGGCAAAAAATGAAGTGAGTCAGTATAGTTATCTCCTAAAGGCCTTTTATCAGGTACGAATGGGAAGATTATAGACGATACTAACGAAGGTTTACATGCGTTGATATAGCCAACGAATTCACGTGCTCTCTGGAGCACAGAATCCTCGAAGAAAACGAAAGCAATCAGCTTCGACTCTGTTATTTCAAATATCTTCTTGAGGCTATTACTCTTCTCAACTAATGTAGACACGGTGTAGCCGACTTTGATCTCCTCAGGCCATTTACTGACATCGTGATAGAAAGATTTTCCACCCACTACCAGTATCGCGATTATCACGAACAGCAATATATTGACACTAACGAGTAACGTTAAGAGTTTCGTTTTCTTTTTACCAAGTTTATAGGGCTCAGCCACGTTAGTGAGTTGTTTAGTGGGGGGTGATTAGAAGGCCAGCTTTCCCCGGCGTCAATCTCTATCTTATTTTGGTTTCGGAGTGATTTTACCTCTTTCCCCACTCACCCGCAACAAAAATCGCTTGGCTTTTTCGGTTGGCAGTAGAGGTTGACTCTAGCGGACAGATCTCTTAGGTCTCGATTGCCCCCCCCCGCAATTTTATCCATTCCCGTGTGGTGATCACGGTACTCCATCATCGTCATCCCAACGATGCGCTTGAAGATCTTCGCCCCAACGTCCTCTCTCCATCCAACATCGAGGCAAATCGTGAGGCACTTTTCTTCTGTCTCAAGGAGCTGCAACTTGATTCTCTCAATTTTTTCACAAAGAATGAAGCGTGAGAGAGGCATCCGCTCTTTCCGCACAAAGCGCTTTCGAAGCGTATCAGCAGGAACATTTAGCCGTTTCGCCACATCTTCCACGCCACCGATATCCTTCAGATTCGCTCGAACAATCTCTTTGATCGCGTCTGATTCGATCGGCATGACATCCCCCTTAGGCTATTTGTTCCCCTCAATGCGCACCCTCGCATCATGCGCCAGTGTATAATGCCCATCCACAATCACCGTGTCGCCCGCAACAATGCCGGATTCGATCTCAATAAACTCTTCGTTCCCCTCTCCCACATCCACATAGTGCCACTTCGCCAAACCATCCTGAGCCACAAACACCAGCGCTCGCTGGTCGCGCATGAGCAGGGCTTCTTTTGGTACGAGGAGCCTGGCCCGGAACACATGAGCAGCGATCTTCACCGTTGCAAACATCCCTGCCCGCAATTGCCTCTGCATTCCATCCCCTTTACTCTTCTCTCCCTGCTTCAACTCTATCGTTACTCGTATTGTCCTCGTCTTCGCATCCACAAGCGGATTGATCGCTACAATCGACCCCTTGAATGTCTCTCCGGCGTACGAGGTGAGGCTCACCTCTGCGTTGCCTCCCTCCCGCAGCGCAGCAATCTCGCTCTCCAGTACCTCGACGTCCACATACATGCGCGAGACGTCTACTAATTTCATCAACTCCGTGCCGACCTGGATGTGCATCGCCGGCCTCACGTCACAATCGGCCACGTACCCGCTGAACGGCGCCCGAATCTGCGTCAAGGCCACGTTCATCTTCGCACGCTCATACTGCTCCCGCGCGCTGCTCAACCCACTCTTGTTGGCAATAACATCGCTGCGGTGAGCACGAGCATACGCCATCTCCACTTCATATTCCCGTCGCACACGAACGAAATCCTCTTCCGTCATCATACCGTTCCGATATTGTTCCTCCGCCTCGCGATAGCGACGCTCCGCTTCTTCAAGGTCCTTCGCAAGTTTCAGTGAGTCAGCGGTCTCGAACAATAACGCCCCACTCATGAGCCGGTACTCCATTTGTGCAGATAGAAGCGCCGTGGCCGCTCGTTCCAGAGCAAGGCGATACTCCTGGTCATCAATCTTCACCAGCAGCTCTCCTTCGCGCACATACGCGCCGTTCTTCACCGGAACAGCAATAACCTCCCCACTCACGCGAGCTACAATCCCCACCACGCGATGTGCGCGCAGCATGCCGTGTGCCTGAATCCGTTTCACCAAATCCCCTCGACGGGCCACGGCAACCTCCACGGGAAAAACAACCTCTGCCGGCACGCTTACCCGATCCCTTTCTGCTGCAAGACCTCCACCCTCCTGCGCAACCTCACCCTCACGGGTTTGGTCGGCGTTTGACCACAGCAGAATGGCCATCACGAAGGCGGCGGTAACGACTGCACCAAGAACGGCGATCTTTTTCATGTTCGGACCCCTCCTACCTATTGACGAATTATTACGAAATATTGGTGAGAGAATCAACCACTCGATATTGTGTGTTCGTTTTTTCCGCTTCCCAGAATGTCCCGCTCTTGGTTCCGGTCGGGGGCGGGATGTCCCACAGCTTTAATGTGGGATGGATCGCAATGCAGAGATGCGATACTCCCGCGTCCAATTATCGACGCGGAGCATCAGGAAGAAGGTTCCCGCGCGGAGCCTGCCTGCCGGCAGGCGGCAGGCAGGGCAGACAGACGTGGGAACGAGCAACAACGCAATCTAAAGATTGCGGCTACCTTTGGTTATCGACCTCTCGTGTACGCCCTCGTTTCTACGTCGGACCAACTCTACCCCACCCCGTAATGAAAAAACTTCGCCCATGAGCGCGGGTGGTTGACGTCTTTGGTGCGGATGAGGTTGAGGAGGGCTTGGCGATACGCGTCGCCGGGCGCGAGGCCGTTGGAGAGATGGGTGAAGAAGAACTCGCTGAAAAACTTCGCCGCCTTCCGGTCGGCATACCATGCGTTGAAGAACACATCCGACGTACCGTGGATCCGAAGCAGGAAAGCATGCACCGGCGTTAGCCCAACACCTTGCCCGTGTTGATTGGAGATCACCACAACCGGATACACAGGCAGTTGAGTGAGTCGCTCGAAGGGAATGTTCAACGCTTCGCCCGCTGTCTTGCCGTCTGAAAACCAAAAACTGCCGAACGCTCCGTTTCCTCGATCCCCGACAAACTCCACGGAAAGCTGCAGCACATCGCCCCGCATCGTTTCTAACCGATCCCACGAGGCTTCGAGTCCGATAAGAATGTGTGCCTCTTTATAGAAGCTTCGGATATCGCGCAGTTCGTAATCGATCGACCAGTTGCGGCCGGTGGGATTTCCGACGGCAACAATATCCCGCATCCTGGCGGGCGACACAGTCCGAAAGCGCAGCGCACCGAACGACGGCAGGTAATCGACATTCATCAGCTCGATCAGATACTTGACATTTCCTGCCGCATCCTGTCGCTGCAGGGCATGGAACGGAAACCCTTCAAACCAGACGGACGGAACGATAAGCACGTTGCGGTCCAGATACCGCTCAATCGGCTGGAAGAGATGGGCGAAGAGTTCCGTGGCGAGCGTTTCGAATCGCGTCATAAACGGAAGACTTGCCTCGCCCGCCACCCCCGCATACACGTTGGGGTCGTGCAACAGCCGCTGGTAATCCGACACCAGCCGCAGCAGCGCTTCCCTGCCAATCGGTACGCGGGCCATCTCGAACCGTGTGCGTGAGATGGTAAAGATCGAGAGCTCGTCGGCTCCGGGGAGATAATACACGGCCACAGCGCCGCGGGGCATGAGACTTTGCAGTTCTGCTACCCCAATCCCGCTGATGTGAACAAGGGGGTCGTAGTTGGGATGTCGTGCGGCGATACGTGCCGCGCCGTGGGTGAGGTCCTCTCGCAGAGATTCAATCTCTGCATGGAGTATGTTGATCTCAGCTCCCGCTACCGCATCGTTGACACGCGCCTGAAGCCGCGAGCGTTCGACCTCAAGGATGCGAAGTCGCTGCAGTCGCTCACGGAGCACTTTCACCTCCTGCTGAACTTGCGGATGGTGTAGCGCCGGGTCGATCTCGCGCAGCCTTCGATACAGCCGTTTCGATACCCCTCGCTCCACGTAACCGACGGCTTCCGCTGTGTTGTCCTGCTTGAGGAGAATCTCCGCTAACATGTCGTGCCATCGCTCCCGCTCCTGCGCCATCTGGAGGTACTCGAGATACGGTTTGTGGTACTCCGGGTGAATGAACTCTCCTTCAATGCGCTCTTCGACCTCGACCGCTTTCTGAAGGTGCTGTCTCGCGAGCGCCCTTTCCCCACGCAGCGCGAACAATCGCGCGGCTTGCGCGTTGGCATACGCTTCACCGGTTCGATGGCCGCTTATCGAGAACCCTTCGGCGACGGTCAGGTACGCGCGGGCCAGTTGTTCGGCGTTTCGTGTGCGTTGGTCGGCGGGCATTCCTCGTTCATGAGCAAGCGTCAGCATCAGTTGAGTGTACTGTTCTCCAAGTCGGTCGCCTGCCGCCTTTGCGAGTGCCCCGGCTTCCGTGTAGTAGGTTCGCGCGTCATTATAGCGGCCGTGATCCGCGTACACGGTACCGATCTGAAACAGGATGACACTTTCGAGTTCCTTTCCGACTTTCCTCGTGCGCAGCGTGTTTGCCGCCGTCTGTAATTGCTCGAGGGCGGCGTTCGGACCGCGGAGACGGTTCAGTACCTTCCCGAAGTGGAGGCGGAGTATTGCTTCGACGACCGGATCTGCGGAACCGAGCTTACTCAACGCTTCGGCGAGCACCGACTGCGCCTCGGTGAGTGCCCCCTGCCGGAGATGCACCTGGGCAAGGAGAGCAGAGGCTTGTGCGGCAAGAACGGAATTGTTCGCGGAGGTAAAAAATTGCCGGGCGCGTTCGAGATGATCGTATGCGCGCTCCAGTGCCCCATCCAAGAACAATGCCCGTCCGATGCGAAGGTCGAGGTCGGCAACAGCCCTGCGGTCATTGAACGCGGAATACAGTGCCGCCGCCGAACGGTACGACGTCGCCGCCTGAGCATACATTCCCATCTCCGTGTAGGTGTTGCCGAACAGTGTGCTGAGGTGGGCCTTGTTGCGGAAGTCGTTTGCGCGTTTGCTCAGCTCGAGAGCGACGGTAAGTTCTCGGACCGCTCCACGGTATCGACCGTTGGCAAGGTGAATCTGAGCGAGAACCCCGCGTGCACGGGCGGCATTGCCTGGAAGGTGTTGCGCCTCGAACGCTTCGGCTGCCGTTGTGAGAAGCGCTTCGGCCTGTTGGAATGAGCCGGCACGAAACAGCTCACTGCCTCGTTCGAGCTGTTCGGCGGGGTCGGCAATCGGGCGCTCCTGCACATCGCATCCGAGGACGAAGATCGAGAGAGTTAGGAGAAGGAACTGAAGTCGGGGCATGAAGTCATTTTCTGGCGAGTTCAATTTTTCAGATCCCGACAGAAAGCGTCGGGATTCTCAAAATCGCAGCCACTCGCACAAAACGCTCGTGGGCGATTTTTTCATCCCGACAGAAAGCGTCGGGATTCTCAAAATCGCAGCCACTCGCACAAAACGCTCGTGGGCGATTTTGGAAAAAAAATCCCGTCCTGCGGATCGTTCAGCCGGACGGGATAATATACGGAACAACGTCTGTGTGCGCAACCGAATCCTACCGGAACGTAATGCCTGCGCCGAGCGTCAGTACCGGCGTCTTAGCAAAACTGTAGTCCGCATGGATGTTGACGATCAAAAGCACGATTCGCAAGCCGACAAGGGCGCGCGTGGTGTTCCGGCCTTCGATGTCGAACGCCGGGACGCGGATGTTCTCCTTCGCTTGTCCATATTGGAGCGTCGCATCATACGGGCCGATGGTGAACGTGGACTTCTCGAACTGGAAACCACCGTAGAGGGTGAAGATCAAGAAGCGTTTGCTCGCCGAGACGCCGTACGCGAGAGAGTTGGCGGAGATGAACTTCTCTCCTTTCGTTCCCTTAAAATCAAATTTCTGGATCATGACGTGTGCCGCAACGTCGATCGGAAACATGGGGATGTATTGATCGATGTCATGACGAAGTCCGAAGCCGCGAAAGTTTACCTCACCGATATCGGTCCCCTCTGCGGTGACTTTCGTTGTCGGGAGGAAACGCCCCATCACCTCGATGCCGAAGGGAAGACCGAGCGCCACCTGCGGCACAACGAGAGGCGAGACGGGGATATCAAACCCGCCCGGCACGCGGAAAATCTCCTCGTTGGGCACGATGGAGGTGGGGTAGGTGCGTACGACCGTTTCATCCTTTTTCCCCACAACGGTGTTCGCGGTAACAAACTTTGGATAGTCTGTATTCGCATGGAGGGTAAAGGGACCTTGGCCAATTCGGTCCGGCATTTCAAACTCGAACGTTTTCTCATCGTCGCCAAGCCGTGCTGCGGTGATCTTGAGCTGAATGTCGAACCCGAGAACATCGTGCAGGTCGGCAGAATGGAAGAATCCGGAGTTCAGATCGGCTCCCCAGCCGCGGATGATGGGGGTGACATAGTTTTCTGCATTCTTTGCCGCGAGCTTCGCGAGGCGCTCCGAGAGGTCTTGAGCAGGCGAACGATCTATGGCGGACAAAAGGAGCAGCAGGGCAACAACAAGGGAGAATGGTCGCATGGGAGTACCTTCCTCAGTAATGAGCGATGCGTGATGTGAGCAAAGATACAAAACGCCTCTGTGAAAGTCATGCACTGTTTTTGTTCGAGTGCGATGCCGCACCCGGGCTGCTTTGAACGACACCAATGATCTCATCGGCTACGTCCGAAAGCACGCCGTGTATGCCCAAGGCGACCGTTTTTCGCACATCCTGCCTAGAGTTAAGCGTATAGACATAGACCGCAAGGCCTGCACGCTGAGCATCACGAAGCATCGACCGCGTCAACTCAAATTTTGCGCACACAAACACCGACGCGTGTGCACGTGCGGCAAGCTTCGACGGAAGTCGGCCGAAGTCGTGCCAGATATTATAAATCACCCCAACCTGTGTGTGGGGGTACATTCGTTTGAGGTTAGCGATGAGACGGTGGTCGAACGACGAATACAGGACATAGTCTTCGCAACCACAGTCTTTGACTGTCTCGACAACGGCTCGTTCAAGCACACCCGGCCGCTCGCGGAACCAGAAATCGGATTTGATTTCGATGTTGAGCCATCGCTTGCCACGGACAAAGGCGATGACTTCTCGCAACGTCGGAATCCGCTCCGATGCAAACGCAGGGTCGAACCATGAGCCGGCATCCAACTGCTTCAACTCTGCCGTCGTGTATGATCGCGCTCGTCCGTTGCCCGTCGTTGTACGCTGAAGCGTGCGGTCGTGTAATGCGATCACCTCGCCATCGCGCGACAGCCGCACATCTAACTCAATCATATCGATGCCCGGCGTAGAGCAGGCTGCGGAAAATGCGGCAGGGGTGTTCTCGGGCGCTTTGCCCGAGAGCCCACGGTGCGCGATGACGTAGGGAGGGCGGCCGGCAGGAGGCTTCGGATGGAATGGCTGCATGACGCTCAACCGCGCTGATTCCTCTTCAGAACGATATCGAGAATTGCCCGGTGGACTGTGGGAACATCCTGCATGCCGTCAATCTGGGTGAATCGGCCGGTCTCGCGATAGAAATCCTTGAGCTGCTTGGTCTGTTGCAGATACACATTGAGACGATGGCGGACGGTCTCCGGTTTGTCGTCATCGCGCTGGAACAGCTCACCGCCACAGTCATGGCATTTCGTGTCGTTTCCATTCTGAAGCTGTTGAATGCTGTAGATGCGGCCGCATGTCCGGCACATACGGCGCCCGCTCAGCCGTTTGATTACTTCTTCATGTTCCACCCGCAGGCTGATGACGCCGTCGAGCATAATGTTCATCTCCTTGAACAACTCATCTAATGCTCTGGCCTGCGCGACGGTGCGGGGGAATCCGTCCAAAATGAAGCCGCGCTTTGCCCACGGGGAGGTGAGAATCTCGCGGATCAGGTCGATCATAATATCGTCCGGCACAAGGTTGCCCGAGTCCATATACTTCTGCGCTTTGATGCCGAGCGGGGTCTGGTTCTTCACGGCAGCACGCAGCAAATCGCCCGTGGAGATATGGGGAATGTTGAATTCTTCCGATAGGAGCTTCGCCTGCGTGCCTTTCCCGACACCCGGAGGTCCGAAGAGTATGATTCGCATGAGGTGGTGAGTGGTGAGTAGTAAGTAGTAAGTGGTGAGCAGTTAAGTAACACAAGTTGACCGACTTTTTAGATAGGGGCTAAAGCCCCTTGAATACTTTGGGGGCTATTGCCACGTCCCCGCCTGCCTCTTGGAACCCCTGAGGCGGGCAGGCTTCAGGACGTGGACAACAGTTCCAAACAATACTCTCAGGGGTTTTAACCCTCACTCATGGCGGTCAACTTGAATAAGTAACAAGTTCAACACATGATGCTCGGCGACAGAGATTGGAGATCAGTGTTCTGAGATCAGTGTTCTGAGACCAGTGTATTGAAATTTGCCGCTTGATCAAAAACTTCTGACCTCTGCTTTACACTTTCCTCCACCGCCAGTTGGCCGCACGCCGCCTGAATATCTTCCCCGGCGCTGCTGCGAATCATCACCGTCAAATTTGCTTTGCGGAGCTTGTCCACAAACTCCTCCATCCTCTTGCGGGGAGACGGCCGAAGTGTGGCAGCAAACCCGGAGGGATGTGTAAACTCGATTGAATGGAAGGGGATAATATTGACCTTGCACGGGAAGCGCCTGGAAACCTTGATGAGTCGCTCGGCATCAGCGTCCGTGTCGTTGAATCCGTCAAACGGGATATATTCGAATGTTGGCCGGAAGCGGGTTTTCCGGTAGTAGTATTCCATCGCATCCATCAGCTCGTCCACGCTGAACTTCTTGGTAATCGGCATAAGCTGAGTGCGCTTTGCGTTATCGAGCGAGTGCAGGGAGAGCGCAAGCTTGACCTTCCGCCCTTCGTCCGCCATCTGCCGGATTTTATCTGCATAGCCTGCTGTAGAGATCGTCATATGTCGTGCGCCGATGTTGAGCGAATCGTCATGGTTCAGGATCTCCACAGCCTTCATCACATTGTCGTAGTTCAGCATCGGCTCTCCCATGCCCATGAAGACGAGATTGGTGATCCGCCGCGGGCTTTCGTTCTGCGCCTGGATAACCTGGTCGATAATCTCGCCCGCCGTCAGATTGCGGAGGAAGCCCATCGTGCCGGTCGCACAAAACTTGCAGTCGAGCGGACAGCCAACCTGAGTCGAGATGCAGAGCGTGAGGCGCTTTTCTGCTGCCGGCGACTCTTTCTCTGGGGGAATCAGGACGCTTTCAATCTTGAGGCCGTCACTCAGCTCGAACAAGAACTTCGTCGTGCCGTCGCGTTTCGAGACTTCCTTCGCCACAATGCGAAGATTGTCAATGGTGGCGATACCTTCGAGTACGGTGCGGAAGTCTTTGGAGATGTCTGTCATCTCGGCGAAGGATTGAGCGCGTTTGCCGTAGAGCCACGTAAAAATCTGGCGTGCGCGGTACTTCTTCTCGCCGAGGGATTGGACGAACTCCTGAAGCTCTGAGACGGTGAGGCCCTTGAGGTTGGTTTTTTCGCGCTTCATGCAATAAAGCTATTATGCAGCTATTTGAGAAGGGAGGTTTTCTACGATAACCTGGGGGAGCTTGCCCTTTCCCAAAGTCTCCTTGGCATCAAGAATTTCGATGCCAATGAGTTTTTCTTCCTTTCCAAAATCGAGCGCAATATCTTCCGTCAAGCGGACCGTCTTGCAATACTCTTCACTTTCAACAAGATAGATGTACAGGGCATCGGTCTCTTTGTCATAGGTTATTCTCATAACGGCCCCTTTCAAAAATAGAACACGCAAAACCTCTTCTTCCGTTGCACCTCGCATCCGACAGCGAAAATGAGCATGCAGCGTAAGATGGATTGGCTTCATTGTCCGTCAATTTACAGAATAATGGCGGGGAGAGCAAGGTGAATTCTGAGTGATTCCTTCTTGACAGTCGTTTCAGAATGGTCTATATTCAGGCAATCAATTCACAAGGATGTTCGAACGACAATGATTTACCCCGTGAGATACCTCTCTTCAGTTTCATAAGGAAGGGCGCTCCATATGCTTCGGCACTCTTACGTCTATGTCCTTCGCTCAACATCTCACGGGGTGAACACTCACGTCTTAAATCGCGGCCCGAAAGGCGTGCGGAGCCCGATGGATGAGGATTATACCGACCCGTCGAAGAATGCCTCATCCAACAACAGTACACGCAATTCAACAGGCGCTCTCCGCTACGTAGATTCACCCGATGAAACGTGATCGGAGATTGAGACTGCTTGGGCATCGTGGAATGAGTCTTATGCGGATAGGCTAATCATGGTTAGGACGACCGAGGAACCGTGAGTCAACCCAAGCTGCGCTACATGTTCCGACGGCCGCGCTACCCCGTACTCTGTGTGGTGCCGGAGGACCTGCTTGTCGCTTACTCGCGCGGACAACTGGAGCGCCGTCTGTCGAAGGTACAGTTTCCTCCCGACAGCATCCTACACATGATCGATGCGACCGGAGAGGGATGGGGACTTTATACCCAGTTGATGGTAGTTTCGCCGCTGGTTCTGAAGAAGCACTGGACCAAAGCAGAGATCCTTGAGCTTTACCGAGCGAGCGCGATAGGCAAGCGTATCGGCAACTCGGGCGAGGACAAGGTGCTTCTCAAACAGCGGTTAGACGGATTGATTTTGATGATTGCGGATCTCGTCAAGCGGGGAAGGCGTCCTAACACGCCTTTGAGCCGGCGGCGCGCGTACCGCGGACCCTTAGCTTGAAGCGCTGATTCGCACGCCGCGGCTCAACGGTATACCATTATGCTGCTTGCCCCTTTTTCTTTTGAGGTTGGAGGGCTTCCTGGACCTTTTCAGCCAGAAGAATCTTCAGGAGAGACTGATACGGTACATCCCGTTTGTTGGCAAGAAGTTTGAGGTTTTCCAGTAGTGACTCCGGCAACCGAATCGAAATAGTTTTGCTCGACGCTTTAAGATTCGGAAACACAGTGAGCTTCGACTTCGACCAATCGATATACTGAGTCGAATCGTGAGTCGCCCAGAATTGGCGTTCTTCCTGTTCGGACTTAAACTTTGGTATTTTCTTGAGTTTTTTCACGATAGATCTTTCTCTCCTTCCTGTTCATATCACGAGCCGATATAACTCGAACAAAGGACGGGCGTATCGTGAAGACAACAAAGAGTAACCGTGCGGCGTTCGTGCTCCCAAGTGCATAGTGTCTTTCTTCTTGGCCCGAATGCTTCATATCCGGAAATACGAACATTGGGACATTGAAGAACACTTCTTCACATTCCCACCACGAAACACGATGCTTGTGCCAGATCTTGTCTTTGTTGGCCTTATCCCATTGAAACGCCAGATTGTTGTCGGCGATTTGCATCAGGTTCTATGCGTATATGGATAATATATACGTTCTAACAGTAAATGTCAACGGGGCGAGCCGCCTAACCGGTCGCTACCGCCATAAAGATTGGCGGTCAGGAAAGCTGACCCGCCTTTTCGGCGGGCTGGCTTATTTATCCGCCGAAGTCGTTTTTCAGACGCAGGCGGATTTATCTCCCGAAGCCCCGGTTTTTGGGGCGCAGGGGGAGCTCCCAACCGTTCGGCGGACAGGGCGCAGTGCAAGTGGGTATTCGGTACCACTGAGGATGAACCATGAATCGACCAGCCATTGCCAACTACTGTGCGATCGCCACCGCTTTGTTTCTTTTCCTCATCGGCATCCTTCACAACATCGTCGGGCCGTCAGGCTTGAGGCGGGCGATTGAGCGCGGCGAGATCCCAGCGCGATTTGGAGATTCTCACCTCGTAAATTGGGCTTTCTCGGGGGCAGGCATGAGCATACTCGGGCTCCTCTTCATCCTTGTACTTCCGGGACTGCGCGCGGGGAGTCGCCAAGCTTGGCGTGTAGCGACAGCCATCGGTGTCTTCGTCGCTGTCTTTGGCGCCGCCGGCTACCTGTGGGTTCCGACGAGACCGCTCGTCCTGGTTTTCCTGTTCTTTGGCGCGCTGCTGGCCGTGCCGCTTCTGAGCTGGAGACGGGAGTTCCGGAACCCATGAAAACCCGCGGCACCACGGCAATCGCGATCTGTCAGGGGCCGACGAACAAGCCGCTGCAGCCACCGAGCGGCGTGGCCACCTCAGGCTGAATCGACACAAGCGTAAGCAGCGCTCGCGGCTGAGCGCCAAGTCGTTAGGCAGTCCACACCAAGGACAAGACTGTAAGTGGAGTGCAATAAATGAGCGACTTTGTAAGTACCCTTCCTATGACCGAGATTGCCAACTTTTGCCAACGTTGGCAAATTCAAGAATTGGCATTGTTTGGCTCTGTTTTGCGTGATGATTTCAATCCCAACAGCGATGTGGATATACTCGTTACTTTCACGTCTGACGCTGACTGGGGATTACTCGATCACGCCAAAATGCAACAAGAATTGCAGGCACTCCTACACCGAAATGTAGACTTTATCACCAAACGTGCTATAGAACGTAGCCCGAATTGGCTGCGTCGAAATGAGATATTGAAGACGGCGCAAATCCTTTTCCCTGAACGGAAGGCGATTTATGCAGCGGGATGAACCGACTTTGCTCGACATCGCCAAGGCGGCTTGCTCTGTCCAGACCTTCATCCAAGGCTTGGACAAAGAAACAAGGCTTAGACAAAGAAACCTTTCTGAAGGATTACAAGACCCAGTCGGCGGTGCTGTACCAGATGGTCGTGATTGGGGAAGCCGTCAAACGACTTTCGCACGAGTTTTGTGAGCATCATCAAGAGATTCCTTGGGCACTGATCGCAGGAATGCGTGACCATCTCATTCACGGCTATGACGTAGTAGATTGGGATGAAGTTTGGAAAACCGCGACAAGCGATGTGCCTGACTTGCTGATTAAGATGGAACCATTGCTTCCGAGAGAAGGTTCAGAATCGCAATGAGCGGGACTGCCTAACCAGCGCTTGCAGCCGACGCCGCAAAGCGGCGCGGCTGAAGCGCGGACCGTTAGTAACAATTTTCTGGCGCTGTGAGTATATTGGAGGGCCCTTACTTTGAAAGGAGGAAAGCCGACGGCTTCATGCGATTCCAACTTGTGCCGCCTTCACGCCAAAAATATGAATGCCCCGGGATTGCAGTCCCGAGGCATTCACAATAACTCTGGCATCGTCCTACTCTCCCGTGCCGTTACCAGCACAGTACCATCGGCTCCGAGGGCCTTAACTGCTCTGTTCGGAATGGGAAGAGGTGTTTCACCCTCGATATTGACGCCAGAAGTTGAAATGCAATTGAGAAGATTCCAAAGCGTTGCGCGTTCGGGGCACTGTTTCCTGCCAACGCTTTATTGATGCACCCTTCTGCGTATAGGCAGAGAGTGGACCCGGATCAATAAACATTAATGGTTAAGTCTCACGACCTATTAGTACCGCTCGACTGCACGCATTGCTGCGCTTCCATCTGCGGCCTATCAACCAAGTCATCTCCTTGGGGTCTTGAGCCTCCGCCGAAGCGGAGAGGGGAAACCTCATCTTGGGGTGGGTTTCGCACTTAGATGCTTTCAGTGCTTATCCCATCCGGACATGGCTACCGAGCTATGCCACTGGCGTGACAACTCGTACACCGTCGGTCCGTTCACTCCGGTCCTCTCGTACTAGGAGCGAGGCCCCTCAAGTTTCCTACGCCCGCACAGGATAGGGACCGAACTGTCTCACGACGTTCTGAACCCAGTTCACGTACCGCTTTAATTGGCGAACAGCCAAACCCTTGGGACCTTCTTCAGCCCCAGGATGCGATGAACCGACATCGAGGTGCCAAACCTTGCCGTCGATATGAACTCTTGGGCAAGATCAGCCTGTTATCCCCGGCGTACCTTTTATCCTTTGAGCGTTGGCCCTTCCACTCGGAACCAACGGATCACTAAGCCCTGCTTTCGCATCTGCTCGACTTGTAGGTCTCGCAGTTAAGCTCCCTTATGCCTTTACACTCGTCGCATGATTACCGACCATGCTGAGGGAACCTTTGGGAGCCTCCGTTACCATTTAGGCATTATGTTTTTCGGTCAACTGGAATCTTGTAGCGCATTGACTCGACGATGTATGGGTCAATCATGTTCCGGAACTTTTCAAATGAGTTTCCAGAAATATAGATCTGCCATCCATCGTGCTGCTTGCGTTCGGATGCTTCGAGGTCGAATTTCGAACACAGCGCGGCAATCAAGCGCCGGACATCATTCCGTTCAAAACCATGCGTGTTGAAGATAACGCCCTTCGACTCACGCGACTTGATCGATCCATCATCCATAAACCAATAGGCGATATTGCAATTGGTAAGGAACCGATGGATGTTCTTGGGAACGCACTTCTTCTTCCCACGGTAGAACTGATGGGCATAGAAGCGAAACGCTCCATGACTCATGGTCTGAAACCACACGTTCTGATGCGTGGCGTCGATCTTATCCTGTGGGGGTGTAGGAACCCACACTTTAAAGATCTCATACAGGTGTTCCGCATACGCTCGATGTTCCATGCTGTATTCGAATTTCACCCTGTATGTTCGACCGCGATTCTGGCTCTCCAGATGCGCATCTCCGAGGAGCAATCCGACGAGAATATCTCGCTGGAGTTGTGACAGCTTCAGGGAGGGCTTCCGGAGTTCAAGTTCACGGGAACGCATTGTTTTGAGTTGACTGAATTCCTCTGAGCAGTCAGAGGACTTTGTATCGCTACTGAGCCAAAGGCTCATGCGCCTTCCGGCGCAAAAGATCAGACTATATCATTCCCTCTTCGAACCGGATTTTGATTCAAAGCGGGATCCGGCGTATAGTCGTTGAGGGGAATTTCCACTTGCGGATTGGCGATTGCGAATTTCGGATTAAACAGCTTTGTACATCCGCAATCAAAATTCGCAATCCGAAATTGAAACTCTTCCCTGCTGATTGTCCGCACTCATGCAGTTTTACTGTCCCGCCAAAGGCGGGACGAGTCTCATGAGATTCTTCAGCACTCAACCCCGCCATGGCGGGATTTGTGCACGGATGTTCCAGCATACAGCCAGATGTTTCTCCCGTCGTTGCCGGCGGGAGGCCCCATATTTCTAATGCGGTCGAGGCGACCGCCCCAGTCAAACTACCCGCCTAACGCTGTCCCCCCACCGGATTGACGGCAGTGGGTTAGAATTCAATCAGAGCAAGGGTGGTATTTCACTGTCGACTCCATCGAAGCTAGCGCCCCGACTTCGCAGTCTCCCACCTATGCTACACATGCTTTGACCGAACCCAATGCTAGGGTGCAGTAAAGGTGCACGGGGTCTTTCCGTCCATGTGCGGGTAACCGGCGTCTTCACCGGTACCACAAGTTCACCGAGCCCGTGGTTGAGACAGTGGCCAAATCGTTACACCATTCGTGCAGGTCGGAACTTACCCGACAAGGAATTTCGCTACCTTAGGACCGTTCTTGGTGTTACGTTTCGTACGAATCTCGTACTTCACGGTGTCTGCCTCATGGCAGACACTCTTCACATCGCTGTGAAGAACGGACTATATCATTCCGCCAGAGGCGGATTTGGCGTATAGTCTCTGAGGATTCTTGAATGCTCGGAGAATCTCTTCATCCGAGTACCTCCGTTTGCCGCCATCATTCATCTCTATCCTTTTGCGGGATGTTGAAACACGCTGAAACTTTCCAGGTGGGTGTGAAATCGTTGCGCGGTCGGAAGGAGACGTTGAAACTTCCCTCACCGTCGGAGAACCCTGCAAGGTAATAACCGACAGAGACAGGAATCTTCTGGAAGTTAATCATGTCAAGCCTTTCCTGCTGATTGTCCGCCAGTCCGGTCTTAGTGCACCGGACATCACCTCACACATTGTCACTGCTCCGGAATGGAACGAGTAGCGGAGGATACAGGCGGAGTTTCCAGCATATAGCCAAATTTTACAACTACAAGACTGTGGTAGGAACAGTGTTTATAGTTACGGCCGCCGTTTACCGGGGCTTCGGTCGAGAGCTTCTCCCGACTTGCGTCGGGATGACCCCCTTCCTTAACCTTCCGGCACCGGGCAGGTGTCACTCTATATACATCGCCTTTACGGCTTAGCATAGAGATGTGTTTTTGATAAACAGTCGCTTGGCCCATTTCACTGCGATCCCGACTAGCTTCATCCCGCGAAGGGATTGACCGGTTGGGACACCCCTTATCCCGAAGTTACGGGGTCAATTTGCCGAGTTCCTTAACCACGGCTCACTCGAGCACCTGAGAATTTTCTTCCCATCTACCTGTGTCGGTTTGCGGTACGGTCGATGTGCCGTCTCCCATACGAGGTTTTTCTTGGCAGCATGGTTACGTCGAGTTGTGGCCCCTAGGGGGCACCCTATTCACCTCTCGGCGATAGCTGGAGTGCGGATTTGCCAACACTCCACGCCTACAGGCTTAAACCACCTAATCCAACAGGTGGCTCGACTTCACTTCTGCGTCACCCCTTATGGTCAAACGACGTCGCATCGGTACAGGAATATTGCGCCTGTTTTCCATCGCTTACGCCTTTCGGCCTCAGCTTAGGGTCCGACTAACCCTGAGACGATTAACGTTGCTCAGGAATCCTTAGATTTTCGGTGTCCCGGTTTTTCACCGGGATTATCGTTACTTATGCCTACATCTGCGTTTCCATCAACTCCAGCGTGGCTCGCGCCACACCTTCGCTGTCGATGGAATGCTCCCCTACCACTTTCCACCCGCAGGTGGAAAATCCGCAGCTTCGGTACGGGACTTCAGTCCCGAGTATTGTCGGCGCAGAGTCGCTTGACTAGTGAGCTATTACGCACTCTTTCAATGAATGGCTGCTTCTAAGCCAACATCCTAGTTGTCTGAGCAACTCTACATCCTTTCTCTGTTAGTCCCGATTTAGGGACCTTAGCTGGCGGTCTGGGTTATTCCCCTCTCGGCGTCGAAGCTTATCCCTCGTCGCCTGACTCCCGTGAAACATGTCGACGGAATTCGGAGTTTGTCTGGGTTTGGTATCGTTGTGACGACCCTAGCCCAATCAGTGCTCTACCTCCGTGACACTATACCACGAGGCTAGCCCTAAAGCTATTTCGGGGAGTACGAGCTATCTCCGAGTTTGATTGGTCTTTCGCTCCTACCCTCAGTTCATCCGAGCGGTTTTCAACCCACATCAGTTCGGGCCTCCATGAGGTGTTACCCTCACTTCACCCTGACCAAGGGTAGATCACCCGGGTTCGCGTCTGCCGCACGTTACTGAAGCCCCGACTTGCGTCGGGGCAAGCGCCCTGGTTAGGACTCGCTTTCGCTACGGCTACGGGTCTGAGACCCTTAACCTTGCAACGTACGAGCAACTCGTAGGCTCATTAAGCAAAAGGCACGCCGTCATCCCGTTCTCTTGCAAGCAAGATAACGGGACTCCGACCGTTTGTAGGCATACGGTTTCAGGTACTATTTCACCCTCCTGTTAGGAGTGCTTTTCACCTTTCCCTCACGGTACTTGTTCACTATCGGTCACCAAAGAGTATTGAGCCTTACCAGATGGTTCTGGCAGATTCCCACAGACTTCCACTTGCTCCGTGGTACTTGGGATACACTCGGGAGTCAATTCGCTTTCGCTTACGGGACTATCACCCTCTGCGGTTCAACTTTCCAGAAGATTCAGCTAGCGCATTGATTTGTCACTCCCCGGTCTAGTAGCGCTTCGACCTGAGTGTCCCACTACTCCGCTGATACAACGGTCGCTCCCTTGAACGTATCAGACGGTTTGGGCTGTTTCCTGTTCGCTCGCCGCTACTGGGGAAATCACTGTTGTTTTTTCTTCCTTGGGTTACTGAGATGTTTCACTTCTCCCAGTTGGCTCTGCCCTGCCTATGGATTCAGCAGGGAGTACCGAGACATAACTCTCGGTGGGTTGCCCCATTCGGAGATCGCCGGGTCAGAGGCTGCTTCCGCCTGACCGACGCTTATCGCAGGTAACCACGTCCTTCATCGCCTTTTGGTGCCAAGGCATCCACCGTATGCCCTTAGTAACTTAACCAAAAATCTTTATTGACCGCAGGATCGATTCTCCGCTTTCGGCAGAGAAGGTGCATCAATAAAGAATTGGACAGGAATTACTTTAGGAATGCCTAGGAGGAAACACGCTTGCGGTTGTTCTTCCCGCCTTCATCATGGATGAGGACGGAAAAACTACTGGCAGGCTTGTTTCTTCCTTCTTCTCAATTGTCAAAGAACGGATTCACATGCGGAATGCGGATTTTGGATTGCGGAATTGCTTCCTTCCGCATTCATCATTCCGACATCTGCATTCCGTTGTGGAGCTGATCGGGATCGAACCGACGACCTCCTGGTTGCAAACCAGGCGCTCTCCCAGCTGAGCTACAGCCCCAGGTCAATTTCGAATCTCGAAATTCGAATCGACTCTTGGGGTGCACATCCTTCACGCCCTCTCGTGGGCCTAAGTGGAGTTGAACCACTGACCTCACGCTTATCAGGCGTGCGCTCTAACCAACTGAGCTATAGGCCCATTGGATTTTGTACATCATCAAAATGTAAAAAGAACGGAATCCTACTTGAACCACTGACCTTCCCGTTCCGACTTGTCGGAACGGGACGCTCTAACCAACTGAGTCCCGTTTTTACGGGATCCTCGATGTTGTATTCACTCACTTCGCCTGCCTGCCGTCAGGCAGGCTCGTGAACAACATCGGGACTCTAGGCCCATTGGGTCGATACTCAAGCAGAAATAAAGAACGGCGTGCACAGCGTTCGTCAAGCGAACAAGGTTTTCGAGAGTTGAGGTGTCTCGTCTGCTTGTGGCAGAAGAGAACTCCTTAGAAAGGAGGTGATCCAGCCGCACCTTCCGGTACGGCTACCTTGTTACGACTTAGCCCCAGTCACTGGTTTTACCTTAGGCGCCCTCGTCCCCGACTTGCGTCGGGGTTCGATAAGCGACTTCGGGTACCCCCAGCTTCCATGGCTTGACGGGCGGTGTGTACAAGGCCCGGGAACGTATTCACCGCGGCATAGCTGATCCGCGATTACTAGCAATTCCAGCTTCATGAGGGCGAGTTGCAGCCCTCAATCCGAACTGAGGCCGCTTTTGAGGGATTGGCTCCACCTTGCGGTTTGGCAACCCGTTGTAGCGACCATTGTAGCACGTGTGTGGCCCTGGGTGTAAGGGCCATGAGGACTTGACGTCATCCCCACCTTCCTCGCTGCTTGCGCAGGCAGTCCACTTAGAGTGCCCAGCATGACCTGATGGCAACTAAGTGCAGGGGTTGCGCTCGTTGCAGGACTTAACCTAACACCTCACGGCACGAGCTGACGACAGCCATGCAGCACCTGTACTCCGCGCGTATTGCTACGCTAGCCGGCTTTCACCGGTTTACAGAGCCTTTCAAACCCAGGTAAGGTTCTTCGCGTTGCATCGAATTAAACCACATGCTCCACTGCTTGTGCGGGCCCCCGTCAATTCCTTTGAGTTTCAACCTTGCGATCGTACTCCCCAGGTGGGATACTTAACGCGTTAGCTTGGACACCGAACCTTGCAGCCCGGCATCGAGTATCCATCGTTTAGGGCGTGGACTACCAGGGTATCTAATCCTGTTTGCTCCCCACGCTTTCGTCCCTGAGCGTCAGTAACGGACCAGAAGACCGCCTTCGCCACCGGTGTTCTTCCTGATATCTACGCATTTCACCGCTACACCAGGAATTCCATCTTCCTCTTCCGTACTCAAGATCAGCAGTATCGTCGGCAGGTCCGAAGTTAAGCCTCGGAATTTCACCAACGACTTGCTAGCCCGCCTGCGGACCCTTTACACCCAGTGAATCCGGACAACGCTCGCACCCTACGTATTACCGCGGCTGCTGGCACGTAGTTAGCCGGTGCTTATTCGCGGGGTACCGTCACTCTCGCTTATAGCGAATCGTTCTTCCCACGCAAAAGGAGTTTACGACCCATAGGGCCTTCGTCCTCCACGCGGCGTCGCTGCGTCACCCTTTCGGGCATTGCGCAATATTCCTCACTGCTGCCTCCCGTAGGAGTCTGGACCGTGTCTCAGTTCCAGTGTGGCTGGTCGTCCTCTCAGACCAGCTACCCATCGTCGGCTTGGTGGGCCGTTACCCCGCCAACTACCTAATGGGACGCAGGCCCATCTTCAGGCCCCTTGCGGGGTTTGATCCCGCTACAATGCTGCAGCGGGACATCATCGGGTATTAGCTCGCCTTTCGGCGGGTTATCCCCGTCCTGAAGGCAGGTTGCCTACGTGTTACTCACCCTTGCGCCGGTGTACTCATCCCGTTGCCGGGACTTTCTCCCAAGACTTGCATGTGTTAGGCACGCCGCCAGCGTTCGTCCTGAGCCAGGATCAAACTCTCCGTTGTAAATGAATTTCATTCTCAACGTCTAGTTTGATTCATGGCTGTTTGTATCATGAGTGATACAAGAGCCAAAGTTGAAACCTTGTTAACTGACTTGGCTATGCACACCGTTTCAAAGAACATCCCTTGCTGACGATAAAAATGCCCACGAATCATGGGCATTTTTGAGGTTGCCACTTCAAAGACCGTTAGCAAGAGGCCTGAGCTTCTCTCAAGCGGGCTACTAATATACTGTCTAAGTGCTCAAAAGTCAATAGCGTTCTCGTACTTTTTCACTCAGGCACGGTACCTCGGCAGCCGTTTTCCATCGCATACTGACCCGGAGGTAGACATCGTGCACGTCAAACTCGACGGCTCTCGAATCGCTGAATTTTTGACAATTCAACGTTTTTTCCCGTACAATCATTTGCCGAAGTGCTAAACATCCGCTATACTCTCTGCGTATCTGTAGTCGCCCATTCCTCTTCTTCTACCCGGAGGTAGCTATGACACTTCTCATTGTGGTGCTTGTCGTCGGATTGCTGGTCATCGGTTGGGTCATCGCGAAGTACAATTCGCTCATCAAACTCCGTAACCAAACCATCAACGGCTGGAAGCAAATCGACGTCCAACTCAAGCGGCGGCACGATCTGATTCCCAACCTTGTCAACGTCGTGAAGGGGCAGATGGAGTTTGAGCGAGAGACTCTGGAGCGCGTCATCCAGGCGAGAAACAACGCTCTCACGGCACAAGGCGTTGCCGATGCAGCAGATAAAGAGACCATGCTGACGGCGGCGCTGACGAAACTCTTCGCTCTTGTGGAGAATTACCCAACCCTGCGGTCAAACGAAAACGTCAAACAACTGCAGGAGGAGCTAACCAGTACAGAGAACAAACTTTCATTTGCGCGACAATTCTACAACGATATCGCGACCACGTTCAACACCGCACAACAAACCTTCCCCGCAAACATGATAGTTTCAATGTTCAGATTCCAACCGGCAGAACTGTTCGAGATCAGTGTTACGGCTGAACGTGAAGTGCCTTCTGTCGACCTCTCGCTAAAAAAATCTTCATGAGCAGCGGAAGAAATATTTACGAGCAGCAGACGTACAACAAACGACTGACACTGCTCGTGATGGCTCTCTTTGTGTTCTTCCTCGCCGTGTTGGGATGGGGATTTGACCTCTATTTCAGCGGTGGTTTGTCCGACGATGGTTGGATTCCTATCGGAACCCTTGCGGCAGTAACAATCGGATTTGGCTCTTCCCTATGGAGTCTCCACCGCGGTGCCAAAGCCGTGTTACAGTCAAGCGGCGCTCTCCCCCTCGACCCGTCCAATCCACAACACAAACAACTGCTGAACATTGTCGAGGAAATGAAAATCGCCTCCGGTCTTCCGATGCCACAGGTCTACGTTATTCCTGATGACGACCCCAACGCGTTCGCAACAGGGAAGGACCCCGACCACAGCGCCATCGCTGTAACACAGGGGCTTCTCGATTCGCTCTCTCGGGATGAACTGCAGGCTGTTCTTGCCCACGAAATGAGCCATATTCGAAACTACGACGTGCGGTTGATGACCGTCGTTGCAGCGCTGGTGGGGGCAGTGGTCTTGCTTGCCGACTGGGCACGCCGTGCGATGTTCTACGGGAACCGCGGAAACACGCGACGCAGCAGGAACGGCAAAGGGGGAAACCAGCTCGCGATTCTTCTCCTTGCATTGTGGTTGCTCGCCATGGTCCTTGCACCCATTCTCAGCAGGCTGATGGCCATGGCCGTTTCCCGCCGTCGTGAGTACCTCGCCGACGCGTCAGCCGCTGAACTAACGCGCAACCCGATGGCGCTTGCCAGTGCATTACGGAAGCTTGAACACGCGACAGCTCCAACCGCATCCATCAAGCATGGCACGGCGCACCTGTGTATTGTCGACCCGTTGGGGAGACGATTGAACGTCAAGGAAGGGTTTGTTGCGGAGTTATTCGGTACGCATCCCCCCATCGAAAAGCGGATCATGGCATTGCAGGCGATGGCATACCAGCGTCAGCACGCTACGACTTCTGCTTGAGAATGTCTCTCCGAACTTGTTTTTCGAGCCGCAGGTGTTCTTCGGCTGAGATGTGGAGTTTTTCGCGGAGGAGGTCGAGCTTCTCGGAATCTTCAGGCGTAATGCTTCCCTCCTTCCAACCATTCACGATTGCCTGCAAGTAAATCTCCAGTTGGATTTCCTGCTCGATGTTGGCGTGTGTCTCGTCATTGATCTCTAACGCAGACCGTAATGCTTTAAGGATGGAAGCTTCTTCCTCGGACACCTCGCCATCCACCCAAGCCTGGCGAACTACTTGCGCGTAGGCCTGTTTCTTTATCTCGCCGGCTGTGCTGCTTTTTGCGGTCTGCAGCTCTTTCCGTTCCTGTTCGACCTTCTGTTGCTCGGCTTGCAAGGTGCGAAGGCGTTCTTCCAGTTTCCGACGCCCCTCCTCTAATTGCGTCCGTTCTCGCTCAAGCTGTTTCCTCTGTTCCTCATACTCCTTCTGCTGTCGTTCAAGCTCCTGCTTCATCTTCTTTTCATATTCTGCCCGTCGCTGCTCTATCTCTTCAGCCTTTTTCCGAGCTTCTTCGACCTTTTTCCGAGCTTCCTCTTCCAGCTTCCGGCGCGTAGCCTCCTCTTGAACCTTCTTCGCTTCCTCCTCTTTCCGATGGGCTTCCTCTTCAAGTGTACGACGTGCTTCCTCTTCCTGCTTGCGCCGCTGTTCTTCCTCCTGACGACGTTGCTCCTCTTCTTTCTTCCGGCGTTCTTCCTCCTCTCGTTTCCGTTGTTCCTCTAACGCTCGCGCTTGCTCTTCCTCCTTTCGCCGCGCTTCCTCAGCGGCACGACGCGCTTCTTCTTCTGCCCTCTGACGAGCTTGTTCAGCCTCAAAACGCGCGGCTTCCTCGGCTTTCTTTTTCTCGTCGTCCTCCGCTACAGCAACACCAGCTTTCTTCCGCTTCTGCTCGAGGATCCTTTGCTTCAGTTCTTCTACTTTTTTGCGTTGTTCTTCGAAATCGCTCATTGTTCTGGTGCTCGACTCAAACCATCGGGAATGATACAAACTGCGAATCGGGTTGGCAAAAACAGTGAGGTGCTCTTCAACGGTGACCCGTTCTGAGGATTAGGACTGCTCGTAGTCATCGTGGAGCTACCAGCGAAATATATCCGTTTATATCCCGAATGTCAATTCGCTTCCGACTTCCATCTGCTTGTTGATTTCGCTATATTCTTCCCATCACCCGTCCTTTTACCACCCAACAGGAGGAACCTGCAATGGAACCGACGCCTACACCGTCCGGCCAAACTCTCGGCACTCGAATCATGAATGCATTTTCGTCTCCTTCCGACGCATTTGAAGGCGTCGCAGGCGAAGCTTCGAAGACAGCTCTGTGGCTTGTGCCGCTTATCGCATCATGCGTCCTCGCAGTGGCGACTGCAATGGTGATTTTCGGTGATCCGATCATCAAGAGCCAGATGCATGAGATGCAGACGAAGGCCCTACAGGAACAAGTGGAGAAGGGAACCATCACGCGGGAACTGGCCGACCGACAGCAAGAAGCGATGCAGGAAATGGGATCACTCTTCGTCGTCTTCGCTGCGCTTGGTGCTCTGTTGATGATTGCCGTTTATTACTTTGGCGGCGCTCTTGTACTGTGGCTTGCGGGAAAGATTGGTCTGAAAGGAATTCACGGCTATTCGACCTACCTCGCTGTTTACGGCGTCGCCTCATGGATCGCCGTACTGGGTGCACTCGTCACGGGGCTCCTTATGATGGCCGCGGGATCAATGTTTGCGACACCGAGCGCGGCACTGCTGATCATCAACGAGTACGATCCATCGAACACAATGCATCGCGTTCTCTCACGCTTCGACCTGTTTTCCTTGTGGCAAACGGTCGTGGTAGGAATAGGCCTGAGCACAGTGACGCACAAACCGGTCGGCGCCGGTGTGGGAACAGCTTTCAGTCTCTATCTTGTGTGGTCGGCGATGATCGTTCTTTTCCGCATCGGAGCGTAACGCTGCGCAAGCAATGATCATGTAACGAGGCTCGATACGTTGAGATACGTTGTAAAGATTCGACCCTCGATGATCTCCTTCATCGTCTCGATGGCGGCAGTAAGTTCGTCATCGCGGGTATAAAAGTGCGGAGCGATACGTATTCCCGCTCCTTCCCGATAGTCAACGATGATGGACCGCTCAATCATCGCCCGCGCAACAGCCAAACCATGTGGAACATCCAGTGTGACGGCTCCGCCTCTCCGCTCAGCTGCACGCGGTGAGTTCACGCGAAAACCGTGCCGGTCTGCAAGCCGGATCAACAATTCCGTTTGGTGTACCGACTTCGCTCGAATCCTCTCTACACCTACCTCGCGGATAATCGCCGGCCCCTCGATGGCCGCATACAGCGACGGTATCGCCGGCGTTCCCGTTTGAAAACGTGCAGCCCCGCCCGCATACTGCATCGATCCCACTTCGAACGCGAACGGACGCGCGTGCGCGAACCACCCCGTGAATCTCGGCTGCAACGTGTTTGCAAGCTCAGGCCGCACATACAGAAACGCCCCTCCCGGCCCACCGCAAAGCCATTTCAAAACACCCCCGCACACCATATCAACATCAAGCTCACCCACATTGACGGGCAAGACACCCACGGATTGATACGCGTCGACAACGATACGAGCCCCAACCGCATGTGCACGTTCTGCAATCGCCTTCACATCGTGCAGGTATGCACTCTTGAAGAGCACGTGTGAAATCGATACGAGTACCGTTCGCTCATCGATGGCATCGACCATCTGTTGCGTGTCGACCGTGATCCCATCAGATGAGGGAACGAGGACCAGATCAGCCGCGTGGCTCTTCGCCCACGCCCCGGTTGTATAGAGCACGGAGGGAAAATGAAGCTCTTCAGCAACGATGCGCGTTCGTCCCGCTGGCCTCTCTTCAAAGCATGAGAGCACAATGTGCTGGATGGTGGTGATATTCGTGTGCATTGAGACGGAACCGGCAGGTGCCCCGATGAGCGGGGCGATGCTGTCGCCGACACGACGCGGGAGGTCCCACCACTCATCGACCCATGCTTTGACGCCGGCGGTTGCCCAACGGTCGGCAAACTCGCGCATGCGGTCGTACACACGACGGGGCATTGCGCCGAGGGAGTTCGAAATGAGGTAATTCTGAGTTTGAAGGATGGGAAACTCAGGGCGCCACCGCAGCAACATCTCGTCTGCGTGCGTTACGTCCTGTGGGTTACTGCTCAAGGGTATCACGGATGCGCAGGGGGAACTTGATGTATGCGAGCCCTATTGCGGCCGCCCACGGAATACGCATGCAAACCGAACTTGCCGGCCCGTGTATGAATGGCGGCCTTGGAGCGCTTCAGCGTTTTGATCATCCAGCGAATGGGTTTCTTACCGTACCATTTCCGCAACAACGCGTCCTCCTTCGGTGTCCATCTTTTCACGTTGCCGCTTCCGCCCCCACCGTAGGTTGACCGACCGCCTCGGGGCTTTATATTTACAGCCTCCCAGATCGACATTGTACCTCCTCCTTCATCCAGAGTCCGTGTCTGGTGCAAGAATATCAGAAAGGAAACCGCTCGTAGCAGGATGATGATCCTGCCTGTCCATCAAGCAATCGGCAGAAGAATCCGAATGGTGGTACCTTTCCCCTGCTCGCTGTCGATCTCGATCTTCCCCTTATGGTCATCCACCACTTTCTTGACAATGGCCATGCCGAGGCCTGTGCCATGCTTCTTGCCGAAGGTAACAAAGGGTTCAAAGATGCGCTTCTTGACCTCTTCCGGCATCCCGGTTCCCGTATCGGTGAACTCGATCTTGACAAACCCGTTATCCTGTACCGTGGAGACCGTCAATGAGCCTCCCTGCGGCATGGCGTCGCGCGCGTTGCTGGCGATGTTGTAGAACACGCGCACCACCTTGTCCTGATCGAGCTTAATCTTCCCTTTGAAGTCTGTCTTCTTGACAAGTTGAACGTTATTCTTGGTAAGATCCTTCTCGATGAAGTCAAGCACATTATCCATGACATCGCCAAACTCAAGCTCTTTGAAGTTCGTCGCGCTCACGCCGCGACTGAAGTCGAGTATCTCCTGCGTCATGTTCACAAACCGGTCGACCTGTCGGATCATCTCGTCGGCTAACTTTGCCGCTTCTTCGTTGCCCGATTTTTTCTTCATCACTTGCGCGTAGACGCGCAACGTTCCCATGGGGTTTTTGATGTCGTGGATGATGGCGCTGGCCATGCGGCCCACAGCGGAGAGTCGCTCGTTCTGCACCATCTCCTGCGCCACCCGTGCGTTCTCAACCGCCACCGACGCATGCGCCGACAGTGCATCGATGAACTGCTCATCGCTTGCATCGAAAGCGCCTTCATACTTGTTGAGTAATTGAAACACGCCGATGATTTTGCCATCTTTGTTCTCCATCGGCATGCAGAGCATATTACGGGTGCGGTAACCGGTGGCTTTGTCCACCTCAGGATTAAACCGCGGGTCTGCGTAAGCATCGGGGATGTTAATCGTCTCACCCGTCTTGGCAACGTGCCCGGCGATGCCCTTCCCGATGGGGAGGCGGATTTCTGCCATCTTATCTCCCTGTGCGACCTTCGACCACAATTCACCTTTGAACTCATCCACGAGATACACGGTGCCGCGGTCGGCACCAAGGCTCTTGGAGGCGGCATTGAGGATGAGGCCAAGGAGTTTCTCGAGGTCGAGCGTGGAGTTGATAACCTTGCTCGCTTCCATGAGACGCTGGAGTTTTGAAACTCGGCCCTCCATTTCTTCGAAGCGCTTGGCCAAGAGCTCGTTGGCCGCGCGCAGCCGACGGCTCTGTTCCCGCACCAAGTTGAGCAAGATCTTCTGGTCGCTTTCGAGCAGCGACTGAAAATCCTTCTGGCTCATTCCCAACAGCACCGTTTCTTCAATGGTGGTGACGCGTGCGGACTTGTTGGATTCATCAATAGCGCGCGACTCGCCGACAACTCCACCCGGACCCAGCGTTGCAATGACGGTCTCCGTTTCCAATGCTGACGAACGTGAGATCTGAACGCGGCCTTTCTCGATGATAAAGACTTTCTGCGAGGTGACGTTCTCATCGAACAGAATCGTACCCGGAGGGAAGGTTTCTACGGTGAGTTTCTTGGCAACACGCTCAAGCTCCTTGTCGCCGGCATCGACAAACAAATAGCAGGAACGTAGTGTCTCGAGGTGTTGGTTCTTGGAAGGCATTCGGGTGATTCCTTGGCGCATACGGCGCAATTCCGCTCCGGAGTGTCTCGGTCGGGCGCGCATATAATAACAAGAATCGCATTCTTAGTCAAGAAAACCTTCCGTTGCATTTCCATCGTTGCATTTCCATCGTTTTTTCTCTACCATAGAGTCGAATCAACCACACACTGTTCGCCTGCCGTCTTCTCCGTCGCCAGCTCACGCGGCCGCTCAGAGCTTGAGCCTTTGCGATGTCCTGATACCACGACTCGGTTGCCGTTATGGTTTGGAGCCCATACATTCATGCAGCGATGCTGTCGTTCCGACCATCCAGTCTCAGGAATTCCTACGAACGATGAACGACGCCGTCGCTTGAAGAATGGGCCTGTGCGGCCTTGCAACTCCAACAGTCTTTGAATATCTATCCCTCCGCTATGAATCGCCTGTGGCATCTCCTCTATAACGTCGTTGGCCTCACGCTCCTCTGGCTGGTTCTTCACGTCCTCGCGTTGGTCAACACAAAGGTCCGCAGGGGCATTGCCGGAAGACGCCGCTTGTTCGACCGACTGATCCGGGATGTCGCTAAGCTCTCAGGACGACGGCGCATGTGGTTTCACTCGTCCTCGATGGGAGAGTTCGAGCAGGCAAAACCAATTATTGCTGCGCTCCGTGAACGCTACGCGGACATTGATATCATCGTCACCTTCTTCTCTCCCTCCGGCTATGAACACTCGCGCTCCTATCGACTTGCTTCTCTCATTTCCTATCTGCCGTTCGATTCTGCGGCAAACGCGCGCCGGTTCCTCGATCTCGTTCGACCGGATGTTGCCGTCATGGTGCGGTATGACATCTGGCCGAATCATGTCTGGGAGCTGCATCGAAGGAACATCCCAATCCTCATTGCCAATGCAACGCTCCGCACATCCTCATCACGATTTCTCCCTGTGCTTCGGAACTTTCACCATTACCTCTACAATGATCTCACAGCTATTTTCACGGTTTCCCAGCAGGATGCCGAGACATTCCGGCAATTCAACCTTTCGCACCCTCGCATCGAGGTGATTGGCGAGACGCGCTACGACCAGGTATGGCAGCGTAGTCTCGAAGCGCGCACGAAACATTTGATCCCACAGGATCTTCTTCGCCGCCGCAAAGTCTTTGTGGTCGGCAGCAGCTGGGATGAAGACGAGGCTGTTGTGCTGCCTGCGTTCCGAAAGATCGCACAACACGATTCCGGCGCACTCATGATCCTTGTGCCGCACGAGCCGACTATCGAAACGCTCGAACGGCTGGAGATCCAACTCAACGGCTCGCTGCGGTCAATCCGGTTCTCTGAGCTCAACGACTACTCCAACGAAAACGTTATCCTTGTCGATAGCATCGGCGTGCTGATGGCGCTCTACCAGTATGCTCACGTCGCCTATGTTGGGGGAAGCTTCAAGCAGGGAATCCACAATGTGTTAGAGCCCGCGGCGTATGGCGTGCCGGTACTGTTCGGACCGAAGCATGAAAACTCCCGCGAAGCGATACTTCTCACACAGCGCGGTGGCGCTTTTGTGGTCCAGAATAGCGATGATTGTTTTCAGCGTTTGCGGACACTGTGGAACAACAAAGAAGCCCGAGCGCGCGCGGGCAGAGCATCACTCGCTCTTGTGCAGGAAAACACCGGCGCAACAGAGCGGTTCATCAAGCTTCTTGCACCATATCTCGATTGATTCATTCCACAAGCCCCAGCAACGACACTGAGAGAGATGTATGAAGATTGCATACTTCGATACGATAGCCGGAATCAGCGGCGACATGACACTCGGCGCCTTCGTCAGCGCTGGGATGCGCACTGACGAGCTCTCCGCCGAACTCACGAAGCTCAACATCGGCGGTTTCGAGCTTCACGCTTCGCACATCGAGCGGAGCGGCATCGTGGCAACGCGCGTCGATGTGGTCATCTCTGAACAACCGCACTACCATCGCCATCTGAAAGACATCAACGCCATCATCGACGCCAGCGGCTTCGCAGCGCGCATCAAAGAGCGGGCGAAGTCGATATTCCATGAAATCGCCGTCGCAGAGG
Organism: Bacteroidota bacterium; assembly: GCA_041695045.1. Classification (GTDB taxonomy): domain Bacteria; phylum Bacteroidota; class Ignavibacteria; order UBA10030; family UBA10030; genus JBGFRR01. Next base: position 31,573 of record JBGFRR010000033.1, read on the forward strand.
CAAAAGTCCACAACTCAACCGTCGAGAAGATTCACTTCCATGAGGTCGGTGCACTCGACTCCATCGTGGATATTGTCGGCGCGTGCATTTGCCTCGAATACTTCGGCATTGAGGCCGTGTATTCGTCGCCCGTCCGACTCGGAAGCGGCAGTTTCGTCGAGACACAGCACGGACGAATGCCCGTTCCCACACCGGCCACGGTGGAAATCCTGAAAGGATATCCGACGCTTCTCACCGACATTCCGTTTGAACTCACCACACCGACGGGCGCTGCGATCATCAAAGCACTCTCTTCGGGAACTCTTGCAACGGAGAGCATCCGGCTTGAACGCATCGGCTACGGAGCGGGCACGCGGGAGATTCCGCACGTGCCAAACCTCTTGCGCGTGATGGTCGGAGAACTGGAACCGGAGTACCGCAGCGACGAGATTGTGAGTGTGGAAACAAACATCGACGACATGAACCCCGAAGTGTACCCGTACATTATCGAGCGATTAATGTCCACAGGCGCACACGATGCGTATCTTGTCCCCATCATTATGAAAAAGGGGCGCCCGGGGATCCTTCTTTCGATACTCGTCGAGCGGTCGAAGCTCGATGCTGTTCTGGAGGTTCTGTTTACGGAAACGACAACGCTGGGTGTCCGACTTCAACCGGTTGGGCGACGGAAGCTTCCCCGAACTCAAAAAACGGTAACAACATCGCTCGGAACGGTCGCCGCCAAAGCGGTTGTTCGAAACGGACGTGAGGTGCTCGTGCCGGAGTTCGAAGAATGCAAACGCATCGCAACGGAAAAGAAGATACCATTGATCGAGGTGTATAAGGTTTTAGAGAAAGAGTTAAGGTGAATTGACGATTGAGTCATCGGGTCATTGAGCCATTTACACAGAGACAGGAGAATGTAAAGCATGCCAAGCCAAGCCGAAATCCTAAGCTGAATTCATTTGTAAACGACCACCGCCAAAGGCGGTGGGTTTCTACGTCGGACTCAATTCAACGATCATCAGTGTTCCATTCTTTTTTCTGAATCGGCGCTCGGTACGCACAATCTTTCCCTCAGCAAGCTCTTTGAACCCCACCGTGTTGTCGCATGAGCTCGCGATGGTCGGGGTGAACAATATCTCGGAAGTTCATCTTCAGCATCTCCTCACCGCTGTATCCAGCTATTCCTTGCGCTGCCGGATTGACATACAAAAACTTCCCCCCGGATTTGTCCCGTTACGAATGGGACTCTACAGGGGTTCAACAAGCTTATGGCGGATGGCGTAGTGGATCAGCTCGGCGGTCGTCTTCATGTTCATCTTCTGGAGAAGCCGCGCTCGGTAGGTGGTGATGGTGGGAACGCTGAGGGAGAGATGCTAGGCGATTTCAGATACGGTTTTTCCTTTGCCGATGAGGCACAGAACTTCGTACTCGCGTTCAGAGAGGCTTTCATGCGGTTTGGCTTCGCGTGACGCAACAAGGTCTTCAGCGAGTCGATCAGCAAGTTTCTGACTCACATACTTGCCTCCGGTCAGGACTTTGCGGATGGCTTTGAGCAATTCTTCGGGAGGGGCATCTTTGGAGATGTAGCCCGAAGCGCCTGCTTTCATGGCGCGCACGGCGACAGTTTCCTCGGGGTGCATGCTGAGCATCAGAACCTTAACCTTCGGAAACCGTTTGCGGATGTCCTGAAGGGTCTCAATGCCACCCCGCCCTGGCATGTTGATATCGAGCAGCACCAGGTCAACCTTCATGCGGGAGAGAAGCTCGAGCGCCTCGGCGGCGTTGGCGGCTTCAGCAGCAATGTGGAGATCGCGCTCCGACGAAAGAAGTTTACGAAGCCCTTCTCTAACAGGCTGTTGAAAAACTCATAGAAAATATTTTTTCTGTTCCATGTCGCAAACGCGCGATGATGTATTATATTTGTAGCCACTCATCACCAACACAGGAGATAGCCCATCATGCGC
>JBGFRR010000041.1:0-33225 GCA_041695045.1 Bacteroidota bacterium
ACTCCGCAATCAGCGGTATGCGCTGGATATGGAAATGGAGAAGGATGTATTTCCTGTGAGAAAGGGGGAAGTGATTGCGTACAACGGCGACACCGGCGTCGGCTCGGCACATTTACATTTTGAGATACGGGATGAACGATTGCATCCGGTGAACCCGTTCCTCTTCCCCGCGTTCGTCGATGCGGTGGAGGATCGAACGCCGCCCGTCTTCGAAGCCCTCGCCCTCACGCCGCTCGACCACACCTCGCTCGTCGAAGGCCGGCACGTTTCCCACTTTACAGAGGCACGAAGAATCTCCGCGCGCGAGTATCGCTTCGCATCACCGTTACGACTGACGGGCGACATCTGGCAAACCTTTCGCGAGACCAAGAAAGTCTCGAAGTGCCGATGCGTATCGGAGCGCGGGACGTTTTCTTTGTAGAAGCGGAGAATGCATTCGGCACGCGATCGGCGCCCATCTTTATCGTTCCGCCAACCACCACACCGAAGGCGCCCACCCTGCGTGTGCAGCATCAGGGCGTGCGCGATTTTCTCATCGTCACTGTCTCCGCATCAGCGCCATTGACCTCGACGCCGATTCTTTACGCGGCATCCGGCGCATCGTCGTTTACGGCCGCCATGCATCAGCGCGATTTGACAACGGCAACGGCTTCGGTGCCGCTCGCCGTCGTCGATGAACGGGATGTTGAACTCTCCGTTGAGGCTACGGTGGGAAGCTCTCCTGCACACGCGAAGGAACTCATTCGTGTTGTCGTGATCACGCCGGAGCGCGGCGGGCGGATTGAATCGGATGATGGGCTTTTCTCGGCTGAATTTCCACCGAGCGCCGTCTACGCTCCACTCTATTGCTGGCTGGAAAAGACCGAACGAGGGTACGCCCTCTTCCCACAAGATGTGCCCTTAAACAGAGGCGCGACGATCAACGTGCGTCGGGCAGATGGCAAGCCGGATTCGTTGCTCGGCCTGTACGTCTCCGACGGCGGCTCGCTGCGGTTTGCTGCAACGTCGGATGACGGCCGTGTGTTCCGCACGCATGTCGCCCGCTTCCTTGGGCAGGTGGTGCAGACGGTCCGTGTGCGGTAACGATCAAAGCTACATCTCCTCCGGCGAACCATGGTTTCTCCCTCCACTTCTGCGTTGCATTCCTACCGGATTTTTCGTTAATTCACACCAGCCAGCCAGAGGCGGGCGAAGGGTAGCTTGGGAGCTACCCTTTTCTTTACCAACGCGGATTCCGCTGATGCGCGCGGATTTCGCGGATGGTAATCCCAAACATCTCCTTAACGTACTAACGTTGAACAGTAGAAAGCGCAATAACACGTGAACAAAACGGACCCGCTGTCTGTGAGGGACGCCTGTCTGCCAATCCGTGCAATCCGCGTCAATCCGTGACATCACCATGGCTGAATTACCAAAAGCGTACGCACCGCGAGAGGTCGAAGACCGCTGGTACGAGTTCTGGGAATCGCACGGCCTGTTCCGCGCAACCGCAAACAGCAGTAAGACTCCCTACACCATCGTCATCCCTCCGCCCAACATCACCGGCGTGCTGACGATGGGACATGTTCTCAACAACACCATCCAGGATATTCTCATCCGCTGGAAGCGCATGCAAGGCTATGAGGCATGCTGGATCCCCGGCACCGACCACGCCGGCATCGCTACGCAGAACGTCGTTGAGAAAGCGCTTCTTCAGGAAGGCACCAACCGGCACCAGCTTGGCCGCGAGGAGTTCATCACGCGTGTGTGGGAGTGGAAGGAAGAGTACGGCAGCACCATCATCAAACAGCTGCGGAAGTTAGGCGCGTCGTGCGATTGGGAGCGCGAGCGCTTTACGATGGATGAAGGGCTCTCGAACGCCGTCAAGGAGGTCTTCGTCCGCCTGTTCGACAAAGGGTTGATCTATCGCGGCAAGTACATCGTCAACTGGTGTCCGCATCACCGCACGGCGCTGAGCGACGACGAGGTGGACTACACCGAAATGCAGGGCAACCTGTGGCACATCCGCTATCCCATCGAAGGGTCGAAGAATGTTGCCGTCGTTGCCACGACGCGGCCGGAAACGATGTTGGGCGATACGGCGATCGCCGTGAATCCACACGACGAGCGCTACAAGTCGCTCATCGGCAAAACGGCCGTGCTGCCGCTCGTGGGGCGAAAGCTGCCGATCATTGCCGACGAGTTGGTAGATATGGCGTTCGGCACCGGCATGGTGAAAGTCACGCCCGCACATGACCCGAACGACTTCCTCATGGGGCAGCGTCATAACCTCCAACAAGTGAACATTTTTGACGAGGAAGGCCGCCTCAACGAATCGGTACCGAAGCAGTACGAGGGACTCGACCGCTTCGAGTGTCGAAAGCGGATTGTGAAAGACCTCGACGCACAGGGCTTCCTCGTGAAGGTCGAGCCGCATCAGCACAGCGTCGGGCGGTGCTATCGCTGCAACACGATCATCGAGCCGTATCTCTCCGACCAGTGGTTTGTCAAGATGAAACCGCTGGCAACGCCGGCGCTGCGCGTGGTGCACGAGGGCATCGTGCGCTTTCACCCCGACCGGTGGGTGAAAGTGTATGAACATTGGATGACAAACATTCGCGATTGGTGCATCTCACGACAAATTTGGTGGGGCCATCGCATCCCCGTCTACTACACGACCGGCGGCAACTACACGGCGGCCCGAAGCGAAGACGATGCCCGCACCAAGCTCGGCGTCGGCCCCGACATGCCGCTGAGGCAGGATGAAGATGTTTTGGATACGTGGTTCTCATCATGGCTCTGGCCATTTTCGACGCTCGGCTGGCCGGAGGATACGAACGACCTCCGCTTCTTCAATCCGACAAACACGCTCGTGACCGGACCGGACATTATCTTCTTCTGGGTCGCACGGATGATCATGGCCAACATGGAATTCATGAAGGGGTTCCCTCGCGCGGACGGACGGCCTCGGACAAAGAGCAAAGACCTTGTGCCGTTCCGCGACGTGTATTTCACCAGCATCATCCGCGATGCGCAGGGAAGAAAAATGAGCAAGTCGCTCGGTAACTCTCCCGACCCGCTTGACGTGATCAACGAGTACGGCGCCGACGCTCTTCGCTTCACCATCGCCTACCTCTCGCCGTTAGGACAGGATGTGCTGTTCTCGACGGAGAAATGCGAGTTGGGAAGAAACTTCGCCAACAAGCTCTGGAACGCCGGCCGGTTCCTGCTGATGAATAAAGCAGAACTTTTGTCGAAAGTCTCTGACCAAGACAAACGTTCTACCAGAGAATCCCTCGGTCAGGAGACCTTCGGGCGCAGAGGGTTAGAAAAGAACCTGGATTTGGAGAATCTTCCAGAAGAGCATCTTGACCTTGCAGATCGTTGGATTCTCTCGCGACTCAACCACGCCATCCGCGCGTTCAACGATGCGCTGACCAACTTCCGCATCAACGAATCGACGAAGATTCTGTACGACTTCGTGTGGCATGACTTCTGCGATTGGTACGCCGAGTTCGTGAAAACGCGGTTCTACGGCGACGAGCCGAGCGAGGTCAAGCGCGTTGTGGTGCAGCGGGCGCTGTGGGTGTACGACCGGGCACTGCGGTTGCTGCATCCGCATATGCCGTTTGTAACGGAGGAGCTTTGGCAGCATCTGTCCGAACGGAACGGAGCGAGCCTCATGCGCGCCGAGTTTCCGACGGTTGACGAACGATGGTTCGATGAGAAGACCGAACGGGAGATGGCCTTCGTGCAGAATGTCATCAATGCGGTACGGAACATCCGCGGCGAGAACAACATCCTCCCCTCAAGCGAAGTCCGCGTCCATGTGCGGCCGGCGGCGCAGCATCGTGCGCTGGTGTTCGAGGAGTACGCGCAGTATCTGAAACGGCTGGCGCGCGTCGAGCAGGTCGACTTCATTTCACCGACATGGGTGCCCAAGCTCGCCGCCAGCGCGGTGGTGAACGGAGCGGAAATCTTCGTTCCGCTCGAAGGTATCATTGACGTCTCTGCCGAGCGGCGGCGGCTCGAAAAGGAAATCACACGTCTGGAACAGTTGGTGGAGAGTATCGAAAAGAAACTGGGCAATCCGCAGTTCGTCGAGCGAGCACCGAAAGAGGTTGTGCAGAAGGAACGGGAGAAGGAGGAGAATGTTAAGACGAGTCTGGAAAAGCTGCGGCGGAATTTGGAGCAACTGAGCTATTAAAGTCCTATCTTTGAACTGTTATGATGAAAGCGCAGTTTCAATCGGAGCGGGTTCGGAGACTTTGTAAGAAGTACCACGTTCGGTCGCTGAGTTTGTTCGGTTCTCACGTACGTAGGGACTTCACTCCGGAGAGCGACATTGACCTCCTTGTGAGCTTCTCAAAACCCATATCCTTGCTCGATCTCGTCACATTCGAGCGAGAACTCTCAGCAGTACTGGGCAGGAACGTCGACCTCGTTACCAAAGCATCGATCAGTCCCTATCTCCGCAAACGCATCCTTGAAGAATGTCGGGAAGTGTATGCAGCGTGACGATTCGATCTATCTCAAGAGATTTGTAACAACCCTACCAAACATTCCTACCTCCACGCTTTTTCCTTCATCGCTCCACCCGTAGCTTCTCTATTTCCCCTCTCACCGCCTCATCCTCCGGCCTTTGAGCGAGGAGCATCTCAAACTGTTTGACTGCCGCCTCACGCTCTCCTCTGCGCGCCAGCAACAGGGCGTAGTTGTAGCGGAGGTCGTGAAGGTCGGGATAATCGCTCAGCACCGCTTCGTAGAGTTGGAGTGCTTCGTCTTCCCTGCCGGCTTCTTCGAGCGTAGAGCCGAGATTCAGCAACGCATTCTCGTCGTTCGGCGCAAGTCGGATCGCCTCACGCAGATGCACGATCGCCGAATCACGTTTCCCCTGCCGCGACAGAGCGAAACCGAGATTGTTGTGCAGTTGTGATACCTGCGGATAGATGGAAACCGCTCGCCCGAAATGCTCCTCCGCCTCATCATAGCGGCCTTGCTTAACGAGTAGTGTCCCAAGATTGTTGTGGGCGATCCAGTTATCTTGCGTGACTTCCAGCGTGCGACGGAACAGCGTTTCGCCATTCCGCCAGTAGCCGAGCTGCTTCCACGTCAGCGCACCGCAGCCAACTACAGCGCTGATACTCAGTGCAACAACAAGTGCTTTCAGACGCGGCCATCGCGCAGCAACCTCGGCGATGCCCCACGCAATCACAATGAACAAGCCGATCAACGGAACGTACGTGTATCGGTCTGCCATCGATTGCGCTCCCACCTGCACTAGCCCGATAACGGGCACCAGCGTGCCGAGATACCAGAGCCATCCGGTGAGGAAATACGGTTGAGATTGACGCAGTCGATACGCGACAACGGTCATGGTTACGAGAACAAGTGCCGCTGCTCCTACCTGCCCGAACGTAAGCTGCTCGGCCGCGTGCGGATAGAACACGGCGAGGTCGCTTGGCCAGAACATTTTCTGAATATACACTGTATACGACACAACCGCATTCGCAATACGCTCGCCAAGCGGTATCCCCTCGAACGTCGACATTGCACCACCGCGTTGTTGGACGGCATACGTCATCGCACTCGATACGATTGACAGCACGAGAAGCGGCACTTTCTCCAACACCAAACTCCCGAAGCGCCGATGTTGAGCTTGATGCGCCTGCTCATCCGCTCCACTCGACTTGAATCTCCCTAACGGCCAGAAGTCCAACAGAAGCAGTGTCAACGGAAGCGCCACGAGCATCGGCTTCGACATGAGGCCGAGAGCAAACAACGACGCCATGAGCACATAGCGAGGCAGGCTCGGTTGCCTGACGTATCCGACGTAGGCGAGGGTGGTGAGGAACCAAAACAGTGTGCTCAAGACGTCTTTGCGCGAGGCAATCCACGCGACCGACTCCACATGCAGCGGGTGAAGAGCAAAGAGCGCAGCTACCAGCGCGCTCCGCCAGTGCGATCCCGTGAGACGATGGAGGAGAACGAAGAGAAGCACTGTGTTCAGCGCGTGGAAGAAAAGGTTGACGAGATGAAAGCCACTCGGGTTGAGACCGAAGCGCTCGTAATCGGCAAGCAAAGAAATCCACGTGAGTGGGTGCCAGTTGGAAGCACGGCCGGTGGTGAATGCCCACCGGATGGATTCGACGGTGAGTCCTTGCCAGAGATGCGGATTCTCATACACATAGACATCGTCGTCGTAGGGGATGAAATCGTGATTGCGCACCTGCCAGAAAACGGCAGCGGTGAGAAGAACGAGAGCAGCAGCTATGGAATAGGTGCGAAGGGAGCTACGCATGTGATAGGAGGATGTGGAGTGCTTCTGTGGGATTGCTCGTACTGTTTCTTGCTACACCTCTCCATACACCGTTACGATGACTTGTCGTTGCCGCGGTCGGGTATCAAAATCAACGTGCACAATTTGCTGCCAGGTACCGGCAACGAGCGCGCCGTCCCGAACTGGAACGGTAACATCCGGACCCAGCAATGTGGCCTGGAGATGCGAGTGCGCGTTACCGTCGCGCCAGGTTTGCTCGTGGCCGTAGTGTCGCCCGGGCGGAATGAGCGTATCCAGAATCTCGGGTAAATCGCGTTTGAGTCCGGGTTCGAACTCGATCGTCCCAATGCCCGCCGTGCTGCCCACCGCAAACACATGGGCAACGCCTGTTTTAATCTCGGACTTCTTGACAATCGCCTCCACGCGCGAGGTGAGGTCGTACATATCTCCATCCCCCTTTGTGGAAAGCGAGAACGCTTCTTGATAGACCATGCATAAACTCCCCGCAGATGAACCACACGATACGAACTGCTCGGCACTAAGCGTACGGATTCACTCGCCACTTGATGGAGCACCCCATCGATGGGTACTGCTCGGAGGGAATCGGTTTCCCCGTCACGAGCGCGCGAACAGCTTCCAGCAACTCATGGCGTGTTACCTTCGACTCATCCTGCCAGTTGTCGTCGACGCGGCCGTGGTAAACCAATCGCCGGCCCGAATCGAACAGGTAAATATCCGGCGTGCATTGCGCTTCGAACGCGCGGGCAATCTCCTGCGACTCGTCGATGAGATACGGGAACGGAATGCCCCATTCCTTGATCCGCTGTTGCATCACCTCGGGCGCATCCTCGGGATAGTCGGGGTGGATGTTTGGATTGACCGCCACCGTGTTAACGCCAACCTGTTTTACCTCCGCAGCAACACGGATCGTGCGCGGCCAGACTGCCTTCGCGTAGGGACAGTGGTTACACGTGAAGATAACGAGCAATCCTTTGGGACCGAAGAGGTCGTCGCTGCGATAGAGCGTTCCCTCCGGGTCTTTTAGCTCAAACGCCGGCATCGTTGTGCCGAGCGGGATTTCCATCGATTGCACTGCCATAGCTTTCCTTCCTTCTCTGTTTGATCATTACTTGAGTCTCTCAAAAATCTACTCAAACCGCTTCCTGAAGCGTCCTCTCATCGTGGCTATAATGTAAAAAATCGTGATGAAGAATGCATGCAGCTTTTGCTTGCACGAATCGGGATTTTGCTCTACTTTCTTCCGCCCACTTGATCGAGGAGAACCCATGTCGAAGACAATCTTCCCCCTTGCCCTGCTTGTGATGCTCAACTCCATACTCATCGCACAGCGAGCGCTCGGTGTGCGAGCGACCGAATCCGGAGGGCCGCTGATGCCTGAACAGGCCGCCTACGATGTCGTGTTCTATGACATCAACCTCGCCATCGACCCTGCACAAGAATGGATCGGCGGAAGCGTCACAACCCACGCCCGCATCGTGCATCCGACCGAATGGTTCGTACTCGACCTCGACACACTTCTGACGGTCTCCGCTGTGCGCGTCCTTGCGGACGACGGAAGGACGCTCCGCGAAGGCTTCGAGCGCCGAGGATGGAAACTGTGGATTCCGTTCGGCCGTACGATGCAGCCCGGTGAATACACGCGTGTGCGCGTCGACTATGCCGGCAACCCCCGCGTTGCACCGCGTCCGCCGTGGGTGGGGGGCTTCACCTGGTCGAAGACTCCCGGCGGCGAGCCGTGGGTTGGTGTTTCCTGCCAGAACGACGGCGCCGACATCTGGTGGCCGTGCAAAGACCATCCCTCCGACCGCGCCGATTCGGTTGCCATCACCGTCACCGTTCCGACACCGCTCGTTGCCGCCGCCAACGGACGACTCCGCACAACACGGCCCAACGCCGACGGCACGACGACGTACTCGTGGTTCGTCTCCACTCCTATCAACAACTACTGCGTCAACGTCAGCGTGGCGCCGTACCGCACGGTGGAAACCATGTACACCAGCGTCACGGGGGAACAATTCCCTGTAACGTTCTGGGTCTTGCCGGAGAGTTACGAGAAGGCGGTCAACCACCTCCCCATCATGCTGAAAGACCTCCGGTTCCTCGAAGAGCGGCTTGGGCCGTATCCGTTTCGTGCGGACAAGTACGGCATCGTCGAAACACCCTACCTTGGCATGGAGCACCAGACGATCATCGCGTACGGGAATGAGTTCCGCTTAAACCACCTCGGCTATGATTGGCTCCACTTCCATGAGCTTGCGCATGAGTGGTGGGCGAATCTGGTCTCCAACGCGGATTGGAAGGACTTCTGGATCCACGAAGGCTTTGCGATATACATGGAAGCGCTGTTCCGCGAATCGTTGGCCGGCGATACGGCATACTATAGTTACATGGCCGGTGTCCGCGGCCGGATCGCAAACAGCAAGCCGGTTGCACCGCGAGAGGCGAGCACGACCACGGATATCTATTTCTTCCCTCCCGACTACACCCGCAGCGATGCGGATGTGTATTTCAAAGGCGCGTGGGTATTGCATACGCTTCGCTTCCTCATCGGCACGGATGCGATGAACACGTTCCTCCGTCGCATGGCGTATCCAACGCCCGACCTCGAGCGCATCACCGACGGAAGCCACTGCCGTTACGCGACGACGGATGATGTCGTGATGACCGCAGAGCAGGTTTCCGGCAGAACACTCGATTGGTTCTTCAACCTCTATTTGCGTCAACCGAAGTTGCCGCGATTGGTAAGCGAGATGAAAGGGAGAGAACTGCACTTGCGATGGGATACTCCGGAAGGAGAACGATTCCCGATGCCGGTTGAGGTGCAGTTAGGAAGGAACGTCGTGCGCGTGGAGATGCCGAACGGACGTGGGAGCGTGCGCGTACCATCCGGCATAGCACCGGTGATCGACCCGAAGAAATGGATCCTGAAAGAGGAGACGCAACCGTAGCGCGGTGTTCAACGGCAACCACGGCGTCACCCCTCCTCGGCAAACTTTTCCTTCGCCGGCGGATAGTGCTTCAGCTGCCGAATCAGCACATCGAGCTTCATCGGCAGAATGCTTTCAGGAATGCTGATGAGGGGAAAGCCGGATTTCATGTTGGCACGCAAGAGCATCTGCTTCAGCGGCTTCACACGCGCGATGATGTGCTCGGGGTTTGTCGGAACAATTCCTAACGACCGCACGCCCATCACCTCGTACGGAGCCATCCGTTCAATCTCTTCCCATCGGATGAGTCCCACACCAATCGCAGACGCATGGTCGAGGATCCCCGTTTCATCAATCACCAGCAGCGGCTTCGGCACCATCGCTCTGTATACTAAGAACGCGAGTCCCAGCGCAAAGAAGGGAACGCCGATGTACGAGACAAACACAATCACCCACGTCGACAATCCCATCTCGTCCTGGAATATCGCGAACACAAGGCCCAGCGCGATGAACACGAGCGCCGCCAGCGAGAGCGTGATCGCCTTCTTCCGGCTCGGATAGATGACAATGCGCATTGTTCACCCCGCGGTTGTTCTGCAGAATTTACAAAACGCGCGTAAGCGGGTCAAGCAAAAACTGAGCACTTGTGATTCTACCGATTTCTCCTATATTTCAGAGTGTCCCTCACAACAAGCCTCCATGCCGACACAACCGACCATCGACCGCACCCGCATCCTCAAGGTGATTGAAGAGGTGCTGAAGGAATCCAACGCGCACATGTGCTGCGAGGAGGGGTATTGCTCCGACCAGTTGTGTGTTGTCCACAACGAGGCCGGCGTGCGCAACGTTGTCTGCAGCGGTGCCGACCGCATCACCACCGGCGTCGGGATCGGCTCCGAGAAATTCGACACTAGTCTTGCCCGCATGATAGACCACACACTCCTGAAGCCCGAGGCCACTCGCCGGCAGGTCGAGCAGCTCTGTGCCGAGGCGAAACAATTCGGCTTTGCCAGCGTGTGCGTCAACCCTTGCTATGTGAAGCTTTGCGCCGGATTGCTGCGGGATACGCGGGTGAAGGTGTGCACGGTGATTGGCTTCCCCCTCGGCGCCACGAGCACGGAAGCAAAGGCCTTTGACGCCGAACAGGCAATCCGTGACGGCGCACGGGAGCTGGACATGGTCATCAACGTGGGGATGTTGAAATCGGGAGACGGTCAGTATGTTGAGAACGACATTCGTGCGGTGGTGCGCGTTGCCGCGCGGGCGAACGCCATCGTGAAGGTCATTCTCGAAACCGGCCTCTTGACCGACGAAGAGAAGGTGAAGGCCTGCGTCCTTGCTCAGCGTGCGGGGGCGAATTTTGTGAAAACATCGACAGGCTTCAGCAAGGGCGGGGCGACCGTCGGGGACATACGCCTGATGCGAAAAGTGGTGGGAAGCAAACTGGGCGTGAAGGCCTCGGGCGGCGTTCGCACCCACGAGCAGGCCCTCGAGCTGATCGAAAGCGGCGCCGACCGTATCGGCGCAAGTGCAAGCGTCAAGATTGTATCGGGTGAAGCGGAAGCGACACCCGCATCGTATTAATTCCCTCCCATGGACCGAATTATCATCACGCTGACCGTTACCCTTGCCGTCGCAGGATGCCGGTCGTCTGAAGAAGCGGGAACCAGCGGCGCGCGGCAGGAATCGCAGCAACCGATCAGCACGGCAGCGGCAGATTCGATTGCGGCGGTGAAGCGATCGTCCGAGTTGACGTCGGTGCAAGATACGCTGCGCGCATCGGTTGTCACGCACACCAAGCGTGAACGGCTTCCCGTTCGCCCCATCGTCCATCCCAAGAATCCCGTTTACACCGTCCAGCTTGGTGCGTTCGCCGATCCGCAGAATGCTCTCAGCTTCCACAAAGATGCGATGGAACGGTTTGGCGACCTTCCCGTCTTCAATCACTACGAGGCGGTGGATGGATTGTATCGCGTGAGCGTAGGGAGGTTTGCCACACTTGCAGAAGCGACGAAGCTCCGCAACACCATCCTCAAGCTCCATCCGAAAGAATATCCCGAGTGTTGGGTCAACTACATTTCACGATGACCGTGCGCGCGCTGTTGTTGATGGTAGCACTTGCTGGACTCGCGTGCAGCGCTTCGAAGGAGACGAGCGAGCGCGAAACGCCACCGAACGGGCAATGGGTGGATGGGGACCGCGCATCACTTGCCGCGTTCGAAGCCCCCCTGCGTCCGTCAACGTACGACGATGAGGTCGAGTTGGTAGACCGCGGACAACGGAGCGATACGAGCGGGTTCGACGATGACGAGGGGACGGACAGCGTGCACACCGAGGAACGGTTTGTCCAGGGATTCCGGATTCAATTGCTCACGACGCCGCACTTCGATGAAGTGAGTCAGGCGCGACAGGTTGCCGCGCAGTTGTTCGAGACCGATTCTGTGTACGTTGTCTTCGACCCACCAATCTACAAGCTGCGCGTCGGCGATTATCGTTCCCGCCTCGACGCCAACCGCGCGTTGAGCGGCGTCATCCGCCAGGGCTATCCTGACGCGTGGGTGGTAACCGATCGCGTCGTACAGAGAACTGTCGTTCGAGCCCCACGCAACGGACGTGAGGAGTGATTCAAGACTTTCCATCACAAAACAAACGCCCGACCATAGCGGCCGGGCGTTTTCATCATTCCTATTTCCCACTCACACGGGGAGCTGGTACATCTTCTCAATCAGGTGTGAGTACTTCTGCTCCACCACCTTCCGTTTTACCTTCAGCGTGGGGGTAATCTCATCGTTCTCAACTGTGAGTGCCCTGGGAAGCAGCTCGAAGCGCCGCACACGCTCGTAGCCGGGCAGGTCTTTTTGGATTCGGTCGATCTCCGTCTGGAACAGTTTCTTGACGTCGGGGTGCTGGACGAGGTCTTCTTCATTCGTGAAAGAGATCTTGTGTGTGCCGGCGTATTCCTTGAGGATTTCGAATTCCGGCACAATGAGCGCCGTCAGGAACATCCGTCCATCGCCGATGAGCACAAACTGGTCGATAAACTTGCTCTCGAGGAAGTGATTCTCAATCGGCTGGGGGGCAATGTTCTTCCCCCCCGAAGTGACGAAGAGATGCTTCTTCCGGTCGGTGATCATGAGATGGCCTTCCTGGTCGAACATTCCGACGTCGCCGGTGTGTAACCATCCGTCTGCCTCGATGGCTTCCCGCGATGCCTCCGGATTGTTGTAGTAGCTCTTCATGATGTTCGGTCCTCGCGCGAGGATTTCGCCGTCGTCCGCGATTTTGATCTCCACGCCCGGAATCGGACGTCCGACGGTGCCGAACTTGTAATCATCCAGCCGGTTGGCCGTCAAGACGGGCGATGTCTCCGTCAGGCCGTAGCCTTCAATAATCTGAATCCCCACCGCTTCGAAGAACTCGCCGATTTGCTTCGGCAACGCCGCGCCTCCGGAGACGAAGTACTTAATGCGCCCGCCGGTGCGCGCACGGAGCTTCGAGTACACAAGTTTGTCCGCAAGGCCGTGCTTGAGCTTCAGCATTGGAGAGATGTTCCCGGCTTTTTTCGCGCGTGCGTATTCTTTCCCAACTTCCACCGCCCAGTGAAAGATCTTCCGTCGCGCAGGCGGTGCGGTCTCTAACTGCTTCGTAATGCGGCTCTGGATACGCTCGAACAGCCGCGGCACCGTCGTCACGACTGTGGGGCGAACCTCCAAGAGGTTATCCCGCACCGTCTCAACGCTTTCCGCATAGGCAACCGTGGCTGCACACGCCATGGCCGTATAGTATCCCGCCATTCGCTCGAAGGAATGGCACAGTGGGAGGAAAGACAACAGCACATCCTGATCCCCGAACTCAATAACCGACGACGCAGAGATGATGTTCGAGACAAGATTGGCGTGCGTTAGCATGACTCCTTTGGGATTGCCCGTTGTTCCGGAGGTATAGATGATGGTGAGGAGGTCGTCCGGCTTCGGCTGTTTGAGGGATTCCGCGAAAAACGTGGGGTGCGACTTTTCGTACTCACGCCCGCGCTCATACACGTGTGAAACCCGCAGGACGTTGTCATCCCTTACTTCGTCTTTCTCGTTCATGATCACTGTGCGCGTGAGCGTGGGCGTCTGACCGCGAATCTTCAGAACCTTGTTCAGCTGGAAGGTGTTGGAGACGATGGCAAGCGACACGCCGGCGTCATTGAAGATAAACTCGATCTGCTTCGGCGTCAGTGTGGGATACAGCGGCACGTTGACGGCGCCGAGACACACGAGCGCCATGTCTGCAATAATCCACTCGGGACGGTTTTCCGAAATGATCGAGACCCGGTCACCCTTTCGGACGCCGAGCGCGGCGAGGCCGAGCGCAAAGAGTTCGACGCTACGCCGGTACTCGCTGAAGGTGATTCCTGTGTACTGCCCATCCACCTTCCGCATCAACATCGGCCGGGTTTCGTTTGCATACTTCGTTGTGACACGGTCGAACATTTCCGCAATGGTCGAAAACTGTACCGCAACGGCCATGGGCTGCTCCTTTGGTTTGTTGAGTCAAATGCAATGTGCGGCACAAAATAAAGTTTGAGACCGCGAGAAGCAACAAAATTGGGATCCTGCCCGAACGCTCCGCGAATTGAAATTTTTCAACGAAACTGCTCAGTGAAAAAGTCAAACCACACCTGCCTGTCCCGCTGTACGGGATCCCGAAACACGGGACCGCAGGCAGGGATTCACAGATTAGATTTTGAAAAGAAATCTTCTCAGTGAATCTGTGGTGTTTTTTAAGATTTTTCCTGCTGGCAGTTACTTTTCAACTCCTCCCTTTCTCTGCGGTGGATGTAATTCCTTGCTGCGCTTGAAAATCTTAAGGCTGATTCAAATCAACGTCTTATGGTCTCCCCTCCCTGAGACAATTGTCGATGGCGAGTGGGTTTATGTCAATTCTTACAAAAACTCTGGAAGAAATTCCTAACTTTTAACTTGACAAAGCAACCGGAAGCCTATATATTGCCAACCGGTTGCGCCACTCAGCAAGCCGGAGATATGTTGACCTACCTTGCCCCACACAGAGCAGCACATTTGAGAGCGTCGCAACTCCCCTCACGTCGTTCTCAATCATCATAGCAGTTGACAACCATCTCCGCAGCACGTCTGTGGGCTGATGGTTTTTTTCTTGAACTGAGTATCCACCGACCATTCATTATTGTTGTTACAAGGGAGCGCTCCATGATCGATAAAGAAACAACTCAGCTTGGCGTCGCCGAGAGTACATCCGGTCACGCGGACCAGAGCACGCAACGGCGCGGCCTCACGTTCCAGCGCTACTTCACGAAGCCCGGAGTCCACCCTTTTGATGAGATCGAGTGGGAGCTTCGCACCGCCACGATATCGAATGAGAAGGGGGAGAAGATTTTCGAGCAGCGCGACGTCGAGTTCCCGAAGTCGTGGTCCATGACGGCTACCAACGTTGTTGCGTCGAAGTACTTCCACGGCACGCTCGGCACGCCGGAACGCGAGCGCAGCGTGCGTCAGTTGGTCGAGCGCGTGGCGCGCACGTACTACAACTGGGGCATCACGGGGGGCTACTTCGCCACGCGGGAAGACGCGGACATCTTTTACCTCGAACTCGTGTATCTCCTCGTGAATCAGTACATGGCGTTCAACTCGCCGGTGTGGTTCAACGTCGGCGTGGAAGAGAAGCCGCAGTGCTCGGCCTGTTTCATCAACTCGGTCCAGGATTCGATGGAATCGATCCTCAACCTCGCGAAAACTGAGGGGATGCTCTTCAAATGGGGCTCGGGCACCGGCTCCAATCTCTCGACCCTCCGTTCCTCAAAAGAGAAGCTGGCAGGGGGCGGCACAGCATCCGGACCGGTATCGTTCATGAGGGGGTACGATGCGTTTGCCGGCGTCATTAAGTCGGGAGGAAAGACGCGGCGCGCAGCCAAGATGGTCATCCTCAACGCCGACCATCCGGACGTCGTCGAGTTCATCAACTGCAAGGCGGAGGAAGAGAAGAAAGCCTGGGCGCTCATCGAAGCGGGCTACAACGGCGGCTTCAACGTGCCGGGCGGTGCGTACGACTCCATCGCCTACCAGAACGCCAACCACTCTGTGCGCGTGACGGATGAGTTCATGCGCGCCGTGTTGGAAGACAAAGAATGGACCACGAAAGCCGTCATGACCGGCGAGCTGGCCGACCGCCACCGTGCACGCGACCTGATGCGACAGATCGCTGACGCCGCATGGATCTGCGGCGACCCCGGCATGCAGTACCACACCACGATCAACAACTGGCACACCTGCCCCAACACGGCTCCCATCAACTCGTCCAACCCCTGCAGCGAGTACATGTTCCTGGACGACACCGCGTGCAACCTCGCGTCGCTCAACCTGATGAAGTTCCGCCGCGAGGACGGCCTGCCTGCTGGACAGGCGGGCGAGTTCGACGTCGAATCGTTCAAGAAGGCGGTGCAGATTACCATTACCGCGATGGAGATTTCGGTGGATAATTCAAGCTATCCAACCCCCGCCATCACCCAGAACTCCTTCAACTTCCGACCTCTGGGGCTTGGCTACGCGAACCTCGGCGCGCTCCTCATGGCGCGGGGAATCCCGTATGACTCCGACGAAGGGCGGGCCTACGCCGCCGCCATCACCTCACTCATGTGCGGCGAAGCCTACCGCCAATCCGCCTTGATCGCCAAAGAAATGGGGCCGTTCCGCGGGTTCGCCATCAATCGCGAACCGATGCTGAACGTGATGCAAAAACACGGCATCCACGCCGAAAAGATCAATAAAGACGATGTACTGGAAGACCTCTGGCAGGCCGCATACGAGGTCTGGAAGGAGGTCGTTGCCCTCGGCAAACAGTACGGCATCCGCAACTCGCAAGCCACCGTGCTCGCTCCTACCGGAACGATCGGCTTCATGATGGATTGCGATACGACTGGCGTCGAGCCGGACATCGCGCTCGTGAAATACAAGAAGCTCGTCGGCGGCGGACTGATGAAGATTGTGAACCAGACCGTGCCGGAAGCGCTGCGCAAGTTGGGCTACGACGAGGAGCAGATCGAGCACATCGTGGCGTACATTGATAAGAACGACACGATCGAAGGCGCCCCGCATCTGAAGGAAGAGCATCTACCAGTGTTCGACTGCGCGTTCAAGCCGGCGAACGGCAAGCGCTCGATCCATTACATGGGACACATCAAGATGATGTCCGCAACGCAACCGTTCCTCTCCGGCGCAATCTCCAAGACGGTCAACATGCCGAACGACGTGACCGCCGAGGAGATCATGCAGGCGTACATCGAAGCGTGGCGTTTGGGGTTGAAAGCGATCGCTGTGTATCGAGACGGATGCAAGCGCACACAGCCGCTCTCTACCTCGCGCGACGACGTCAAAGCGACAAAGGCGGTGAAGGCGCAGCCCGCGCGGCGTCGGCTGCCGGACGAGCGCCGCTCGATCACGCACAAGTTCAGCATCGCGGGGCACGAGGGCTATATTACCGTCGGCATGTTCGAAGACGGGATGCCGGGCGAAGTGTTCATCACGATGTCGAAAGAAGGCTCGACGATCTCCGGGTTGATGGATTCGTTCGCGACGGCGATCTCAATCTCGCTGCAGTACGGCGTGCCGCTGCGCGTGCTCGTGGATAAGTTCAGCCACGCGCGCTACGAACCGTCCGGCTTCACGAATAATCCGGACATCCCGATTGCAAAGTCGATCAGCGACTACATCTTCCGCTGGTTGGGGATGAAGTTCCTGAAGAACGACGAGAACGGAGAGTCGGCGCAGGCCGTGGAGACTTCCACTGCGCCCGAGCGGCGAACGGTAAGCGCGGCGACAACGAGCGCGTCGTTTGAAGGAACGGAGAAGGTGGTATTCGAAACCCAATCCGACGCACCACCCTGCCATGAGTGCGGGAGTATTATGATTCGGTCGGGGTCATGCTATAAATGCATTCAGTGTGGAAGCACGTCAGGTTGTAGCTGACATGCGACATCCGCCATCTTTCTGGCGGATGGAAACACTCTCCATGCTGTTCCTAAAAACAACAACGCAGCGGGATTGACCTGAAGTAAGAAGTCATAAGAAACGAGTTGACACTTAGCGCCGATGATTGAAGGGAAGAAAGCTCAAAACCGTTTTGAAATGCCGATACGAGGCGTTGCAGTGAGAAGGAAGATAAGCAGGTCGATTGGCTCATCAAGATAGAATAGTGGCAGAATGAAAAAATCCGCAACAAGCGGTATGAAAAATCCTCTGCCAAGGTTGATTTCCGTTTTCATCCCAACAAGCGCGTTGAACCAGGTTTCCGTTTTCGCTGGTATCACACGTTTGGTCGTGTCGCTCGGATTGACTGTTTGTCGGTAATACATATCCCCGTGGAATGCTTGAAGACCCCCGAGACTCAGCCGAAACCACTCGCCCGCTGTAAACAATACATAAACGCCGAGAACGTGCCGTGGATATTCCTCATCGAAAAAGGAGGGAAAGTTTTCTCCCCACCGTATAATCCGACGATGCTTTTGATATTCGAACATTAAGTGCCACGTGCCAAAGCTCTCGAATTTTTTCCCAAGGCCGAGGCGGACAATATACTTCTGCCGCCAATCGTGACCAATATCGAGGAACGTTTTGCCGGCATCGGCTGTGATTTCCCACCTTCCCTGCGTTGTTACACTATCGCTTTGGCTCTCTGAACGAGAGTAGCATCCGAATATGACGAGCAAAACCAGCAGAGGTCGCACGGCAAGCTCCGAAAGCCTTTCTTTACACACACGGCAGGCAATCCATCACGTCGAGGATGTTGTTTTTCGTTGGTTTTCACTTCGACTGCGAAATCATAGTCAGAGAACACTCGGCCTTGCTCTAACGCTCCATAATTCCACAAAGACTTACCCGTTGGGATTGAGAATCTTGCCCACGAACAGCACTGTCCCTGAACTTCTCTCCCGGATCACAAACAGGAACGGTCGGTCGATGCGGATGGAAGGTGGAGCGGACTCGAAGCCAATGCCGATAGAGGTAACGGCAGCAGCCTCTGTGCCTTCCTCGTTGACCTCCACAAATGTTTTGTGATTGGCTTCACTAATGAAGAGCCGGTCCCCAGCCTCGTAAACTGCTCGGCTGATTCTACGAAAATCTGCTCGGGTTCGATCGAAGGCGATTTCCATGCCGAGCGCCTTAAGCGGATCGGTCAGGTCAAGCTTGTATTCTAATTTATACTTTGGCATCGACAAGAACATCTTCTGATCTTTGAGATTTCGCACGACATCCCGCCAGTCGTTGAGGGTCATTGCAGAGAGAAACACATTGATGTTAAGTCCTTCCCGAGGGAGGATGATTGTCATACTATAAATGCCGTGGGCGTAGGGGAGATCGACGGCCTGGAATTGGCTGTTGGAGAAGAAAGAAAATGAGGTCTCCTGATTCATCATCCTGCATGGCACTTTTGAGCCATCCCGCAATGTGAACTGATCGTCGCGTGTCTGATCCGGCTTGAATCGGTGTGTCCATGCGCCTTTGAAATAGAGAGCATTGATCAAATACATCACCATATGAGGTGGAATTGGCGGCTCGACGATCTTGCTGATCTTGCCGTTCGTCTTCTCGTACACCCATGTGTTGATGGTCGAAGCGGCATCGGGTCTGCTGAAATCCAGCGCCCGGACGACGGCGTCGAAGTACGTCCGGTTGACGCTCAGGAAGTCCGGCTCGACAGAGAACCCTTGTCGGTACCAGATTGAGTTTGCTATCTGGATCTGAACTCTGGGATCGACAGTCGTGAGAGTCTGCATCAGACTCTTGTACGAAGCGTTGATCTCTCCAAGTGGCATGTCGCCGAAGCCGAGCGTCGACCGCATCGCCGCATCCGTCTCTCCATCTGCACCGTTAAGCGTCATGCCAAGAGCGAACGAGATGCTCAAGGGCGATATGAAGACGTTCTTCGCCGAATCTTGTGTGTTGACTTGTCTGAGGAGCTTGAGCCAGAATTGGTCATTGGCCTGGACGAGCCTCTGTTCGGAAATCGTCAACGGCCGCATCTGCGGTGGAGGTGGCTCAACACCGAGATCCGAGCACCTCAAAAACAGTAAAGCAAGCAGGGTAAGAATACTCATCTGCGTTTTCATATTGGATACCTCCTGTTCGCTTACCTCTTAGCCCTTTTGAATCTCTGTGGATTGATCGGCAAGCGCTCGTTCGACCTTTCCTAGAGCGTCAGTTGAAATGACAACCACGACCGCAGATCCTGGATGTGCAATCCTTCGAAGTCGTCTACGATGTTGGGCGTCATGAGAAGTCGGATATTGAAAAGCCGTGAGGGGATCGCCGTGAGGCCAAGAATTGCCGTTGTTCGCACGTCGCTTACCCGTTCCTTTGGCATGGTATACCGTTCACCAAAGTTCTCCTTTTTCTCGTTCCCGCCAGAGCTTTTGCGGTCTCGCAGACGGAAAAGCGCAAGGGTGACATCTTCAATTTCCCAGCTTGCCATTGTTCTGCTGACGCCGACCATCGCATGAAACCAATCCGACATCTGCCATTGAAACACGATGGGGATTTGCAGGGTAGTGACGTTGGTGTTGAACGTCCAGCGAAGGTCCTTGTCCTCAACCGTCTTGTCGAACCAGGAACTTCCGTATCGGTCAGAGGAATAGCTATAGTGAGACCCGCGTCGAGCAAGGACCCGCTCATCGGTGCGTGTCTCACTCCGCTGAAACTCAAGCTGCAGCCCGATGGAAACACTCGTACTTTTCTGTGGCTTCCAATGAACCGACGCAAGAAAGCGGTGTGCACTGCTTGTCTTGGTTCCACCTCCAGTCCTGGCATCAATGAGTCGATAATACCCCTCCGATCGTGAGACGAGAGTATCCTGATACCGATACCGATAGCTGTTGTATGAAGTATCCGAAATCGAGGATGCAAGGTCGATGTCGATGTTCTGTCCGCTAAAACCATACAGGAGGTTGAACGATACGGTGGGGGAGAGTTGTCGATTGAGTTGCAGGCCCCCGTACATCGTTCGACCGTTATGTTCCCAATCCTGCTCCGTCAAGCCGGACCGCATGTAGTAGCTCCAATTCGGTCCGACTCCCGGTGTTCCGGTCCCGTAGAACGACGTATCCGTCCGTCCTAGATTCTGCTTGGCGTTCCCCGTCAGGTATCCGAGCGTTGCTCCGAGCACGTTGCTCTCGGAGAAGCGGAAGCGTACGCCCGCGGTGAGATCCCAGTGACTGTATTCCTGAGACCGGGATTCCATGTTGCCCCAGAGAGACCTGTAGTTTGGGTTATAGTATCCGTCCCAAAGGTTCTGCGAACCAAACGACCCGTCACGGGTAAACGATGTTCGTCCGAGCTTCAAGCCTATCTGAAGATCCTCGGTCAGGTTATAGGCGCTGAAAAAGGAAACGAGGTGCGCGAGGTGATGGATGTCGTCGCTTCCCTTGTAGCGATCGACGATCGGGAAGTTCTCTGCCGCCGTTCGGGCCCCCGAGTAATCATACCCGAGCACAGATCGATAGATGTCATGCGGTATCGGGTAGTACTTGTCGTCCTGAAAAATCATTTGGTACGTAATACCGGCGAAGAGATCAGGCAGAGCCGATGGCAAGGGCCGAGTGAGATATGCGCCTGAGAAGACAGGCCGAAGCTCCTTCCGCTCGTTGTAGAAATAGCGGGGATAAGGCATCCATGCGATCTCAGCCGCGACACGATAGTCATACATCGGGTAATAGACATTCGATGGACTGCGGATCTGGCTCACGCTGCGAAAGTCGAGGTAGGCATAGTGATCACGAAGGCTGTCGATTGAGAAAAACGCAGGGTTCACGGCAAGCCATGAAAGCCGGTCGTCGAAAAACCCTGCTGCGACACCGTGGAATCCTCCGATGCCGAGCGGAGTAAGGGATGAGGGGGTGAAGAAGAATTCGGTTTGTTCAAAGGACTTCTCGAGAACCCGCTCGCCGAAGTACTGCCCATGAAGTACGCTCGAACTGATTCCCACGAGGATACATAGAACGATACCATGAGTTATTGTGCGCATGCTCGATTCTCCTTTTCAATTAAGGGAGTGTCGTTGTCACAAAGTGATCCCTTCGGGATTTGCCGTGTTATGTGCAGTTACCCCTTTATCGCACCAGCACCATCTTTTGAATAGCTGAAACACCGGCGGCTTCCAACCTGTAGAAATACATCCCGCTCGGCAGTGCAGAAGCATCGAACACCACCTGATGCGAGCCGGCGGTGCGATGCTCGTTAACCAACGTTGCCACTTCACGGCCGAGAAGGTCGAAGACCTTCAGAGATGTATGACCCGCTTCGGACAATGTAAAGCGGATAACCGTCGATGGATTGAAGGGGTTGGGGTAGTTCTGTAACAACAGGCCTGCATTGTATGTCTCTTCAATCGGTGCTTCATTCGTTGACCGCTTACTCACCGCATACTTATTCCCTGGCTCCAGTGTAACCAACGCCGAGCGAGCCAACGCATCAGAGGGATAGCGTCGGATCAATTCACGGAAATATCCTTCTGCCGCCGTTTTGTCGTTGAGGTAGTACCATGCTAAATGCCCTGCATTGTAGAGCGCAAGCTTATGGTCAAGCGTGTCCGATATGCTTGCCAAGACCTTCTTGATCTGCTCAAAAGCTCTCGCATACTGCCCACTGCGTGCCAGTGCTTCAGCTTTCCGGGTCTCCAGAAATGGTCCCAGAAGTGAGGCACCGTGCTGCTGAGAGAATGCCTGCAGTGTTGAGAGAATATCACTTGACCGATTCAACCGTTCAAGACACCGCTCAATGAACACTACGGCCCGCTTGGCGGCAAACGTGAGAGGGAATCGTGCCACAACCGCCTCAAACGCCGCAAGCGCTTGAGCGTAGTTACCTGAAACATACAACCTGTGAGCGCGATTCAGCGCGGAAAGGCTTTCGTCGGTTGTTGTTACCTCTGCCGCAACTTTTGCTTGAGGTAACAGATTATGAGTCGACAATGGTACAATTCTCAGTGAAGGGTTTGGATCGTAGGAAAGTGCATTAGAGTAGTCGACGTTGGGGGAGACATTGGGTGTTGGTGGATAACTTCCCCACCAGTTATACATGGCAAAGATCGTCCCAGGATACCAGGATGAAACCTGCTGACCACTGCGGAAGCTATTATAGCCAGAACCTGGTGCAGATCCAAAGTCCGGTACTGATGTATTATCCCCGAAGACATCCAGCACGTTACCGGTGAACCCATTCTGAATGAAAGTCGGATCCGAGTAGTTACTGACATATACTCCATACGAATTATTCCGAAGGCTATTACTGGCAAGGTACGCGAGGTTATTATTTGTCAGTAAAATGCCGTATTGTGCATCCTTTATGGTCCAACCATTTACCTGAGTAGAAGCCCAATTATTGACTTCGATCCCAAACCAAGAACCGCTGGTGCCATTCCCCTGAAGGGTTGCGCCGTTTGCTACCAGCGAGCCGTTGACAGTGAGTTTGTAGTAACCAGTGAAGCTTAGTGTAACACCGTAATTCAACTGTAAGGTAATGCCGCTAGGAATTGTAAGATTGCTGCTATACGAATAATTGCCAGCAGCAACAACGACTGTTTGGCCACTCTTGGCAACGTTTAACGCTTCCTGAATTGTTGCGTAGACTTGTGGAACATAAAGATTGCGGACCGCCTTGTTGGCATTGATGCGGCCGTGGCCATAGAGAGTGTCAAAACCGACTGTGCCTTTGTCATCTGCCGATAGCTGAAGTGTATTGCGTATCTGCGATGGTGTTAAGGATGAATTAACTGATAACAACAACGCCGCGGTCCCGGCAACATGTGGCGCTGCCATGGAAGTACCGGACATATAACCATAGGTTCTGCCAACTCCTTGTGATTCCCAATAAAATGGATAGTTTGGCGTTGTCGAGAAAATATCATCTGCACTTGGAGACCCGCCGTAACCTCCCGGTGCCGAGACATTGAGCGCCGAGCCTCTTCCAGAGTAGGTTGCTCGATTGTCATTATGATCCGTCGCTGCTACCGCGATCACGTTTGAATATGTGAGAGAGTAGCGAGCAGGATACTCCACAAGCGTATCGGGGTTGCGGGTCGGATGGGTATTCCCCGCCGAGATCACCATCAACACCCCGTGCTGATTCGCATACGAGACAGCATCCTCTGCCTCTTCATTTCGTGAAGTGCCGCCACCCCCGCTGAAGTTGATCACGACCTTCACTCCCAGATTGTTCCTTTGGTAATCAACTGCATCGCGGGTAGCGTTGCGGAAAGCAGACCAAGGACCACTACCAACTGAGTCGAACACCTGATAAACCAATATGCGGCTGTTCCACGCCACTCTGGCGATACCTTCCCCGTTGTTGGTCATCGCAGCCGCGATGCCAGCAACGTGTGTTCCGTGACCGTTCCGGTCTCTCACGCTCTGTCCATCTCCCGTATAATCGGCCCGAAGGATAATCTTATTTGCATCATTCAAGTCTGGATGAGACAAACCAAGGTCCGATGCTCGCAGCGGAATCCCGGAGTCGAGAATTGCCAGAAGCACGTTGGAGCTTCCGGTTGTAATGTCCCACGCGTCTTCCGCTTTGATGTCGGCTCCTGCAGTTCCTCCGGGCGGTGACTGTCCCATGTTGCGCAATCCCCACTGATGGGGATATGTTGCTGGTGAAGTCCCGCGGAAGTATGGATCATTGGGCAACACGTGCGCGTAGATTGTGCCAACAGGAATCGCCTTTTCAATGAGCGGATTCTTCTCAAGCACACTAATGGCGTCGAAGACATCGGTTCTCTCGGGAAGCTCAATCACTGTCCAACGCAGGACATCGATCTCTTCGAGAAACCTGCTCCGCAGCATTTCTACGGCGGGCGTTAGCTGTGCTTTGCTGACTCCCGGCTTCACCTTGATACTTACCTGCCGGTCAACGTATTCGATTTCTTCTCCTTTCCACATCCCCCGTTTCACTCTCTCTTGCAAGATTTGAGCCGGGGTATAGGCCGATATGGAGAGCACGCCAAGGAGGATGGTGAACGCAATCCGATGGCAGGATTGCTTGACAATGGTTTTCATAGCTTTTTCCTTTCGAAAAGAAATGTTATCATTAGATTGGATGTGGTAAAACAAAAGGGCGCCCTGATCTTTCCTTGTGAAGAATAGGAGGTGAACTCTCACGGTGACGCATCTTTGCCTCTTGCATGCTCAGTTTGTTTTTATACTCCACCTGTAAATTCCACCCTTCGCCGCGTAGAGAAAATGGTTTTTTCGATCCACTTGTAACGCTCCGACACGCCTGGAGTCAATACCTATGTACGTCCAGGAAACTCCTCCGTCCGTCGATTGATACACTCCACCGTTATCGTGCCAGTTACCAGACAAGAAAAGAGTATGTGAATTATACAGTTTAATTGGCGAAACCGTAAGTGAATCCGGTAACCCACTGGGTTTCATCCACGTTTTACCCCCGTCTTTGGAATAGATTAACCCGTTCAACCAAAGGCCGGCGTAAACACTCTGTGTCTTTGCCTTGTCTATTGCCAATGAGTACACAATACCACCCGTGCTTGGGAAAATCACTCTCCATGTTAACCCTGCATCTGTTGACTTGAACACCCGGCCGCTCAAGGCAACACCAGCATAAACGGTATTGGTATTTGACGGATCGATTGCCACTGCTGTGACGCCTTCTCCTAATGGATACGGCTGTTCATCAGGAATACCGAACCAAGATCGACCTCCGTTTGTCGTCTTATACAACGCACCGCCAAAAAAGCCGCTCTCGCCCGCATACAGAACGTTTGTATTCACAGGATCGATTGCCAGCTCACCTATGCCGCTCTCATGGAAATACATTCCCGAACCTGCTTCGAACCACTTGTAGCCACCATCGGTTGATTTGATCACGCCAGGTGCCGTAAAATTCACCCACGCAAGACCAGCGTAGACAATAGACGGATTTTGGGGGTCGACAACGATCCGTGTAACAGAGACATCCCGTGCGACTTCTCTCCACGTTCTTCCCCAATCGTTCGAGCGGAATATCTTGCCCCGTGTGCCAGCACTAAAGTCGCTCATCGTTCCGGCAAAAATAACCCACGGCTTAGAAGCAACAACGGCAATTGCTGAGACCTCTTCACCCTCCAATCCCACCAAATCCCACTCGCTGACTTGTTCAGGTGGCGGGGAGGGAGGGTCGAAATCGATTGGTCCAACGCCGATCTCCGTGCAGCTGAACTGCAGGACAAGCATACACGCCGCACAAACTTGAAAGCGTCGCAATAGTAATTTCATAGCGATAATTCTTTCTCACGTGAAAGGGTTATGAATGATTCTCCTCAAAGTGCACGAGTTCTTCGATCCGTTGGCGCGGTATTGAAACAACTGAGAAGCGCTCAGGGCGCCCTCTATTGTTATCCGTTATATGGTGGTGATCTCTCGTACCAAGGCATAGGCAACCCTTCCCATGTCAATTCCCTTAAATTTTTCGTCTGTAAATGCCACCATATGCTGCATATAGAAAACCGTTCACGCGATCCAATACAAGTGATCCAAATGGGCGTACATCTTGTCCAAGCCTTCCCCAGCTATCTCCAGCGTCGACGCTGAGGAAAACACCAACTGTATCTCGCGCAAGAATTCCCGTGCAGATGATTTTTGTTTGGGATATCAGAGAAAGATCAACCACACCCGCATAGAGGCCACGGTCGTCAATGAACCCAAAGCGTAGTTTCTCCCAGCTAAGACCTGAATCGCTTGAGCGATAGAATCCATTACTGCGCGTAGCGGCAAAAAGGGTGCTAGGTAGATAATGATTAACATCAAGCAAGTCTACAATTCCTCCTTCTGGAAGATTTGTTACTATCCACGAATCGCCGGCGTCTGTTGACTTGAACACCCGGCCGCTCCAGGCAACACCAGCATAAACGGTATTTGTATTTGACGGATCGATTGCCACTGCTGTGACGCCTTCTCCTAATGGATACGGCTGTTCATCAGGAATGCCGAACCAAGATCGACCTCCGTTTGTCGTCTTATACAACGCACCGCCAAAAAAGCCGCTCTCGCCCGCATACAGAACGTTTGTATTCACAGGATCGATTGCCAGCTCACCTATGCCGCTCTCATGGAAATACATTCCCGAACCTGCTTCGAACCACTTGTAGCCACCATCGGTTGATTTGATCACGCCAGGTGCCGTAAAATTCACCCACGCAAGACCAGCGTAGACAATAGACGGATTTTGGGGGTCGACAACGATCCGTGTAACAGAGACATCCCGTGCGACTTCTCTCCACGTTCTTCCCCAATCGTTCGAGCGGAATATCTTGCCCCGTGTGCCAGCACTAAAGTCGCTCATCGTTCCGGCAAAAATAACCCACGGCTTAGAAGCAACAACGGCAATTGCTGAGACCTCTTCACCCTCCAATCCCACCAAATCCCACTCGCTGACTTGTTCAGGTGGCGGGGAGGGAGGGTCGAAATCGATTGGCCCAACCACGCTCGTGCAGCTCATCTGCATCACCATCACCGCTACAGCAGCAAGTATCATCACTCGCCATATCTGAATCATGGCAATCACACCTATGCGCTCCAGTTTCGTCGCCGTCGTTACTCCACCTCGATGGGTGGACGACGTTTCCCTGTCGCACTGTATATCCTTGTCAGCCCCTTCGAGGGTCTCTTGCCTCTGAGACGCATCCTGCTTTCGTCCCGCCTTGGCGGGATTCCCTCTACTATGGACTGATCCGACTCCCGACTTACCGTCAGCGCTCTCTCCACTGTGTTCAGCGTTGAAAGCTCTCAATCCCACTTCGGGGACAGTAAGCGGGTCTCCCAAGTTCCCACTCTTTCCCTTTGGCATCATACCGTCACCTCAGACCCCGAGAGAACTGCTCCTGTCTCACCAAAGCGATACGAGTCCCGCAGGGCGGGACGGCTTTCCCCATCCATGAACTGGGTCAGCTTCTCTGACGATGGTTATTTCAGGGCTCAATGTGTTCACTCTCGTTACGGTCTGATGTCTCCCTTCTTCTGGCTTCACGAGATTCGTTACCTCCTCCCGTGCCCGCCTGCGGCGGGGTGGCGGGCTGATCCGCCAGAGGCGGAGTCTTTACCTGCATCGGACTTGCACCGATAAGAAAGTGTGAGCTTACTTGGTGCACTCATGACCACCTCCTGAATTAGCGGAAGATTCTGAGTTGTGCTTCACTTGAGAATTCGAAATCGGAGCAGAGCAACGTAACCTTCGCGAACGTCCAATAAGATCCTTTGCTGATGGAAGATTTTGAAACCACGTGAGAGAACACCTTCGTTTGACCGGGCTCGAGCGCTACTTGTGTAGCTTGCGAGTCGCGTTCCAGCGGGCCTTCATAGATGAGCTGACCCGGCTCAGGTCGATCGAGGTCGTAGAGTCGAACAAAGATTCTCTGGCTGTTGGGGAAATGCAGGACGATACGCGACGAGGTCCAATTGAAGATCGATAGCATGAAGCTGTATGAGTGCGAGCTGAGATCCTCCCCACTCCAGTCCGGAATGATGTCGCCACCGATGGGAATTGCCCGGTCTACCACATCAAACGAGAATACGTGCGACGGGAGGTCTCCCGCCAGCATGCGCAGGACAATACGATATGAACCCACGGCTAACTTCGAGGCTGCTCCTGTAGGAGTGGTAACGGTCTGGTCCCATCGGTACAGAAGCTCTTTTGTTTCGCCGGGTTGCAGGATGATTTGCGACGGTGGGGTTGAATCCGGCGCGCGTAGGTTTGGGAAGAAATAATGGAACGATGGGATATTCGGCTTGTAGACCCAGAACGAGAATTGTTGTTGATTCTTGAAATAGAGTCCGCGCTCTTTGTTCGTGTGATTGAAGACGCGATACGTCAACGTAATCGGTTCACCGAGCCCATAGACTTCGGCATCGATTGAAAAGTTGGCCGTCAAACCGATCCAGGGCGCTTGAGTATCGTACATGTTTTTCGCAAGGGCTGCAAGCAGCGTGACGATTCCGTGGATTTTCTTTGCTGAGGGGTCAGAGTCTTTGAGCTGGGCCATGGCACAACCGCTGATGACCACGCGCTTGGAGTAATCCTCTCCGACACGCTCGATGGTATAGATGAAATCGTCCCTGCACACGTCCGGGAATTCCTCCCGCAGTTCTTTGAATCCGCGAAACGCTTCGAGAAGCATTCCTTGTTCTTGCTCACTCAGTTGTCGTTCCAGGACGGGGTAGGTCGATTCCAGCCTTGTGAAGCCGGTGGGTGAGATCGAGAGTTTAGTATGGAGCCCGCCTTCAAACCCGCCTGCGACCGTATAGAGTATGGAGGCAGGTGCGTCAACTGCTTGCGGTTCCAGAATGTCGCAGGAAGCGGATAAGAGCGCGCTCAGAACAAGTATGATTGTGACCGTGGTGTCTTTCATCTCACATACCTTAGTGCTCTACCTCATAAATTCGGCGACGTATTTTTATGCTGCACATACCAGTGAATTGGATTGCGATGAGAGCTTTTTCATCAGTTTCGATAAATCATCTTTTGTGAATTTCCATTCGAATGGTTTTGCGGTTCGTTCATAGCGTTTTCGGAATTCAGTAATTGTTTGAGCCAAATCATCCAGAGAATTGAAGTCATTGGGAGTCAGAACTTTGCGCTGCAAAATTGAGAAATAGATTTCGATTTGATTCAGCCAACTGGCAAGTGTACCAAAACAAGGTTAGGCCATTGGGCTTTCAGTCTCTGTGTGGCAGCTTCTCCCCGATGGGAAGAGCCATTATCAACGATCCAAAAACTCGCCTCGCCGAGGCATAAGGCTCTTGCGTCATGACCTCGCGAACAAGGCCATCAAAAGCTGTGATGCCGGTTTTGGCTTCACATCGTCCAAAAATTTTGGCGCGCCGAACGTCCCAAGCCGCTAGATAATTCAAGGCTCCTAAACGCTCATACTCATGTTCAAAACACCCAGAACTCCCTCGTCGCCCGGAAATCCGGCTGTTGGCCAATCAGCCACATCTCGAGCCGATACCGTCCCCGTCGCAAGAAATTCCCTTCGGAGTCCCTGCCGTTCCACGGCTCGGAGAACAGATAGTCGCTGAGGGGCGGAATAGCGATCCGGTGTGTTTTCGGCGCACCCGAACTGTCGGCACGAACCACTGCTCCAGTTTCGAGCGAAGTGATCTTGTATCCGACAGGCCTATCAAGAGAGAATGTAAAACTGAATTCTCGTGAGACGCGGTTGTTCAGCTCGTAGATCAGCTCCCGCGGCCTGACGAGGCTCTTGATCGCTCTGGCCTGAAGCGGCTCACCTCCAACCTCTGTAATGGCGATGTCCGTCGAGCGGTAGGGAGAATTCCCATCAAGCAGGTATTGGACGATCGTATAGATTCCGCTTTTGACCTTTTTGTCCCCATACTCATATTCATCGTGGATGATTTGCTGAAGCCAATGTGATTTCTTCACTCCTTCAGAGCTCGTAGGTATGACCCAGGAAGAGCCTGCTGGTTGAAAGATCATAGGAGAAAAGGCTATCAAGCGTCCTTTGTAATACACCTTGTACCCCAACTGTTGCTGGTTTGCAAAAGCAAGGGTGATATCCTGAGCCGTCTTGTTTATTACCCGGTATACAAGAACGATCTGCTCATCGAGGTTGACGACGGTTCTTTCAGGACGAAGGTCGAATTCCAACTTTTCTGCAAACCGTACTTCGCCCACCAACGAAGTCCGCAGATCACTCAGCGCTCTCACGATAGGACGAAGAACCCAATACCGTAGGGAATCCAGGGTCTGGTGATCGTAAACTGAATTATCGCAGACCACAGTTTTCTTGATGCCGCTCTCGTACGTCAGAATAATACTGTAGCGCGAGTAGTTTTTGTAGCGATCATCGAGGTATGATGCTCTGAGCCTGTGGAAATGTCGAAAGAGGCCTTTGATGTATTCTAATTCCCCCGCACTGAGCCTGCGCGACGAAGCAGGCATCTCCTCTCCTTCTAGCCTGCGAAAGGCGGCGTTGCCATCCGAGAACAAAAGAACCTCGTCCTTCCAGGTCCAATATCCCGGATTGACGATGTCAAAGACAACCTTCACCTCAGCCAGGTTGCCGGGGTTGAGCTCTCCCTCGTCTAACTCAACAACCCTGTCGCACGAAGCGAACAGAAGCAGAACAAAAGCAGCACTTGTATATCGCCACTCTCTTTTCATCTCACGAAGACCATTCTTTTCGTCCTAACAAAACTCCCGGCCTCAAGTCGGTAAAAGTACACTCCGCTCGGCAGTCCTTCCGCATTCCACTGCACCCGATGATGGCCTGCTTCCACCTCGCCATCGACCAGCGTTGCCACCTCTCTTCCCAGAACATCATACACCTTCAGACTGACGTGACTGACCTCTGACGCCTGATATCTGATCTCTGTTGAAGGGTTGAACGGGTTTGGGTAGTTTTGATAGAGGTGGAAGTGTTGTGGAACTTGTCCTATATCTTCAACTGACGTAACCTCAGAAAGTGATCGACGCCAGGAGCCGTTGTTTGTTGCTGCTAAAAGGTCGGTTTCGGTAGCGCCAAGTGCATACACTGATAACCCAGCAATATTTGGATCGTTAACTTGTTGCCAGCTTTGGCCAAGGTTTTCAGATTTGTAAACTCCTCCTGCAACGCCTACAAAGAGTGTTCTCCTGACTGCGACCAAGGCGTAGACCTTTGACCCTGAAGGCAGTCCGTTGTTGCGGGGGAGCCACGTCGTACCTGAACCGCTGTAGAGATGCACTCCTGAACTCGTTCCCGCGAACACATTGGTGTCAATGGCTGCTAACAAATTATCCCACATGCCCGTCAATCCAACAGGCTTCCACGACGGATTGTCGGCAGGCGACAAGTACACTCCCTGTTGAAAATCGAGCGCTGCAAAGAGTCTTGACCCATCGAATGCAAGACCCTGAATATGCGACAACGGGGGAGAAGGAAGCCCTGAACTCCAATCCATCCACGAGTTGCCATGATCGGTTGAACGCCAAACACGAAATGAAGCTGCGAAGATCGTTGTGTCATGGGAAACCAGCGAACCTATAGCCCAACCTCCAGACCTTGGTCCGTTCGTTTGAGACCAGGAGTCACCCCGGTTACTCGTCCGATACAGTCCCCACCCATTTGTTCCTGCAAAGACGAACGATCTGTTGCCGGCAAGTGCCAAGATGGTATCGGCCGGGCGAGAGGATAGCGGAATCTTTGACCATGTCGTCCCGCGGTCTGTGGAGCGATAGAGTGCACTCCAATGACCGCCTGCATAGATTGTGTTGTCATGGATCAGCCATGTTTTAATGAATTTGTTTTCCAGTCCATTGATTCTGATCCACTGCGCATCGACTGGAATCCACGGGCAGAAAAGGACAAAAAAGATTAAGGCGGTGATAAGCTGTCGGTAGTTCATTGTACGTCCTCCGAACAAGTTCTGTTCAAAGTCTCACATCGGTATCACAAAAATCCCGTTCAAGGCTATCCGCACCAACGGATCGAGATCTTCCGTGTCTTATGGAAGAGTAATTTGTATGAGGAAATCTGGGTGGCAATATCTCACGATGCCACTCTCATAAATCTTATTAGCAACTCCGAAGACGTCGCCTTCCTGACCAATAACTTTAAGCATCACTGTTCCGTAATGGGTTGTGTCGTACGTAGCGAGACCACGAAAGAGATTATCGAATTCAGTTTGTTGAATGCCTTCCTTTAAAGAGAAGGAAATGCGATTTGTTGGAAAGAGAATTCCACCGTCCGAGTTCCTATATCCAAAGGAATACCATTCGGCGCGGGAGAGATCAACACCATGCTCGGCCAAGACTGTTCTGAGGGGTTCGTATCTCTTATTTCGGAACTGAAACCTTCTATAACGCTCCGATGCATCGGTATAGACGACGATAGCGAAAGACCGATCCTTCGTCAAGAAGATTTGTTTTTCGTTTGACCAGTAATACTGGGTTTCTGGAAGAGGTTCTATTCCAAGATCACTACAGCCGAACCCCACGGCAATTATGATAAGTGGGATGAACGATCGAAGCATGTGACTACTCCAGTATCTCACATCGGTATTACAAAGATCCCGTTCAGTGCGACCCGCATCTGTGTATCGGCGAGGCCTATGAAGTTGCTCTGGTAACGGATGCCGCTATCGAGCGTGAAAGCCCGACTTAACGCGAACCGAATGCCCGCCGCGCCAACGTACATGTGCTTCAAGACCAACTCCCGGTTCGCGACGTTTACGTCGAAGAACGGGATCGTCTGCGCCTCGACGATGACTTTCGTCCGGGGGTTCAGTGTATAGGCGATGCCGGCCGAGTATTGGAACTGGCTGTGCCTGCGCACGTCGGAGTCGAACCGCTAGGGCGAGTTGGCCCACTGCACGTACACGTTTTTGCGCCGTATGTCGGAAAAGCCGATGCTGACACTGCCAGCCAAGGGCGGAGAAAGGGAATGCGTCAATGATACGGTCGCGGTGGTGAGCCGCATGCGATAATCTAACCAGCGGAGTCCTGCGTTGTACAATCCTTCGGCAGATGTTTGCAAGACTCGCCCGTCGAATTGCGCCTCGTCCCAATCGTTCGAGCTACGCAGGGAAATCGCTGCCGCGGGCCATTGCTTATTACCGCCGTAGACTTGCACTTTGAATGCCCAGGTGCTCATCCTCGTCGTTCCGGCGATGATGTTGCCCACCATGCCGCCGGTGTTCAGCTCAAGCTCGGCAACATTCCCGATGCCGATACTGGCAGTGCCAAGAAACGATTGCGGCTCCTGCTGGCCGAAGGAATTCCCCAACGTCATGCCGATGGCCAACTCCGGGATCACCGTGGCGCTTGGCACGGAGAAAAGCCGACTCGGTTCGCGGAAGGTGAATGGCTGTTTGTCCACAAGCTCCACCGTCTCATCACTCAACTCTTTGCCGCAGGACGTGCAGAAGTTGTTTTCCGGGTTGTTCGGCTGTTTGCAGGAGGAGCAGAGGAATTCACTCTTCTCCTGTGCAATACTGACAGTGGGAGGGATAAGTAG